>NZ_JBFOFG010000002.1:0-358952 GCF_040887165.1 Enterococcus sp. C65 | reverse complement strand
TGCTACTTGATTTAAAGTTGAAACTTCTTAACGAGCTAGCGATTAATCATTCGATATTGCCGTAGCAACTTTTATATCATAACAGATCGACGTTTGTTTGTCAACTATTTTTTAAAAGTTTTTTTCACTTCGTTTTTCAGAAACGCTTCAGCAACTCATTTATCATAACTCATCGTTTGTTATTTGTCAACAACTTTTTTGAAGTTTTTTTCGATGAAATCAAGCTTCATAAGCTGTCGGTTTTTAACGACTCAGTTATCTTATCATGTGATAACTCACACGTCAAGAACTTTTTGAATCTTTTTTATTACTTCATTTTTTTAAAACGAGTAACTAAAAACAACAAAAAAGAATATACCATGTAATTTTACACATGTCAATAAGTATTTAAACCTTTGGTATAGGTTATCACTCTTGGTTTCAGCTTTTCTATATTAAATAAGCCATAGTCATTCTACTGATTCTGGCTATCCAGATAATCGAACCGTAAGACTTCTTTCAGCTGTTGTCCATTTATGACATCTTTGGTTACTCCACACGGTTGCCCCATTGATGAACGTTCATCGTTTTCCCGTTGATCAATGAGGTTGTGAAAAGAGTGTCATGACCTAAGCGTTAAGGATGAAAATCTCGAAACAGCTCCTCATGTTTTGAGATTTTTTGACTTATCGCCGAAGATCAGCTCTTTGAACACCGTGAATCAGAGGTCGTGAAAACATCGGGTAGCTCTGATGACAATAAGAAAGAATTTTTTGAAACAGCTTCTCATGTTTTGAAAAATTCTTTCTTATTTCAAGGAGCTGATGTTTGAACACCGTTTAGCAAGAGGCTGTGAAAGAAGCGTTCAACTCCGAGCGAATAAGCGATGATTTTTTAAAATAGCTCCTCATATTTTAGAAAACCATCGCTTATTGTTGAGGAGTTGCTTCTTGAACGCCGTTTATTCATTTTTAGAGATAATAGAAAAGACTGAGACAAGTTTCTTTTAGAAAAGATCACTCACAAAAAAAGGAAATGAATAGCCATCCATCTCCTCTAACCGACTATTTCGTTTTTTTGCCACTGAAGTCATCCTGTATTTATTGGCTTGCAATTAATTTCTCCATTAATTCCTCATTAAACCCAACAAATAAAACATTATCAAAAATAATCAGCGGACGTCTGATTAGTTCTCCATGTGTTCTACACAAAACAATCAATTGTTGTTCATTAATAGTAGATAAATCAATTTCCAGATTTTTGAAACCTTGTGACCAAGTGGCGAACAGTCGTTCCGCGTGAACATTCTCAAACCCACACAATTCTTTTGCTTCCTTAACGGTTAGCTCTCTCTGATCTAAATCAATAAACTGATAAGAGAGATGATGTTCTTCTAACCACTGCTTTGCTTTTAGACACGTCACACAATGCGCCGACCCGTATACCTTCACAAGATTCCTCCTTTTTTAAATTTAACTGAAGATACTGTTTTGCATATAAATCATTCTTCTTGCAACTGAACGAATTTCTCTTGGAACAAACGAACGAATTTCATCTTCATTAAAACCGATCAATATTCTTTTTTCATCAATTAAGATCGGACGTCTTAGTAAAGAAGGATATTGTTTAAAAAGGACGATCATTTGCTTTAATGTGAGCTCGTTGAAGTCAATAGCTAATTTTTCGTATATTTTTGAGCGAGTAGAGATAATGTCTTCAACGCCTCCGTTAGTGGCTGCTAAAATTTCACGTATTTCATTTTCTGATATCGGCTCTGCAAAAATATTTTTTTCTTCAAAATCTAAACGATTTTCTTGCAACCATGCTCTTGCCTTTCTACAAGAAGTACAGCTAGGGGAAGTATATACTTTTATCATTCTCTCACTCCTTTTTAATTATAATCCCATTCTAACTGAAAGTTATAAAAAACACCAATTATTAGCTATTAAAATTCAGAAAATTTATTCTCCTTTGCTATTAAACCCTTTTAATCCTGTGTTTATATGAAAAAAATTAATTTATTTTGTATAAAAAAAAGAAGAAAAATACATAAAAAAAACGATATTATTAGTATTTTTTACCTAATAATATCGTTTTTTATGTGATCAAACATGTATTTTTTTAATTTTACAACCTGTTTCTCTAATAAATCTAGAAGTTTTCAATTTTCTCGTCCCCTTCATCAAAGGTATACACAAATAGAGACGATTCCTTGCTCGGGTCATTGCTACATAAAAAAGACGGCGTTCTTCTTCGACTGTTGTCACATGCTCTGCCTTGACCTTATCCAAACTAATGGCTGCTTTATCAGAGGCACCATTGTAAGGAATAGCTCCTTCATTACAACCAACTAAAAAAACATTGCGATAGCTTAAGCCTTTACTTCTATGAATACTTTGAATGCATAAAGCATCAAGTTTTCCTTGTCGGTAAGCGATTAAACGAGTTTTTAGTTGTTTCGCAACTGCTTGGATGTCTTTTTCTAAATGGTTGATTTTTTCTAATGTTGGAAATTGTTTGAGCGTTCCTAACAACCATTCACGCTCACTACCGTCTATTTCTTTAGTTGGTCGACTTAATTTAAGGTAGCTTTGAATTAAACGATCAAAACCTTTTCCGCCATTTTTATCAAAAGTATGAAGGTTCTTTACAAACCGATGAATCTCTTTTTCTTTTGTTTTTAAATGCGGCTTTACAGAAAGGATATATTCCACAATATCTGTTACTTTATTTCGTTGTGAAAAATAGTCCTCACATTCAGCCTTCTTGAAATAGCAATTAATCATTAACTGATAGAGTACTTGTTGATAACCCTGTGTCTTTTTTTGATAAGTAGTTGCATTTTGCCAGTAAAGGATCCTTTGATAGAACTGTTGAAATAGTTTTATCCCAAATATCCCTTCGTATGGGCCATCTGCTTCTAGTACAAAGGGGATATCCGTCTGTAACAAGTCTTGGACTAATTGCTGGGTTTGCGTTAACGACCGATATAAAACGATTGATTCTTTGTATTTTCCTTTATGTTTAATCAATGTTTTGATTTGCTCAATGATCCAGCGACTTTCAGCTTGTATGTCATCAAAAGCTAGCGCCTGCATAATCCCCGCCTCTTTCTTAGCTGGAATCATTGCTTTTTGGATACGATCATTTTTATTAAATGTAATTAAGCGATTCGCTCCTTGAACAATGGTGGCACGTGAACGATAGTTGGTTAATAAAAAAAGCGTCTTCGTTGCGTACTCTTGGTCAAAATTTTTAATATAAGAAGGTTCCGAACCTCGAAACCCATAGATACTTTGATCATCGTCACCGACCACAATAAGTTTCATTGGTGTTTCCTTCGTGATCAGGCGAACAATCTCCCACTGTAAAGGATTCGTGTCTTGAAATTCATCAATAAATAAATAATCATATTTTTGTCCCACGAAGTTTCTGATTTCTTCGTTCTGCAAGGCTTGTTTTAAATTACTTAGAACATCATTGAATTCAAAAAGATGTTGCTCTTTCTTTTGTGCTTGCAGTTCTCGCATGAAGTGGGTCATTCTTTCGGAAATCGGCATAGTTGCATTCGGTTCAATAAAGTCAAAGTTTTCTTTTATCAACACTCGCGTTTCTTCTATTGATAAGTTCATATTCTGCCAATAATCAAGACGTGCCGCCAAATTTTTTTCTCCATATTGATCAAAAGCGTATAAATTATACTTACGAATAAGTTGTTGTATTAGTCCACTGACTTTGTATGAGGTCTCTTTTGAAAATTCTCCCTGTATCCCTTCAGTGACTACTTCTGGGAATTGGCGACAAATATCATTGTACAAACGAAAAAAGATACTATGAAAAGTTCCTATATGAACATTGGTCTTTCGTTGGCTAAAATTATCTACTCGCTTTTTCAATTCATTCGCAGCATTTCTCGTAAAAGTGATCATCAATATCCGTTGCTCATCTACCTGATTTTCAGTCATTAAATAGACAGCTTTTGCACAAATTGTTTGGGTCTTCCCACTTCCCGCTCCTGCAATGATCCTTAGATTTTTTTCCATATTGTAAGTAATCGCTGCTTTTTGCTCGTAATTAAAACGATTGTAGGAGCGCTTTTCCATCATATCGAAAAATGAATGACTATTATTCGTTTCTTTTTCTTCCTCAATCAGCCCAGGTGCTTCACCATAAGCTGCTTCATAGCTTGCAATGATCTCTTCTTGCATCCGGAAAATTTGTTGGAGCTTCTCATATCTTTTTTCCCAATGACTGATTTCTCTTTGTAAGCGAAGTATTTCTTTTTCATTCCCTTGATTGATTGTTTTCACATCTTTCTATATATAAATGGTCAATATTTTTCTTTTATACTAACAGACCTTTCTAAAAATTAAAATGACTTTAGCAAACACTGACCTTTTCTGAAAATTATCTATAAAATATCAAAAACATATAACCAATATGATAGAATAAAAAAGACAAATATATTAATTTGAAGGTGAATATAAATGAGTACTTCATTTCATGAAGGACGGACAATCGGACTTTTATTATCCTTTATCGGTGGCGCAATGGACAGTTATACATATATTCAATATAACGCATTTGCTTCAGCACAAACGGGTAATATTGTCTTAGCAATCATCCAAGCTTTCGATGGTGAATGGATTAGCGTTGGAAAAAAAATTCTTTCTACTGTCTTCTTTTTTTTAGGGATTTTACTGACAAAATTTTTGATTGATTATTTCAAAAAGAAAGAAAAACACTATTGGCGTTTGTATGTTCTTTACTACGAAGCAATTATCTTTTTCTTAGTCAGTCTGACTCCAATCAGTATCCACCCAGCCATCGTAACCATCATGATTGCATTTACAGCAGCTATTCAATGGGTCGCTTTTGATAAAATCGATGGACGAGCTTATACTAATCTTTTTACTACGGGGAATCTAAAAGGAGTTGCTACTAACTTATACGATTCTCTTGTCACAAAAGAAAAAGCAGCGTTCGATCGTTTTTTCCATTTTCTGACAGTTGTTCTGGCTTTCATCAGTGGCGCAGGCGTTCTCGTTTTTTGCCACCATTTATTTGGGCATTTTGCTATTTTATTAGTGGCTGTTTTATTTTTAATCATAGCAATTGTTCAAAGCATTCAAGTATGGAAATTTTACCAACGTCATATAGTCTTATCCAAAAAATAAGGACAAGCGTGTTCACTTTAATAACTAACTAAAAAAATCACTATACTTCAAAACACAACAAATAGGCTGATTTACAGGATACTCGGACAGTACCTCAGCCTATTTGTTGTGTTTATGTTTATTTTTATTCATTCCATTATCGCACTTGATTTTCGAACAACAAGTTGCCAATGCAAACTGTCGGCAGTTTCATTATCTTCTACTGCACATTTGATGACCCGAATCATCACGCTGTTTTCATAAACTTTTTCAATTTCTCCTTTGATAGGTGCTTCAAATAAATCTGAAACAAAAGCACCTGTTTCACCAACTTCAAATAATTGCTCATCCATTTTCTCCATTACTTGTTCATTCCCCATGATAGTTCCTCCAATATTTTTTAAGTCAATCAATTTTTAACATACTTCTAGGCAGAGAACACATAAAAATCATAAAAAGCCCTTTTCATGTCAAAACCGTTCACTTTTTTTATCTGCCATTTATAAAATACTCAAAAAAGAAAGATCTAACTGAATTTTTTGATCTTTTTTTTACGGTTTTGATGTCAAAACAACCTTTTATGAATCGAAACACTATTTTTAACAAATTTAGAATAAAATCGTTATTGGAGGTACGTTGGATGAAAAATAAAGTTGTAAATAGAATATTAGACACATTATTCAGTGGTGAAAAAATAGAAGATGAAATGGTTTATCTCCAAGTAAAATTTGCCCTTGATGTATTAATGAATAACCTTGGCAAATTGGCCGTTGTTTTAGTATTTTCTTTAATAACCGGTTCTTGGGTCGAAACAGGATTGACCTTTCTTTCTTATATTTGTATCCGTCGCTATGCTTACGGACTTCATTCTGATTCTGAATTTGTTTGTTTACTATGGACTTTGCTTTATTTGTGGGGCGTTCCCCTCTTAATGAAACACTTTGATGTGACCATCTCTTCCCCACTGAAGGTCATTTCATTGATCATCTGTTTCTTATTGTTGCTTCGCTATGGATCAAAAGGTACAGCAATCAATCCCATTGAACCTGAAAAACGCCCACCACTGTTAAAAAAAGCAATTTTCATGTTTCTTCTATTTGCAATAACTATTTTATTTTTCGCTAATTCTTACTTTTCTACTTACTTGCTTCTCGGGATTATTTTAGAAATAGCTACGCTGCTTCCAATTACGAATTATATAATGAATCTTGGAGGAATTTTCTATGAAAAAAACAATCATTAAACAACTTACTAATTTGTCTGACTTCTTTGTGTCTGGATGCTGCTTTGGTATGAGTTCAGAGTTTAAAATCCCTGAAAAATTAAAAAAATAATTCAATAAATATGCTATAATTTGGTAAAAATCAATGGGAGCTGTACTTTATGTTTTTGTGGTCCATAGCCTTGCAATATTTAATTTACACAATTTGTGTATTACTCATTGAACACCAAATTAAAAAGAAATACTTATTCGTTACCACTATTTTAATCTCTTGTGTCTTGTTAGGTTTTATGTATCCTTTATTTGGGATATTTACTGCTTTATTTGCTATAGGTATGCTGATGCTAACATTCTTCTTCTTTTCTACTTCCCCGCAAAAACTGGTTTATGCTCTTCCTTGGGGATTGCTTACTTCGCTTTTAGGAGACCATTTGACGAGCATCAGCGATTTTTTTATTTTGAAATCTGCTGTCATTGAACCAGGAGATTCCTTGCAGTATATTCATATCGTCATTTCTGCGACGTTATCGATCTTACTTGCTTTAGCTTTTAAAAAAGCCTTAGAAAATTTCCATGGGTTGGATCGCCGAATGATTGGAACCGTTGGCGCGTTGATGTTATTTACCTATTATATCGTTATCTTTTATACACGTTTTTCTGGCGAGACTCCCCAAATTTTAACTATCAACACTGGCTTTTTCATTCTTTATCTCTGTGGCGGGCTGTTTATCCTCATTTATTATTGGAAAATTTCAAAGAGAAAAATGGCAGACCAATTGTTAGAACAGCGTATGCAAATGCAACAAGATTACATCCGTGATCTAGAAAAAAACTATCAAGACCTTAGAGAATTCAAGCATGATTATCAAAACTTGCTTTTTTCAATGAATAGTTATCTTGCTGAAGGTGACCTGGAGGGATTACGTAAGTACTACAATCAAAATATCTTACCCACTCGTCAAATGATGGATCTTTTCCCAGCAAACCTTAGTCTGTTAGATAACATAAAAATTCCTGAAATAAGAAGCTTATTGTCTTTGAAATTAATGATGGCACAAGAAAAAGGATTATCCGTGCATCTTGTTATTCCAGAAGAGATCACTTTAAAGAAAAAACACACAGTAAACATCGTCCGAATGTTAGGTATTATTTTAGATAATGCGATTGAAGGAGCTTTAATTACTAAAAAGAAGAAAATTGAACTCTTTGTTTTAAAAAAGAAAAACTCAGTGATTATTCGTGTCATCAATACAACGATGAATACACTTCCGTTAAATCAATTAAAACAAAAAGGTTTTTCAACAAAAAAAGATCCTAAAAACGAAGGACTCGGTTTATTCATTTTGGATGAGCTGTCAAAGGCCAATCCTTATATCTTTTTAGAGACATCTATTGAGAATCAACGTTTTTCTCAGACAATCTATATACAAACAAAATAAAGGAGTATTCGTATGATTCCAATTTATATTTGCGAAGATGACACGAAACAGTTGGAAGTAATTTCAGCAGTGATCAAAAATCGAATTATGATTGAGAATTTGGATAGTTATGTCCATATCGCCACTTCTGATCCAATTGAACTTCTTCAAGCAGCTAGAGTACGAACCTCATCTTTTGGTATTTATTTTTTAGACATTGAATTAAAAGATAGCGATCTAGATGGTATTATGATCGGAAAACGCGTAAGAGATCTAGATCCTTTAGGAAAAATTATTTATGTTACTTCTCATACGGATCTTTCAATGTCTATCTTAAAGAGTAATATTGAACCGACTGATTATATTATCAAAGAAGATATTTTTGATTTAAAAGAAAATGTGGAACGTATTTTAAGTAAGATCTTTGAAGATGTCAAAGCGACTCCTTTACAAAAAGATATTTTTAAAATCGAATTTAACGATGAAATAAAATTTCTGCCGATCAAAGATATCCAGTATTTCTCTACTTCCCCAGGAACGCCACATAAATTAGAGGTTCATTTGACTCATGCGCAAATGCAGTTCTATGATAAAATCAAAGAAATAGAGAAAATGAACCGTCATTTTATCCGCTGCCATAAATCATACGTGATCAATACTCAAAATGTCCGTACGATCAACAAAAAAACTCGTGAAATCACGTTAGCAAATGGCGAAGTGATTCCGGCTTCTGTACGTGGTTTAAAAAAATTGATCTCGTAAATCTCAGACTTCTCCCCAAAAACAAACAAAAAAAAATGAGCAAAACTCGTCTGTTTGTTTTGCTCATTTTTTCTTATTTATCTTTTCTTGTTCCTATTTTGTAGTTTAATGTAACAGCATTTCTTGCGCAATTTCTTGCCCACTCATCTCTACTGGATAAAAAGTTGGCCAATGATCCATTTCTGCCAGTAAACTTTCTTGACTTTCATTCCCTAAATAGATATGAAAATGTTCCGAATCTGTTGGTGCAATCGAATGATCACTGAATTGTACATATCGATAAGCGCCACTTTCTGCCTCTACTGCTTCAAATAAGTAGCGTACGCCTCGATTTCCTGCAGCGTAATTCAAAACTCTTTTACCTGCATATCGGTAAGATGATTGCTTCGTCTCACCATTTTTAAAAGTAAATGCCATTCGATCTCCGTCAATCTTGATCTTTTCGACATCCGTCTGGTATCCGACGGTATAATAATCCTTGTACTCTTTTGCTGATTTTTTTGGATCGATTTTTGCCTTATACTCAAATACGGGATCTAAGGTTCCATCAGCTAAATAGTTATCGACCGTTTGCCATTGCCCTTTCCAATCGGACAATTTGCGGTCTTTCACAGCTGAATCTTCAAAGTAACCATTATATACATTTTTTTCTTTTTCTGGTGTCAGTGTGGCTTCCAGTGGATTCACTGTATCTGTCGTTTTTTGTAATGACTTGAGGTTTTCTTTCATTATGGTTAAGTAGTTTTCACCATTTGCAAGTTGTTCTTTCGTTAAACCTTCTAGAGGATTCAAGACAGCCAAAGAAACGCCGGCTTCATTTGCTAGAGTTCTAGCGATACTGTCTTTTGCATTTTCTTCGAAATAAATATATTTGATCCCATGATCTTTTACAAACTGTTTTAATTCAGCAATTCTTGCGGCTGAAGGCTCCTCACTTGAGGATAAGCCAGCTATTGACACTTGATTCAGTCCATACTCTAATGCCAAATAGTTGAATGCGGCATGTTGGGTAACAAAAGATTTTTGTTTTGCTTTACTTAAGGTATCCTGATAACTCTGATGAAGTTCTTGTAATTTTTCTAAATAATTCTCCGCATTTTTAGTAAAGGCTTCTTTTTTATCGGGGTATTTTGTGATCAGTTGATCCCTTATACTTTTTACTTGTTTCATTGCTAAACTTGGAGCTAACCAAACATGCGGGTCTAATTCATGAGAATGCCCTGCTTCGCCATGACTATGGTCATGTCCTTCTTCACTACCCGGTAACAACAACATCCCTTCAGTCGCTTTGACTGCTAACACATTCCCCTCTTTCAATGTGTTTTGGATTGCTGGTACCCAGGTTTCCATATTTTCGTTGTTATAGACAAAGACATCCGCATTTTGAATTTTTGCCATATCTTTTGCTGACGGCTCATAGTCGTGTGAATCTGTCCCAGCAGGAATCAATAACTCAACTTCTCCTTCATCTCCCACTACTTCTTTCGTGAAATCATACATTGGATAAAAAGTCGTCATCACCTGCAATTTTTCTTTTTTGTTCGAGGCTTCTTGTTGATTGCCACAACTGGCAAGTATACAAACAGTAACTACTATCCCTAATAAATAAACCAAACGCTTCATTTGACGACACTCCTTCATCTTCTTTCATTTTACGATTAAAGTTACCAAATCGTAATCTTTACGTTTTATCAACAGGATTTAATTTATCATATCGCTAAATAAATAGTCAAGCGTTTTCTTAAAACTATTTCTTTTTATTTTCTAGCCATTTCTGAACAGTATCATTTTCTTTTTGTCACTAGTTCCGACTATAATAAGATAAATCAGCTTGACGTTCCCGATAGGTAAAAAACAATTTCCTTTTACTTTTATCTTGAACTTAGAGCGATTTAGTACATTGAAAGGAGTAATAAATTGAAGAATAATTCTAAAGATCAGTCACGTCTGATACGTTTTCTAGGAGGAACGACTTCTTATTATGTATTAGGGTTGTTGATTATGTTAGCTTTAGTGATCTACTTTTTTCAGCAGATCGGTTTTATTTTTAAACCATTTTTTGTGATTTTTGCGACGACACTCGCCCCAGTACTATTTGCGTTAGTTTTATATTATTTACTAGACCCGTTGATCAAACGTTTGAGCCGAAAACTATCTAGAAATTTATCTGTTACTATCGTTTATGTCATTATTTTATTTTTGATCGGCTTAGGGAGTGTTTGGTTAGTTCCTTTCTTGGAGCAACAAGCCAAAACACTAATGACTAGTTTTCCTGATTTGTTCAACGATTTTATACAAACTTTGAAAAACTTCCTAGCGCAAACACCTTTTGCGGACACATTCGATCAATTCTTTTCATCGATTGATGATTGGACATCTAATTTTGCCTCGTTTATTGGCGATTATTGGGAAAGTGGCGCACAAAGTATCGGGAATATCTTTTCAGCAGTAACATCTACCTTTATTACATTGTTTACTGGTCCAATCATTGCGTTCTTCTTATTAAGAGATCCTCAGAAATTTTATCAAGCTGTGTTAGGGATCGTACCACCCAAGTTCCGTACAGATTTTCGGACATTGACTAAAATCGCCAATCAACAATTAGGTGATTTCTTAAAAGGGCAAATCATTGCTTCTTTCATCTTAGGAGCTGTTTATTGGGTCACATTTTTATTGATCGGCTTAGAATTTGCAAGCATACTAGCAATCGCAGCTGGGATTTTATGTATCATTCCTTACATTGGACCATTTATTGCCTTCTTTCCTGGATTGTTTATTGCTTTCCAAGATTCGACATTCATGGCAATTAAGTTTGTTTTGGTCTGGTTCATCGTCCAATTACTTCATGGGGACTTAGTTATCCCTCGAGTTATGGGCAATCGCCTTCAAGTCCATCCAATCACTATTTTGATTGTTTTATTAGTGATGGGTGATTTACTAGGACTCATGGGTGTAATTTTTGGTATCCCAATTTACACATTGATCAAATTATTGGTTGTCTTTACTTTTAAAAAGTTCAAACAACGCTACAACAAGTATTATGGCGATCAGGGTGTCTACCAAAAAGCAGAATTTTCGGAAAAAGACTACTTTGAAAAAGAGTAAAGAAAGTCTGGAACATCTCTCAAAAAAACGAGGGACTAGGACGACCAAGCTTATTTTCTTACTGAAGAAGACTATTGTCCCAGTCTCTACTAAACAGACCTTTTTTCCTGTATCTATGTAAAACAACAAGAGCTGCAATCCACATTTAGGAGTGCAGCTCTTCTTTTTTATGCTCATCAATCGCATAAAATGATTGGAGTTTTTAATTTACATCGATTCAATGACTAAGTGATTCCGTTTATTGAAGTGACCTGTTACTGAAATAGTATAATTGCTTTCTTCCAAAATGAGCAATTTATCCGCTATTTCTATATTGACCACTGATTGATTGGTTCAGGACTCATTTGTAATGTAAATCGCACAAGCAATGGCTGCGTCTTGATTACCTGAATTTTACCGAGTAAAACAATAGATTATTCCATCACGATCTCCTCGCTAAAATTATAGAAAAAACAACTAAAATTGAGAATTTTTAGTCAATTTTAGATATGCTAATAATAATCAAGACAGTAAAGTTTGTGACGGTGGCTATCCGATTGAAAGTGAGGTGGTGCGTATGTGCGTACTTCCAAAATCTTACAGAAAGGAGAAGCCTTTTGCCTGTTGAAACGGCGCTAGGATTAATGATTGGTTTCGGTTCTTTAATCGCAACAATCATTTTTGGAATCTTGGCAGTTGTAAACAACAATCAAAAAAAATAACCGTCAGCTTTAGCCGGTCGACGATTATTTTTCAAAAATAATATTAAACTGGTCACCGTCTTAAACGGTGCTGTTAAGGGAGTTGTTAGCGCAACTCCTCTTTTCGTATTCATTATATCAACTTTATTGATCTTTTACAATCAGAATGGGAAATCATCATTGCTAATATCATTGTCCATCCACTGGATTTTGTGAAGCGTTAAATCCACTGTTATTAGTCATCGTTGTTTCATGTTGTTCAAAGGTGGTTGTGATTGGAATCTTGGCAGGTTGATCAGTGTGATTACTACACAACACTAAGTAACGCATAATTTTACATCATATTTATTTTTAGATATTAGTGTCCAGAAAATGGCGATTTGAGCGACACAATGACAATAGATATTTTTAAACTAAAAAGTAAGAATAGAAAGGGAAAAAACAGCTAAGTTCACAAGTTTAAAAAAGAAGAAATCCCTGATATAATGTATTTTTTGTGTGTCACTTTTCTTTTTAAATGGCATAAATTTTTAATTTTATTTGACGAAAAATATAAACCTCTGTACACATTCCGGTATTCATCATTTAGCTCAACCTGTTTTAATTTTGAGCGTATCTTAAATCAAGAAAACTGAGACATTGATCAGATTTTTTCTAATCAATGCCCCAGTTTTTAGACTTACATAAATTTATTTTTCCTTAGTTTACAGAAACTGTTTGGTTTTCAGCCAATAAGTTGCCACTTCCATCATAGAAATTCATTGTTACTTGATCATCAGCTTTGATTAGGTCTGGCTTCACATAATAACTGATTGCCCCATCCTTAAAGCTCCCACCTTTACTGATCAGTTTACCATTGACAAACAAGTGTCCTTGGTGGACTTGGGTATCAGAACCATAGGCTCCTTTGATCGTTTGTGTGCCAAGTTTATAAGTCAATTCGTTGATTTCAGCTGTTGGTGTTTGAATAGTGACCCCAATCTCTGATCCTGGAATTTGCTGTCCTCGATTGTTGGCACCCATCAAGACTACCTGATCATCTTCTGACACTTTGAGGTTTCCTACATAATAACTGAACTTGCCATCTTTGAAGCTGCCACCTTGACTAACTTTTTCGCCATTGACCAACAAGATTCCTTGGTAAACATCGCCTGTATAGTTTCCTTCGATCACTGTACTGATTCCCACACGATGGGCTTCTGTTAATTGACCCAGTTGTTCTCCTATAGTTACCGGTTGTGGATCACCTAGTGGTGTATCGAATTTATCGTAGCCTTGAATCGTTGCTTGATCACCTGCTTTGATAATTTGAGAGTTCACATAATAGCTAAACTTACCATCTTTATAGGTTCCGCCCCAGCTGATTACTTCCCCATTCACTACTAGTTTTCCTTTATGGATATCCCCCGTGTAAGTTCCAGTAATGGTTGAATCACCTAGCTTATAAGTGTCCACCTGATCAATTGATCCTGAAGATTCGGAAATCACTTCAATCTCTTTAGAATCTATCAATTTCTTCTCTTTGTTGTAGCCATCTAATACGACTTTGTCGCCGACTTTTAATTTTCCAACACCGACATAATAACTGAATTGACCATCTTTGAAGCTACCGCCCCAGCTGACAACTTTGCCATTAACGGTTAATCGTCCGAGAGACATATCCCCTGTGTAGGTTCCAGTAATATTGACCTCTCCTACATGATATTCTTGTGGTTTCAACTCACTTTTCACTAGTTCTGCCACATAAGTTCCTGCCGTTAAATCACCAGTGCCGTAATTTGTCATAAAGTCAGCAGGTGAATAGCCTTTGGACTGACCATCTTCACGAATCCA
The DNA here is from genome assembly GCF_040887165.1 of Enterococcus sp. C65. Taxonomy (NCBI): domain Bacteria; kingdom Bacillati; phylum Bacillota; class Bacilli; order Lactobacillales; family Enterococcaceae; genus Enterococcus; species Enterococcus sp. C65. Next base: position 344,797 of record NZ_JBFOFG010000002.1, on the reverse strand, counting down.
ATTTCCTGTCAGCTGATCTCCATCGTTCAATGCTTTCGGTGCTGATAAACCAGTGTCTCCAACCGCTTTAAAGTGATCGCCTAGTGTTAATTTATTAAGTGAAGTATCAGCAAACATATCCTTCATAGTTGTTACGTTACTGGTATCAAAACCACTTACATCTAAACTTGTTACGCTGCTTATATTGTAAAACATATTCTCCATAGTTGTTATATTACTGGTATCAAAACCACTTACATCTAAACTTGTTACACTGCTCATACCACGAAACATATTAGCCATATCTGTTACGTTACTGGTATCAAAGCCACTTACATCTAGACTTGTTACGCTGCTCATACCGGAAAACATATGTTGCATATTTGTTACTTTACTGGTATCAAAGCCACTTACATCTAGACTTGTTATGCTACTCATACCTTTAAACATTTTACTCATATCTGTTACGTTACTGGTATCCAGTTGACTTAACCCTTCGATTTCAGTTACATTCGTAGGTTTGTCAGCCGAGGTATTTCCACTAAATAATAAAAAAGAATTTTCTGGAGCAACTACTTTTCCAGACAAGACAATTTTCTTGATGGCTGTAGCATCTACTTTTTTGTTTTTGTACCATGGCGATTCTACAAAACCACTTAACTCACCTGCTCCGATTGTTAACGTTCCTGTATCTTCATCAAACATATACGGACTAGTTCCCCACGTGTCTGTTTCAACGGAAACATACGTGCCAGCAGTCAAATCACCCGTTCCATAGTTTTTCATGAAATCTTCTGCTGAATAAAACGTCCCTTTGCCATCTTCTCTCATCCAAGCAGAAGTAAGACTTGCGTTTTTTCCATCTGTTTCTACAAATTTAAATGTATCTCCTAGAATTAATTTCTTAAGTGGAGTATCAGCAAACATATTACTCATATTTGTTACTTTGCTAGTGTCAAAGTTGCTTAAATCTAAACTTGTTACGCTACCCATATCGTCAAACATATAACTCATATCTGTTACGTTGCTGGTGTCAAAGTTGCTTAAATCTAGACTTGTTACGCTACCCATATCGTCAAACATATAACTCATATCTGTTACTTTTCTGGTGTCAAAGTTGCTTAAATCTAGACTTGTTACGCTGCTCATGTGGCGAAACATATATTCCATCTCTGTTACGTTACTGGTATCAAAACCACTTACATCTAAACTTGTTACGCTACTCATACCGTTAAACATAGATTTCATATCTGTTACGTTACCGGTATCAAAACCACTTACATCTAAACTTGTTACGCTACTCATACCGTAAAACATAGATCTCATATCTGTTACGTTGCTGGTATCCAGTTGACTTAACCCTTCGATTTCAGTTACATTCGTAAGGTCACCTTTATTGCTTGTTCCAGTAAATAATAAACTAGCATTTTCTGGAGCAACTACTTTTCCAGCCAAGACAATTTTCTTGATGGCTTTAACATCTACCTTGTCTCTGTTCCATGGTGATTCTGCAGAGCTACTTAACTCACCTGCTCCGATTGTTAACGTTCCTGTATCTTCATCAAACATATACAGACTAGTACCCCACGTGTCTGTTTTAACGGAAACATACGTGCCAGCAGTCAAATCACCCGTTCCATAGTTTTTCATGAAATCTTTTGCTGAATAAAACGTCCCTTTGCCATCTTCTCGCTTCCAAGCAGAAGTAAGACCTCCTTGTCCATTAACAAATTTAAATGTGTCTCCTAGTGTTAATTTCTTAAGTGGAGTATTATAAAACATATAATTCATCGTTATTACTTCGCTAGTGTCAAAGTTGCTTAAATCTAGACTTGTTACACTGCTCATACCATAAAACATATAATTCATATCTGTTACGTTACTGGTATCCAGTTGACTTAACCCTTCGATTTCAGTTACATTCGTAAGATCCTTACCACCGGTACTTGTACTAAATAAGTAGTTTGAATTTTCTGGAGCCACTACTTTTCCAGACAAAACAATTTTCTTGATTGCTTCAAGATCCACTGTTCCGCTGTTCCATGGTGATTCTTCATAGCCACTTAATTCGCCTGCTTCGATCGTCAATGTCCCTGTGTTTTTATCAAAATTATACGGACTGGTGCCCCACCATCCTGTAGCAGAAACATACGTGCCAGCAGTCAAATCACCCGTTCCATAGTTTTTCATGAAATCTGCTGCTGTATAAGCCTTTCCTTTGCCATCTTCTCGCTTCCAAGCAGAAGTAAGACCTCCTTGTCCATTAACAAATTTAAATGTGTCTCCTAGTGTTAATTTCTTAAGTGGAGTACCAGTACACATATTATACATAGATGTTACTTTGCTAGTGTCAAAGTTGCTTAAATCTAAACTTGTTACGCTTTTCATATCGGTAAACATAGATTTCATAGATGTTACTTTACTGGTATCTAGTTGACTCAATCCTTCGATTTCAGTTAAATTCCTAAGGGGATAATCAGAAAATAAGAGGCTAGAATCTTCCGGAGCAACTACTTTTCCCGACAAGATAATTTTTTTGATTGCGGCATTATCCACTTTTCTGCTACTCCATGGCGATTCTTTATAGCCACTTAACTCACCTGCTCCGATCGTCAATACCCCTGTATTTTCATCAAACGTATACGAGCTGGTACCCCATGTGCCTGTTATCTTAGAAACTGCTGCCACGTTCGATTTTTGCGCTACTTTTGGCGCTTCAGCTGTTGGATTAGTTGCATCCCCTTCACTTTCGGCAGTCGGTGCTGTTGCTTGTTCTTGGGCGTCATCCGTTGTTTCATCCGTTGCTTCATCCGTTGGTGCTAATGAATCACTAGCTGTAGTGGTTGAATCCGTTGGGTTTACTAACGGATCTGTGACGTTTTGTATCGTTTGATCGATGGCTTCTTTTGCTTCATTCGCCTGTGTTTGTTCAGTAGCAGTTTCAGCTGTTGGTGTCAAAGTATCCGCTAATGCCATCGTTGGTGCAATCCCAGTATTTCCCATCACCCCAGCCACCGCAAACATCGTTAATAGCTGTTTTTTACGTTTTGCTGTTAATTTTTTCTTACTCATATTTACTCCTTTTTTGCTCTTATTTTTGATCATTATTTTCTCGTCAATACCACTTCATCAGCTTTAGGTGTTTCCCCTGTTTTCAATTGATTTTTCTTTCCAATGTCCATTTTGTTACCGAAGCTGACAAAATCGTATGGATCATCTCCCCTGCAACATTTATTTTACTTGTTCTAATTAAGCATAAACGCTCAATATTCCCAATTAATATTCTTGAATTTTGATCGTTTACCATAACTTTTTTTGTATATATTTCTTTCATTGATCGAGGAAATCAATCAAGCTTCTTCCACTACTTATCATCTGAAGAAATATTTCACCTACATGTTACGCTTTATGTAAAGGTTAATAGGTAAAAGAAAAAGAGAGTGGGACAATAGTCAGAAAAAAATCTGATTATTGCTCTACTCTCTTTTTTATTACATTTTTAAAGCTACTTTCAAATGTTGTTTGCTATAATTAAAAAAAGGTCTTTAAGGAGAACTAAATAATGCTTTTAATTAAATTTATGTTTACTTTAATATATTATGGTAGTTTTATTTATACAGTCTACAAAGTCAGGCAGATCCAACAGGAGTATTCAGATATCATGGCTCTATATAAACAAGAAAGAGAGCGTACTTTTCCAAACCTAACTGAACAAGAACAAAAGAAACGAAAAAAAGCAATCTCACAATATTATGAAAAAAAGGATCCTTCTTTTGCTCTAAAAAGAAAATTTTCATTTATCATTTATGTTATTGTCTTTTTTATTTTGGAACGTGTTATTCACTACTTTTTCCCTATTGAAGACGTTCCTAAAAATTTGAATTATATAATTCCCTATTTGGGAATAGCCCTTACCATCAGTGCTGTTACAGGTGTTTACTTAATTAAATCCCAAAAAAAAGAACGCGAAATATTTAAACAGTATTTAATAGACCATCCCAAAAACGAATTACAATTTGTTTGGGTTTCAGAAAAACTTCAGGCAAGTTTTATGCAAAATACAAATAAAAGATTTATAGTCCATCTTACACTAGGTATATTAATGATATTGTATCCTCTTTTTTCTTAGATGAGAGCATACATTAAATTGTTATTGCTTCCATCATATTCTTTGATTTGCGATACTCAATTTTATCATTACTCAATCGATTTTTTCATGATTCTTTCTTCTTATCTCACATTTGTTTTTAGACAAAATAAAAACGACCTTAATCCAATAACTCATGGATTAAGCGTCGAATGTTTTACCACCAGCTGATGGTTCATTAAAAATACAATTTTCTTTCGAAATATCTCGTGTAAAATTTTATCTACAACCGATTCATCGTTTTTTTCAAAACAGTTGCTCATAAGGACATCAGTAATTTGTCAAACTCATGAAAGTTTTTTTACTTTAGAGACAAAGATCATGCTCAGTTACTATCGGCTCATCGTTTACCAATTTTTTGCTCTTGATCTTTTATTTACTGGATCAACAGTGCGATCGCTTGATAAGGCCTTAGGGTCACTTCCTCTTGGATAAGAGTATTGGCATAATTGCTGATAAGCGGTTGGGCACTAACAAATTCTTCTGGGATCGTTATGGTCGTTTCATTTTCGTAAAAATTAGTTAAAACCAATAATTTTTGTCCGTCTAATTGTCTTAAATAACCGTATACTTGAGGATGATCGGGTTCATAAGCTTGATAGTCCCCTGATGCAATTACAGGATATTGTTTTCGCAATTGAATCAATTTTTTGTAGTATGCGAAAATCGATTGTTCAGATGTACGTTCTTGTTCTACATTGATGACCTCATGATTTGCTGCTAAACCTAACCAAGGTGTTCCTGTGGTAAAGCCAGCTGTTTCATCGCTTGTCCATTGCATCGGTGTCCGAGCGTTATCTCTGGATTTCGCCTTGATTCGCCGAAAAGCTTCTTCTTCCGAGAAGGATTGGTTCAGCATTTCTTGGTAAGCATTTAAACTTTCTACATCGACGTAATCATCGATATGCTGAAAGTCTGGATCGATCATCCCAATTTCTTCCCCCATATAAATATAAGGCGTCCCACGATTCAAATGGATCATCGTCGCTAACATTTTAGCCCCTTCTGTGCGGTATTTATCAATTGCTACAAAGCGGTTGAGGGCTCTTGGCTGGTCGTGGTTATTTAAGAACAACGCATTCCAGCCATTTCCTTTACTCATCGCTTCGCCCCATGTATGGAACAGACTTTTTAAAGCTTCAAAATCAAAAGGTGGCGTACTCCATTTGTTTCCATTTTCGTAATCAACCTTCAAATGATGAAAATTGAACACCATCGAAAGCTCATTCCGACTTGGTTCCGTATACAAAATACAATTTTCAATCGTCGTTGAACTCATTTCTCCAACTGTGATGATTTCTGGATCTTGACCAAATGTTTCCCGATTCAATCGTTGAAGATACGTATGAGTAATCGGCTTGTCAGTATATTCTGCTTTTCCTTGGTTCTCTGCATTATTTTTGAGTTCTTCATCTTTCCCGATCACGTTGATCACATCAAAGCGAAAGCCTTTGACCCCTTTAGACATCCAAAAACGAACAACTTTGAACAACTCTGCTTGAACTGCTTCATTTCGCCAATTTAAATCTGCTTGTGTTTGATCATAGAGATGTAAATAATACTTACCCGTATCTCCAAAAGGCGCCCATGCATTACCACCAAATTTAGATACCCAATCGGTTGGCTCATCTCTTAGAATAAAAAAATCTTGGTAAAAACGATCGCCAGCTAAAGCTTTTTGAAACCATTCGTGTTCTATTGAGACATGGTTTAAAACCATATCAAGCATAATCTCTATATTATAGCTCTTTGCTTGTGTGACTAGTTCTTCAAATTCTTCCATCGTTCCAAATAGTGGATCAATCGCTACATAATCAGAAATATCATAGCCATTATCTTTTTGTGGACTCGGATAAATGGGGTTCAACCAAATCATATCGACCCCTAGTTCATGCAGATAAGGTAATTTTTCTTTGATCCCTTTTAAATCGCCAATCCCGTCACCATTACTATCACGATAAGATTTAGGATAAATTTGATAAACTACTTTCTCATTAAACGACATCCTCATTCGCCTCCAATCAGCTATTTCCCTAACTTATATATACAAGTTTACAAATCCTATTATAAAGGAAAAGGAAGCGTTTATCAAGGACAGAGCTAAGTCCTCTAATAGGAAGACCTCACCCATTATAAACTGTCGCACATCAAACAAATTGGCATAACAAAACCTGCGTATTATTTTCCCTATACCAAATTTTCTTTTCATCAACCAGTTACCTAATAAAAAAACTTCTTGCAAAAGTCTACTCAACTTTTAGCAAGAAGCTTTTTTTATTCGTTTGATTTCAAAGCATCAATCATATTGATGTGTTTTAGTTTGAAGTGGGTCACCACCATGACGATAACTGTAAAGACAATAGTCAAAACAGCAGAAAGAGCATATGCTTTCCAAGTGATCACTAATGGGAAGATCACCGTCTCCATTGAAGCCTGTTGTAAAATAAAGTCAGTTAGGACGTAGCCGATGCCAAATCCACCTACAATACCAACTAAAGTAAAAATAATATTCTCCCGCACAATATACATCGTTACTTCTTTATCAAAAAAGCCTAGTACTTTGATCGTTGATAATTCCCGCACTCGTTCAGAAATATTGATATTGGTTAAATTATACAACACGATAAACGCTAACAGCCCTGATAAAACGACAAAAATCACAACGATTGAATCGAGGTTCGCAAGTGATTCTTCTTGGGTTTCCATTTGTTTCGAAACAAAAGACGTATTTGTTACTGCATTGGTTCCCAATAGCTTTTCTGACAAAGCATTCTCTTGTTTTTTAGACATTGGGTCAGCTTGAACTAAATAAGCATTTGTAGAAGCTTCGTTTCCTGATACTTTTTGATAATAGGCAGGGCTCATATAAACAAAGTTTCCTAAATAGTTTTGAGCAATGGCTTTCACCGTAACCGATAACTCTTTTTGGTCATCCGTGTACAATGAAAGGCGGTTTCCTTCAGATACATCAAACAGTTCGGCAGCTTTTTGTGTGAGGACGATTCCTGAATCATTCAACTCCATGTTACGTCCTTTTAATGAGATCAAGTGAATAAACGGTGATAGACCTTTTGACGTTTCCGGTATGATCATCGTAACGCTTTGAGTCGCTTGTCCTTGTTGCCGAAGCTCGATCGTTTGCATGTTTACTGCTAGCAAATCAGTAATTTTCGGATCGGATTCTAACTGTTCCTTTGCTTTTGTTTCACTGTTTTCTGTTTCTCCATCTAAAGTGACAATTGCTTGGTAATTCGTAATTGGGCCAAATTGTTTATCAGAAACAGAGCTTAAAGAGTCTTTCAATCCTACGCCTGCTACCATTAAACCAGCACAACCAGCAATCCCAACGATTGCCATAAACATTCTGGATTTATAACGGAACAGATTTCGATAACTGATTTTCTGATTAAAGCTTAATCTTGACCACAGTGGTGTGATATATTCCAATAATATTCTTTTGCCTGGTTTTGGCGCTTTGGGTTGTAATAAAGCTGCCGGTCTTTCTCTTAAATCTTTGAATAAGACAATCATCGCTGCACCAAATGCAGCGATAAAAAACGCCACTGCCGCTTGTAAAATCGGAGACCAATCATAAAAAATGACTGCTGATCCGATATCATAGCGTTCATTCGATAGTTCAAAAATAATTCTTGGTAATAGATTGGTTCCTAAGACGGTTCCTAAAATAATTCCTAGACCAGAAGCTAAACTTGCATAAATAGCATATTTTTTTGCAATTTCAAATTTAGTATAGCCTAATGCTTTCAACGTACCGATTTCTCGTCGGTTTTCTTCGACCATCCGTGTCATCGTCGTAAAAGTGATCAATGCTGCAATAAAGAAGAAGAAAACAGGAAAAACATTAGCAATGGCTGCGATCCGTTCAGCTAAATCACCAAATTCTTGAAAGCCCACATTATCTGAACGCTCTTGGAAACGATAGGTTGGTTTTTCCAAACGATTGATCTTTTCTTCATTTTCGGTAATTTGGGCCTGTGCATCATTCAGTTTTTCTTGTTGTTCAGCGACTTGCTTTTCTTGCTCAGCTAGCTGTGCTTCTTGCGTAGCTAGTTCATTAGTTGCTACTGTTCGTTGTACTTCAGGCAATTGTTCGATCATTGAACGTTGTTGCTCTAGTTGGGATCTGGCAGCTGCCAATTGACTTTGTGCCAGACTAATTTGTTCTTGACCAGCACTCACCTTTTCTTTTTCTGGTTGTAAAGACTCCTTAGCTTGTTCCCTTAGTTCAGTTAAACGTGCAGCTGGTCGATCTTGAAAAAGTTTCTCCACGCTTTTTTGGTTTTGTGCCATTTTGTCCCGATATTCTTTACTATAAGTATCAAAGGATGAAACATTTTTAAACGTTAAGTAAATAACCGATTGAATGTCTGTGTTAAATTCTGTTTCAGGTAAATAAACAAAATAATCGATTGTGCCGTTCCCGACATTGGCAAAACCACGTTCTAAATTATTGATGAAAAGTGGCGATCGTACAAATCCAACAATTTGATAGTCTTTCTTTTTCACGTTGTCAGAATCGATCGTATACGTTTCGCCTATTTTATAGCCTAGACTTTTTGCTTTTTCATCTAGTACGAGTTCGTCTTTATTCTTTGGTAAATGCCCATCTACTACTTCTAAAAGGTTTTGTTTATTTGATTTTTTATAAGAAAAAACTTGCACAACTTCGTTTTTACTTGAGCTGGAATAATAAAATTGTTTTCCCGTTTCCAGTTGTGCATCAGGGATTTTTTCGGCTCTAGTTACGTCTTGTTCCGTTAAACCACCAGTTGAAATGATTTGTAAATCCGATAGATTGCCTTTTTCAACATAGTGATCCATCGTTTTTTGCATAACCGGCCCCGCCGTTTTAACGCCTACGAATAACAAGGTCCCTAGCAAAATGATCAATACAATGGCAATAAATCTGCCTTTCGATCGTTTGATTTCTCTAGCACTTGCTTTAAGATATGTTTTTGTTTTCATAGCCCCTCCTTACCACACAATCTCATCAATGGTTGAAGGATGATCGTTTGTTTCAATCGAACGGACTTTCGCATCGTTGATATGGATGACACGATCAGCAATCGGTGCTAAGGCAGAATTATGAGTAATGATCAACACCGTATTTCCATGTTCTCTACTCGCATTTTGTAATAACTTCAACACCTGTTTCCCTGTTTCAAAATCCAACGCACCTGTTGGTTCATCACATAGAAGTAATTTCGGATTTTTTGCTAATGCTCGAGCAATGGAAACACGCTGCTGTTCTCCTCCTGAAAGCTGTGAAGGAAAATTGTCCAGCCGATGTGCCAGACCTACTTGTGTCAATACCTCCACTGGATCTAACGCATCTGGTGAAACTTCTGTTGCCAACTCGACATTTTCTTTTGCTGTTAAATTCGGTACCAAATTATAAAATTGAAATACAAATCCGACATCTGTTCGACGATAGGCGGTCAATTGTTTATCGTTGAACTGAGCGATGTCTGTCTGATCAATGATGATTTGCCCTTCATCTGGCTTATCCATCCCGCCTAATATATTAAGAACTGTTGACTTCCCTGCACCACTTGGACCAAGTATAATGACTAGTTCTCCTTTTTTGATCGCAAATGAAATATTATCATTTGCGGTAATCGTTGTTTCTCCCATTTTGTACCGTTTACATTCGTTGATTACTTCTACATAGCTCATCCTTCTTCTCTCATCTCCATCTCTTTACGAATAAAGTCACTACTTTTTATTTTACCATTGAAATGAATCAGACTAAAGATTTGATAGACGATTCATTGACAAATACAGAAATTATGTTTTACTTACATGGAAAACGATCTATTTATTGAAAGAAGGAAAACCCATGACTACTACAAAATCACCTATTCCACTCGAATTAGCAAAAACAGCTTTTTTACCGATCGATCTCCAAAAAGGAATTGTGAATTCTGGGCAATTATTCCCTTATGATGCAACCACCATCCTCTCAAACAATCAACTGATTGCTGAGCAGTTAAAGCATACAACTGCTTGGAATATACTAGTCAATGTCGATATTACCAGCTTTCAGTATTTGAGTGCTAAAAATGACCGAGCACAAGCAGGTGCTTTTTATACCCCCCCTAAAGAATTTACTGATTTATTACTTGAACCTACCACCAAAGGAACACAAAACACACTCACGATCACTAAACATAATCCAAGTGCTTTTTTTGGAACGTCTTTAGATGCCCAACTTCGTCGAAGAAAGATCGATACGCTCATTCTTTCAGGTGTAGCAACTTCAAACGGTGTCTATGCCACCGCTTTAGATGCTTTTCAACATGGTTACCATGTTATTGTTATCGAAGATGGTTGTAGTGATCGAGATCTAGAACTTCATACGCTCTTTTTTGAAAAAATGTTTCCAAAAACAGCACGAGTGCGTACAACCAAAGAAATCCTTCAAGCAATCGAAGAAGCCAGATAGAGGAACCAAACACGCCTTGTTTTTCATTTACATTGCTGGTTTTCCATGGGAAAATAAAGGTAACCGTTAGATAGGAGTATCAGAATGAAGAAAAAGAAAATAACGATTAAAGACGTGGCAAAACATTCTGGTGTTTCCATTGCCACTGTTTCATTGATTTTAAATGGTAATGAAGAAAAATTCAGCGCTAAAACAGTTGAAAAAGTGCTTGCTTCAAAAGACATTCTCGGCTATCAACCTGACTATGTCGCTCGCCAAATGATTACGAAAGAAACAAAAACGATTGGTGTCCTCGTGCCGGATATCACCAACCCTTTTTTTAATACGCTAATGCGTGGAATTGAAGATGTGTTATACAAACAAAACTTCGTGACGATTTTATGTAACGCTGATTCTGACCATCAAAAAGAAATTGAGTATTTAGCCGAATTAGCACGACGAGGCGTCGATGGGTTTATCATAGCTACTTCCGCTGTTTCGACTACAGCAATCAATGAAAATCTCAAGAAACAAAATCGACCTTTTATTGTGTTGGATCAAAAAAAGGCTGAAGGATTTAGTGATGCGATCAGCACAGATGATTTTCGTGGAGGATACTTGGCTGGTACACACTTACTTCATTTAGGTCACCAATCCATTGCGCTCGTTTATCCACAAAATCCCCCTGAAAACGTCTATCGTAGGATCGAGGGTTTTAAACATGCACTAGATTTTTATCAGCTCTCGCACGACAATTTATTGTTACTACCTACTCATTTTTCTAAAAATGGTGGGTACCAGGTCGTTCCAACGATTCTTAATTCCTCTGCGACCGCAATCTTTGCCTTAAACGACGAGCTCGCTTTTGGTATTTATCGTGGGTTGGAAGAACATGGAAAGAAAATCCCCGAAGATTATAGTGTGATTGGATACGATAATGTGGATATGTGTGAATATGTCAAACCAAAATTAACGACGATCGCTCAACCAATTTTTGAATTAGGTCAATCTGCTGCTCAATTATTATTAGCCCGTATCCAGTCGCCTGAAAAAGAATGGAGCGAAAAATTATTACCAGTAGAATTGAAAAAAAGAGCTTCAACTAAGCGTGTAAGTAGCATTTGTGAATAAATTATGAAGAAAAAAATAAAACATGATGAAGTATTTTTGTGTTTTATTTTTTTTGTTTTTTACGGTCGTTATTTTTACAAATATTTTGTAGAAATCTATCTCCTTTGGTACAATTTAAGTAGTATGACCATTTCCCCCAAATTTGTTCTCCCCCAACAAATTAATGGCATGCAGAATAATTAAAATGTTAAAGCGAAGCGACTTATTAGAAAAAAGAATCGTAGCTTATTAATCAAAAAAATCAGATCTTTGTTATGTATTAACAACAGTTGCATGAGCATAGAGACTCGTCACAAGCAAAAAGAAAAGGAGTACCGCATATGAACAAAAATAAAGCAATACGCCTACTTGCTGCATCTTGGCTGATTGCTCCAACGATTTTATCGACTCAAGCTGTTTTTGCAACAGAAAACCAACCAACAACTACAAGTAGCTCACTTGTTTCGGGAAGTGATTCTGTAACTTCAACAGCATCAAGTACAGACACAACTGAATCGTCCACCACAGATTCATCAGCTACAACTGGCTCAACGGATGAATCATCAACCACTGATTCATCAACGACTGAAACAGGTGAATCAACTGAGAAACCTGCGGAAGAAGTTGCGACACATACACTGACAGTTAATCCCGAATTACTGGGGAAAATTAAGCTGTCTGTTATCAGTAGCGCCCCTCGAGAAGAAAAAGAGTTGACCATCCAACCTAATGGCACGGTCAGTGGGTTGAAAGAAGGAACGAAAGTGTTCTATGAAATCACCCCTCCTAAAGGTGAAAAATTACTTTCTTTCCAAGTAAATGGTGCCCAAGAAGTGAATTATCAAAAAAGATTCTTTGTCGTTGGTGTAATGGATCTATCATTGACTGCTTCATTCAACACACCAACTGTTCCATCTGAAGACTCTTCTACTCAGGATACGACTAATTCAGCTGGAAATACTCAAGATTCTTCTCAAACGACAAAACCTAATGATACAACGAAACCTAGCACAGACAAAAATAAACCAACTGATAGTTCAAAAGAACAATCGAAACCGTCAACGTCAACCAGTAACGATTCAGTTGTTTCAGCGAATACCAATAATTCTTCCAATCACCAAACAAATGACAAAAATAAAGGTCAACAGTCAGGAATTGAAAATCCTGTAGACGGGTCCTCCGATTTTGTCAGCAAAACACCGATTGAAACAACTTTACCAACAAACACGACAGCAGTTCAAAAAGAAATCGTGAAAGAAGCCTATAAATATTTAGGCAGACCCTACGTTTGGGGAGCAAAAGGACCAAGTACATTTGACTGTTCGGGTTTAGCTTATTATGTTTACATGAAAGCCACTGGTCATTATATCGGTGGATGGACAGGTGAACAACAATACGCTGGAACACAGATTCCAGTAGATCAAGCACAACCAGGTGACTTAGTATTCTGGGGACCTTCCTCAGGTGTCACTCACCACGTTGGGATTTATATTGGTAATGGACAATTTATTCATGCCCCTCAACCAGGTGACAAAGTTCGGATTACTTCAATTGCTGATTTCAGACCAGATTTTGCAGTACGTGTCAATATCGCAGGTCTACCAAGCGTGACTGACCAACTGAAAAACCAGTCGATTTTAGATGGTTTAAATGATTCATTCAACTTTACAAAAAATCAAACAACGGATCAGTTTTTGAAAAAAATTGCTACAAGCGCGCAAGAAATTGGTCAAAAAGAAGGCATTTACGCTTCTGTTATGATGGCTCAAGCGATTTTAGAAAGTGGTTCTGGCAATAGTTTGTTGGCAAGTGAACCAAACTATAATCTGTTTGGCATAAAAGGAACTTATGAAGGAAAAAGTGTTTTGTTCAATACTTTGGAACAAGACAGCAACGGTGCAAATTACCAAATCCATGCAACCTTCCGTAAATACCCTTCTTATAAAGAAAGCTTAGAAGACTATGCGAAATTGATCAAAGGCGGGTTGTCCAATAACAAAGATTTCTACAAACCAACTTGGAAATCTGAAGCCAAAAGTTATAAAGAGGCAACGAAGTATCTGGAAGGCCGCTATGCTACAGATAAACAATACGCCAAAAAATTGAATGCGATCATTGAATCGTATGATTTAACTAAATACGATGAACCGAAAAAAGAAGATAATAAAGAAACCAAAGTTAAAAATGTTTCAAAACCTTTGGTAGTACCTGTGTCTTGGGATAAGAATGAGATGTCGCTAGTTGATGTAGACACTTGGTCTTTAAAAACAATTACGAAAAAACCAGAATATCTTTCTACAATGAAAACACCAAATTACTGGGAATTGTACTTGCAACTATCTGCCAGAGAAATTCCAAAAACGACTGTCATTAAAGTCAAAGCCGATACCATTCCTTTATTGAAAAACTTAGCGATCATCCATCCATCGTGGAGTAGATTAACTTAAAAAAAGCTATGACAGAAGTGTCTAGCTCTGAAAACAAGCCGGAGAAGAGGTTGAGACAAGTTTTGTCTCAGTCTCTTCTCCGGCTTATTCATGTTTAGAGTGAACGTGTGATGTCTCAGATGTTTCTTGTTTTAGCGTACACAAAAAGCACACAACCTTGTAAGATTCAAGTAACGAACAAAAATCAAAGGAGTGTGCCTTTTGTTAAACTATTGGATCGTCCATCAAACCACTTCAGTAACCCATATGGAACAATTTATTCCAGAAGCTGATATTACCTAGTCAATACCTCAGATGAACCAATGCTTCTTTTTCGTCTCTTTAACAAGTGCTATCGATGAAACCAACCAATTTCACCTATTTAGAGTATTTTTATTTCTCTCTTTTCAAAACAATACTTGTATATAACCAAACAGTCAATACATAGTAAATAAAGTACATGACAAAGAAAATTCCGAACGGTATCAACACATCACGATATGGATCATTCATTAAAAATTCAAATAGTCTTAAACCAAATAAGACATGGATCGCTCCTAAAATACCAGGCGCTAAGAATAAAACACCAATTTCTCGTCGAATCGATTGTCTTAATAAGCCACGAGTCGCGCCGATTTTTTCTAACATCGTATATCGACCAATATCGCTCTTACTACCTGAAAGAATCTTAAACATCAAGCAACTTGCTAACATCGCTAAGAACGCAATTCCTAGGAAGAAGCCCATAAATTCCATCCCTGAGAAAATACCATTCACTTGTTGATACATTTCATATTTTTGTCCACTCATGGCTTGGTAATCTTTCAACTCTGGATTGACTTGATTATTTTCTTTCACTAATGTTTCGATACCTGGTAAACTTGCTTCAAAATCTTTGACTGTAATTAATTGTAACGTTGTTTCTGGCAACGCTAATTGATCGAATTCACTCGCACGAACTAATTTTATTCCCTTCGCTTGTTGCGTAGGTAATTCGTTTTGTCTTAATGTCTCTTGCAACTCACTTGATTTTGCGATTTCTTCACCAGTTGCTGTCTTTACTTTGTTATCCGCAAAAGTGTTCCCACTATATGCAATATATCTAAGCGGCTCTTTTTCCCATTCATCATAATTGTAATAAACGTATTGTTCATCTTCTTTTTGAGCATAGATGTTATTTGACGTTGGATTTAATTCTCTGACTTTTCCTTGGTCAATCTTTTGTGCATTGTTTAGAACTAAATCATAAGCGTTTGATGAATTGGTCAATGCGGAGATTTGATTTCTGAATCCTAAACCAACCGTTAACGCTCCTAAAGCTAAAGCAAATAAGATCGCTACCATTGAAAGCATTTGCGTATAGTCACGAATCCTAAAGCTTAATTGTGATAAGGTAAAGTTGTTCAACTTTTTCAATGAAATACCTTCTGATTTTTTCAGTAAAGACAAGAAGAAAATAATCACTGAATGGAAAATGAAATAGGTTCCCAGACAAATCGTTACGAGGGAAATCCCTAAACCAGACAATCCAATACGTGCAATTTCTGATAGAACGTAATAACCAACGCCTAATAAAACAACCCCTAATACAACTTCAAGTAAAAATAAAAATTTATTTTGTTTCATTCGTGTTGGTGTAGCTTCCGCACGAATCAATGTAAGAATTGGCTTTTTCACAATTGAAAAAGCATTGGTGATTGCTGCTAATAAAAACAAAACAGCAAAAAAGAAAAGAGTGATCAGAATACCCTTTACACTAAATGGTGTAAAATGTGTAATTGAAATGTTTAATTGTTCAACGAGTATTCGTTCCACAATACTTGTTAGCCCTACACCAATCGCAGAGCCAACGACGGTCGCCGTTGCACCCACAACAAATGTTTCGGTAAAAATCATTTGTGCAATTTTTCTGCCCTTAGCCCCTAACATCATAAACATTGCATAATCTTTCTGACGCATCGCCATTAAAAATGAATTAGCATAAAGGATGTATACAAAAGTAATGATTGCTAATAATACCGAGCCAAAATGAAAAATTAAAACAGTTGATCCAACGGTAGAATTACTTTCTAAAAACGCTTCATTGCTTGCGATTGACTCGAACATATAAAAAATAGCTGAAGTCATAACCAAACCTGAAAATAATACAATATAATCTCTTAAACGCCCTTTAATCCCAGTAAGCGATAATTTCCAAAGCATGTTTTTTCCTCCCCTTACTGTTCTAGATTTCCTAAGATCGTTAGAATATGACGATAAAACTCATCACGGCTTTGCTCGCCACGTTTGACTTCTTCGTGGATACCGCCATCTTTGATAAATAAGATTCGTTCACAGTAGCTGGCAGAAAACGGATCATGTGTTACTAATAGAATTGAAACATCATCTTTTTGATTCAATTCTTTCATCGTATCTAGCAAATCACGCGCACTCTTAGAATCTAAAGCTCCAGTCGGTTCATCACCTAATAAGATCGTTGGTTGTGTAACCAAGGCACGAGCTGCTGCTACCCGTTGTTTTTGACCACCTGAAATTTCAGAAGGATAACTTCCCATGATATGAGAAATCGATAAACGTTCTGCTACTGCTTTGACCCGTCGCTTGATTTCTTTAGGTTTAACACCTTGTAAGGAAAGTGGTACTGCAATGTTTTCTTGTGCAGTTAAGTTTTCTAGTAAATTAAAATCTTGGAAAATAAAGCCAATCTCTTTCGCACGAAAGTCTGCTAATTGGTTTCCCTTTAACTTCGTTACATCGTTTTGATTGATTCGGATATTTCCGTCTGTGGGTTTGTCTAATGTAGATAAAATATTTAACAACGTTGATTTACCAGATCCAGAAGCCCCCATGATTCCGATAAATTCTCCTTTTTCTACTGTAAAGCTAATCCCACTTAAGGCTTGTGTCTTCTTCTCATTATTCTTACCGTAGATTTTTGTTACATTTTGAACCTCAACAATTTTTTCCATTTTCATCTATCCTTTACTTAGTTTTTCTTGTGCTAACTTAGGTATATCGTTTTGTTTGACTTCTTCATAAGAAGTGACACCTTTGTTTTCATTCCATGTAATCTCTAAATAGGCTCCTTTTCTTAAAGGACGAGGTTTTTGTCCATTAAATGTTAATATTTTTTCACTTCCCTTTTCATCATATCCGGGAAGAGTATATTTATATTGGATGGTTATTTCATTACGATTATCTTTTATTTCCTCTTTTTCTCCATCTGTCGTAATTTTGACATAGTAGCTATCGCCACCCATGATCATTCGATCCGCAATTTTTAGGCCCCCAAAGATAAAAACTACCGAACCTAATACCAACGCTGCAATGGAAATGCCAATCCCGACCAGTAGTTTCTTCATTTCCTCTCCTTCTTTCACATATGATAGGGCAATTATAAAAAAAAAGACCGTATTTTACCTTTGATTTAGCTGTCAAATATCTTTCAATATTGTCATTTATCTATCACAAAGCAAAAGAGTGATTCGCAAGCTTGAATCGAATCGTTTTTTATTCAGACGATGGTTCGGTAAATTTTATAAAAAGAAGTTGAGATAAAAGTGTTTAGCATCAAGAAATAAGAAGAAATTTCCGAAAACTGCTTCTCATATTTTTTGAAGATGCTGCTTTGATCTTACCGTGAACAAGAGGTCAGCTCTTTGAACGCCGTGAATCAGAGGTCGTGAAAACATCGGGTAGCTCTGATGACAATAAGAAAGAATTTTTTGAAACAGCTTCTCATGTTTTGAAAAATTCAGGCTTATTTCAAGGAGCTGATGTTTGAACACCGTTTAAAGCAAGAGGCTGTGAAAGAAGCGTTCAACTCCGAGCGAATAAGAGAGGATTTTTTAAAATAGCTCCTCATATTTTAGAAAATCATCGCTTATTGTTGAGGAGTTGCTTCTTGAACGCCGTTTAGCAAGAGGTCGTGAAAAGAGTGACTTGACCTGAGCGCTCACCAAGTAAAAACTGCGACGAGTAATCGCAGGAGCATTAAGGATGAAAATCTTGAAACAGCTCCCCATGTTTTGAGATTTTTGACTTATCGCCGAAGGTCAGCTCTTTGAACACCGTTTATTCGTTTTTAGAGATACTAAAAAAGACTGAGTTTTGGCTCAGTCTCTGACTACTCTACTGTTCTATTATAGAAAAAATACAGTTGAAAAATTCGTTACAATCATACGATATTTACTCAATAATGGCTATTTTTCTTTCACTTTCCCTGTATTAATGACTGGTTGTGTTCCTTTATCTGTAATAATCGAAACAAGTAGGTTATTGATTAATTGGACTTTCCGATCATCTGTGAAATTGATTTCTTGTCCTGTTTCAATTTGTTCCAATGCCATTTGTGTCATCGTAACTGCTCCTTCAACGATCGTTTGCCGAGCAGATAAAATAGCTTTTGCTTGTTGTCTTTGTAACATTGCACTAGCAATTTCAGTCGCATACGCTAGATGATTCAATCTCGTTTCAATCACCTCGACCCCAGCAACAGATAACCGCTCCTGAAGCTCGTTTGCTAATTCATCAGAAATGGCAGTCGTATTGCCTCGCAAAGTCAAATCTTCTTCATTGAAAGTATCATAAGGGTATTGGCTGGCAATATGACGAATCGCTGTCTCACTTTGAATCTCAACAAAATCTTGGTAATACGCCACATCGAACAACGCCTTAGCCGTGTCAACAACTTTAAAGACTACGACGGCAGATATTTCGATGGGATTGCCGTCTAGATCGTTCACCTTTAAAACCGAACTGTTAAAATTTCGTACTTTTAAAGATAAGTTGATTTTTTGTGCAAACGGAACCGTTAAGAAAAACCCACTTTCTCGTATCGTCCCAATGTACTGTCCAAAAAACAAAATAACTTTTGCTTGGTTGGGACTAACAACCGTTGCGGAGCTTAGTAGTGCAATAGCAATCAACCAACAAACGAAACCCATGACCGTCTGGAAGATCGCTCCACTTGTCATGCCAAAATAGAATAAGAAGCCGCCGATACCAACTAATAACACCAAACCGATCAATCCAATATACCCATTTACATAAACCGCTTTCTTTTCACTCATCACTTATTTCCTTTCTTAGACCATTCCTACATGATTGGTTTCTTTCTAATCCGTGCCATCACTCCCTCTAATTCTAATTCCTTATCTTCTGTGATATACCAACCGCTCACTTGTGGTCCTCCGGAAGTTTGGGGTAGATATTCTAACCTTGTGCGTACCCAATGTTTTTCTTCGGTAAAATAATCTTCCACTAAAATCTCTAAATCAATTCCTGCAGAAAGAATCAAATTCTCTCGAACTGATTTGAACACAAAACGCTCTTTTTCTTCGTCGTACTTTAAGATCCCTGTATCTAAAATCGGCAAAGAGTAATAGTCTAATTCCCTCTTTACTTTCAATAAATGATGGAATACTTCATTGTAAACTTGTTCTAATTGCCGACCTTCTGAGTTATTCGGGTAATCGATCATCACACGTTCTTTTTTTGTATCATAATATTTATGATTAAGTTCCGTGAGATAATTATGTAATTTTGTTATTTCTAACTGTAGCTCTTCTCGTTTCGCTTCATCTATTCTCATCTATTTTTCCACCTTATTATCTCAGCTGTGTTTTCTCTATTTTCTCTTATTTTACTACAGATTTGTAAGTTAAGCGATGAAAAAAATCGTTCTTCCCCATGATACTGCCCGATGTCTTAGCATCCTAACAGTCATGTCTGTTATATTAGCTAACCTATCTGAGAAACTATCTATCAAACACCTATCCGAGATAAAAGATGTAAAATCATTATCTAAATGTGAATAAACTGTTATTCGAAAAAACTTTTACGTGGATCATCATCCATAATCAACGTCCGTCATTCAAAATCTTTTGAAAAAAATCGCTTAATCAAAAAATCGAAAAGTTCCAAAAATAGTTGCACCTATCTTTGAACCTCTTCGATTTATTTCTCTTTACTTCCTCTTAATGACAGACTTTATCCTTTTTAAACATCATATTGATGGTTTTCGTCAGCTATCACCACACTGCTATCATAACCAGTGATTTTTATATTGTTTTCTCCTTTGATCACTGTTTTGATTGGTAATTCTTCATTATTTTTTGTGACAGTTGACATCCCTAATAGATCAATATCTAATCCAATCTCTCCATTATCAAGAAAGTCTACATAGCAATTTTCTAACATAACTGTTCCTTGGGTATTTTTGAATCCATTTAAGAATAGATTCCCATACTTGGCATTCAATTCGATGTTTGAAATATCTGAATTATCAATATTTACATAACTTTGCACAGAATTTACTTTGACTTTTTTTCCATCAACTTTATTAAATGTAATGTATCCACCATTATTTGTAACGGAAACATTCTCACTCACTACGTCATTTAATAAAAGTTGTCCTTGCTCTCCTTCTAACACAAGTTGATCTAAAGGAAGTTCACTAGGAACTGTCAGGGTGATTTTGGATGTGTTATTCATTACATGAAACAAGACGTTTTGTTCACGACCATTTCCGTTAATCGTCAAAGTATCTCCTTTAGTAGTGACTTGAGGTTTACTTGCTTTTTCATACGTAGAGTTAACTTCAAAATTTTTGCCACGTTTGATCTCAACTTGTTGGTATTGTGCATTGACCACTATTTTGTTGATTTTTTCTTTTGTCGATATCACTTGTGAGTCATGGTTCATTTCGACCAATTGAGGGCCATTTTCCCAAGCAAGGCTTCGGTGCGTCCCAAACGCATAGGTTGTCCCAGCAAGTAAGCCACCACTAACCATCAAGCCTAGACCAGCCATTAAAAAATATTTTAATTTCATCTTCACACCTCTTTTTCTTATAACTTCGACGAATGAATCGCACGTCTCGTTACAAAACGACGTCCAACCCACTTCACAAAATTCATCATCATTTTAAATATCCATTTTGTCATTTTCAGAAGGAGCGGCGCACAGAAGACGACGGTTCCGGTAGCGAATAGCCCTAATCCAACGTAAAATAATCCACTTTCTATCGACTGCCCCAACACACCAATACCCGAAACAACTGAAAATAATCCAAGCCCTAAAACAGTAATACAACCGACATAACCACCTACCAGCAAAGCGACTAATAGACATAATAACCCCACGATCACTGCAACAAAACCAATCGCCAAAGGAATCAACAGAGGGGAGGCACATAAGCCAATCACGATCATCCAAATCAACCGAATTTGTCGTTTAGAACTTCTTGGGTTGACTTCATCTGTTGCTGAATCATCTTGTTCAGAGAAATAATTGATTTTCAATTTAAGCGCAAACTGTTTAGGCGTACCATATTCTTCAATGATTTGATCAATTGTTTTGCCAGAATCTAAAAAATATTCTTCATAATATTGAATCAAATCGAATCGGTCATCTTCAGGAATCTCTTGGATTTCCTCTATTACCTCATCTAAATATTCATTCATGTTTATTATCCTCCAATAATCGATTTAAGGAATCTCGAAAGACGATCCACTCATCAATAATATCTTCTAACCGATTATACCCCGCTGGTGTTAATTGATAATATCGACGATTTCTTCCTTCAAAGGGTTCATCATAAGTATCTAAAAATCCTTCTTTTTTTAATCTTCTCAATACGGGATACATCGTTGACTCACTTACCGACAGGCTTTCCTGTACGATTTTAGTCAACGCATAACCATACATATCTTCTTTACTCAATGCAGCTAAGACAGTGCCATCAAGTAATATCGTTGGAACTTGGATGTGCATTCCTTCACCTTCTTTTATACAATATCTTCTTTCACAACATATTATACTACATATAATATTGTTTTAAAATATAAATGTTGATTATTTTTAAATAAAATAGCATAATACTTAGATCTAAAATCTATAAATAACGCCCCGAAATCAATTGATGCTTCAGATTATTAGAGTTGAGCCATTTGAGAAAGACAAAAACATACTAAGATTAGTCGACGGAATACCTTACCCACTCATCTTAGTATGTTTCTTTTATCACGTAATTGATCTGGTTCTAGTTCATAATAAAACAATTGAACAGATCAACTACTTCATTATTAAAGTTTAGCTTTTTATTTTTTTAAGCTGATCACAGCTGTGGTTCCTACCTCAGGAATGCTGTTATAGCGTATCGTACCCTCATGCAATTCAAGGATTTTTTTTACCAAAGACAATCCCAAGCCATTGCCAGCCATCTGACGGCTTGTGTCTCCTTGATAAAATTTTTCAAAAATGCGATTTTGAGTTTCTTCGTTCATCCCTACACCTGAATCCGTTACTTCCAATAAAATATCTGTAGCATTTTGAGTCAAACGAATTTCGATCTTGCCATCGGGTTGATTATACTTGATCGCATTATCCATGATATTCAACCACACCTGGTATAAAAATTCTTCGTTTCCCTCATAAAAGACCGTATCCAAATCGATATGCAACTTCAACCCTTCCCATTTAGGTTGCAAAAACACGATGACTTCTCGTATTTGTTCATCTAAACGAAATTTATGCTTTTCGATTTTGACACTTTGGTTTTCTAACTTATTTAGTTTCAAGATATTTTCAGTCAACTGTGAGAGCTGAGTAATATTTTCAATCAATCGTTGCAAAAACACTTGCTTCTCTTCTTCTGGAATATCTGGTGCTTGTAACAATTGGACATAGCCTTGGATCGTCGCTAGTGGTGTTTTAAACTCATGTGAAACACTCGAAACAAAATCATTTCTTAGCGTTTCGATGCTATTGAGTTCTTGGACCATCACGTTGAAATCTTTATATAACTGTTGGACTTCTGCGACTTTGGGAGGTTCCTCCATTCGAATAGAAAAATCACCTGTAGCTACTTTACTCATATTTTTACGTAATTCACTGATTGGCTTCAAGATCCTATGACCGACAAAGCCAGAGATTACCGTGCCGACGATCATGCTAAAAAAAGCAAAAACGAATAACGGATAGAGTGTTGGTCGTTCAGATGGCGTAACATTTTGATGAGAAAGCAAAAAAATAAAGCCTAAGAAGCACAGTAGAGTCACTAATATTGAAACAAACACAATGCTAGCAAAGTAGATCCACAGTTGAGAGTATAATTTCTTTTTCATCTTTTGACCTCCGCTTTATACCCGAGTCCTCTAACGGTGATGAGCTGAAAATCTTCACTTGCTTCAAAACGTGTCCTTAATCGTTTGATATGTACATCGATCGTTCGTTCTTCTGTATTTGTATCCAACCCCCAAATATCGTCCATCAATTGTTGTCTCGTAAAAATCTTATTCGGGTAAGCTAACAGTTTGTAAAGCAAAAGAAATTCTTTCTGAGGCAGCACACTGACCTTTTCATTTTGTCTCACTTCATACGTTTCCTGATCTAAGGTAGTATTTCCAATGTTCAATTGATTACTATGATTGATTTTTGCTCGCCTTAATAACGCTTCCACACGTAAAACCATTTCATTGACATCTACGGGTTTTGTCATGTAATCATCCGTTCCTAACTGGAAACCACGTTTTTTATCTTCAAAATCGGCTTTAGCCGTGATCATCAGCACAGGAAGCTCTATTTTTCCATCTCGTAAACTTTCCAACAATTCATAACCATCCATCTCAGGCATCATGATATCGGTAATAATCAATTCTACATGAAAATTTTCCAATCGTGCTAGTGCTTCTGTTCCACTACTAGCTGTGACTACCGAAAACCCAGCATGTTCTAATACTGAACGATAAAGCAATTGTAAATTTTCATCATCTTCTACTACTAATATACGGTTCATTTTATTCCCTCGATTTTTTGAAAAATTTCTTGTTTCTTTCTGATTGTTCATATTGAGTTAACATTCATTGATTATACTGCGTTTATTGTTCTGATATACTTTTAAGTATACCGAATATTCTAATAAGAAAGAAGGACGAATATGCTACAACTTAAAGATATAAAGAAATATTATAAAGTTGGCGAAACAACGACTAAAGCATTAGACGGCGTATCTGTTGCCTTTAGAAAAAAAGAATTTGTTGCCATTCTTGGTCCAAGTGGTTCAGGAAAAACAACGATGTTGAATGTCATCGGTGGCTTAGACAACTATGATTCCGGAGATATGGTGATCAACGGAAAGTCCACAAAAGACTTTAAAGATAGTGATTGGGATGCTTACCGAAATAATTCGATTGGTTTTATTTTTCAAAGTTATAACTTGATTGGACATTTAGGAATCATCGAAAATGTTGAATTAGGGATGACACTTAGCGGTGTAGTCAAAGAAGAAAAACGTCAAAAGGCTGAGGAAGCCTTACGCCGTGTCGGTTTAACGGATCATATGCACAAAAAACCAAACCAATTATCTGGCGGACAAATGCAACGGGTCGCAATTGCCCGTGCTTTAGCCAACGATCCAGATATCCTCTTATGCGATGAACCAACTGGAGCACTAGATACCGAAACAAGTATCCAAATCATGGAATTGATCCAAGAACTATCTAATGAGAAGCTAGTAATCATGGTTACCCATAACCCTGATCTTGCTCATCAATATGCAGATCGAATCATTGAATTTTCAGATGGTAAAATCTTGGCAGATTCACATCCTCATATCGAACGACCAAAAGATGATCAATTCAATTTACGTCGGACAAAAATGAGTTTCTGGACAGCCTTGAAACTTTCATTTAATAATATCCGCACGAAAAAGGGGCGAACATTTTTGACGTCCTTTGCTTCAAGTATTGGGATCATCGGGATTGCGATCGTCTTGGCATTATCTTCAGGCTTCCAAAAACAAATTGATAAAACACAGTCTGAAACGATGGCAAAATTCCCGATCACTATCTCCAAAGTGACAACCAATCGTTCAACAGATTCTGCTTCATTGGGTACGAGTAAAGCGGATTATCCAAATACAAAACAGGTAACTGCTAAAATCAGTGATGAAGATAAAGCACAGCACACCAATAAAATCGACCAATCTTATGTAGATTATGTCAAAGATATCGATCCTAATTTAAGTAATAATATTGGCTTTACTCGTGCTACTGGTATCAATATGCTTCGCCAAGTTGATGGTAAAGTGCAACCAGTAAGTTTCTCTAACCAAAACCCTGAAAACGAATCATTATCGTTATCAAGCACAATGTCTGCTATGACGGGTGTCGGTGTTTCCAGTTTTCCAACACAGTTAGACAATCAAAAAGAAAACTTTTTAAAAGCGAACTATTCACTGCTTTCAGGCAGTTATCCTGCTTCTGCGAATGACGTGGTCTTGATCGTAGATGGTAACAACAATACAAATATCAATGCCTTGAAAAACCTGGGCTTTGATGTAAAAGACGGTCAAAAATTAGACTTTGATCGCATTGTTGGGACAACTTTCAAAGTGATCAACAACAATGATTACTACACGAAATTACCTACTGGCAACTTTATTCCAAATACTGATTATGATACGATGTATGCTAATTCAACGAACGAAGTAAAAATTGCAGGGATTTTACGAGTGAAATCTTCTTCAACAATGAATCTTCTTTCCCCTGGAATCGCATATAGTGATCAATTAACGACACAAATCGTTAACGAAAATAAAGATTCTGAAATTGTAAAAGCGCAAAAAGATAGTGATACGAACGTGATGTCCAACGAAAAAGTGGATGAAACAGCTAAACAATCACTGATCAGCTATTTAGGCGGTGATAGCATTCCAACTAGCATCATGATCTATCCAAATAACTTTGGTGACAAAGAAAAAATCCTTGATTACTTAGATGCTTACAACAAAGGAAAAGCAGAAGAAGATAAAATCATTTACTCTGACTTAGCAGGAACAATGACTGAATTGACTGGTGGATTGATGGATGCCATCACTTATGTATTGGTTGCTTTTGCTGGTATCTCACTAGTGACAAGTATGATCATGATCAGTATTATCACGTATACTTCAGTCATCGAACGTACCAAAGAAATCGGGGTGTTAAAAGCATTAGGGGCTCGTAAAAAAGATATCACTCGTGTTTTTGACGCAGAAACTTGTATCTTAGGAATCTCTTCGGGCTTATTAGGTGTTTTGATTGCTTGGTTAGCAACGTTCCCAATCAATCATTTACTCTATCAAATGACTGATCTAAAAAATGTGGCTCAACTGAACCCACTCCATGCACTGATCCTCGTGATCGTCTCTACGATCTTAACGATGTTAGGTGGGCACATCCCAGCAAGAATGGCTGCTAAAAAAGATGCAGCGATTGCTCTGCGTGCAGAATAAGCGATTGATATTGATTGAAGAGGGGGGCTTGTGCCTCTCTCTTTTTTCTACTATCTACTAATTTAAGATTTTGTTTTCTTCTATTTTAATTCTTTTAAAAAAAATAATTTTCTTATTATTTCAATCAACATCTTTCTCTTATTAATTACAAAAAATGGGCTGCTAATTAATTATTCCAAAAGTGAAGTTGTTTCTTGTTTAATTTTTTGGAATCACTTCTACAGAAACGATATCACCGATGTCTTTCTCAATTTTTTTACGAATATCTTTACGTATCCCTAAGATGTAGCAAATTGTTCCATCTTCGTTTTTCACCCCCATATTCACAATACTTCCCTCATATGCTACTCCATCAAATGTCGCTTGAACTTTGACTCGGCCTACACCAAACTCTTCTCTGAGATCATAAGGAAAAATGATATATGCGCCACCCTTACCTATTTCAGAAGCATAAATTTTTGACTGAAAAGAATATTTTTTTTGCATTTCCCCACCCCTTTTTTGTTCAGTATAACAAAAAAAAGGACTCTCCACAGCTGATCGTTCAACTGTAGGGAGGAGCCCTTTTTGAAATTAACTGATTCTTGCACTTACTTGATTAGCTGACTATTTATTTGCTTTGACTTCTTCAACTAATTTCGTTAATGCTTGTTGTTGGAATTGCGTTGCTAATTCTTTTGACAATGTTGCTTGTTCTTCTGGCGTCATGGCTGGATTTTCAGTCATAGCTTTCATCAGACCTTCTTGTACAAAAGCCTTTGCGTCGCTTTCCATCGTACTTTGTTGTTCTTTTACTCGTTGCGCTAATGTTTTTGCTTGATCCGTACTTAATTCGATCCAATCAGCTGGAATTTTAAAGGTATTCACACGACTGGCATATTCGTGGTTATTATCCGCTAGATTGAACCAGAATTTATACATATCATTTTTATAGACCCAATAAGTTGTTTTTGCTACTTTTTGCGCTTGACCAGTCGTACGTTCTACTTTATTGGTTTCATTATCAGTACCGGTAGCTTTTGGTTTCTTTTGGTCTTCACTCGTACGGTAAAGGTAGACTTTTTCAGTTCCGTCACCTAACGCTTGATATAAAAGCATATTTGCACTATCTGAATCAGCACTTGATACGATGTTAGTGGTTTTCGTTTCAGTTACTTTTTCCATACCAAAATGGTTGGATAAATTAGCCACGATCAACCCTAAGGATGCCACAAAGACTAACCCAAAAAGTAATGATACAATTGTTTGCCAAGCTTTTTTTGCAAAGATATTCATTAGGGCAAAAGCCACTAAACTAATGATCAATACGAAAATAATCATGCTTTATCCCCCGCTTTCGCTAGAACAGGTTCTTTTCTCTTCAATAAGAAGGCAATCACAAAACCAATCACACCAAAGACGATCGCCACAAAGAATGCTGCGTGGTAACCAGATAATGTCGCATTGATCGCTTGGTCTTTATAAGTTAAAGGCGTGCTTTCTAAGACTGATTTTGCAGGTAGATTATCTTTTGTTACATTGGTCAATACACTGATCAAAATAGCTGTCCCAATCGAACTAGCAATTTGTCGGAAGGTATTGTTTACTGCAGTCCCATGACTGATCAGTTTGTTTGGTAAAGCATTCATACCAGATGTTGTTACTGGCATCATAACCATAGAGATCCCAAACATCCGAATCGCATAGAGAACAACAATATATAAAATAGGCGTTGTTTTTGTTAAGAAAGCAAATGGTGCTGTTGCAGCGGTTAGCACGAACATCCCGACAATCGCTAAACGTTTTGCACCGTGTTTATCAAAGATCGCACCTGTGATCGGCATCATCGCCCCCATAATCAAGGCACCGGGTAGTAACATCAAGCCAGAATGAAAAGCTGATTCACCACGGATATTTTGGATATATAGAGGAACAACCATTTCAGCACCGACCATCGCCATATTCGTTACACCAGCTAAAACTGCTGCAATCGTAAAGGTTGATGATTTAAATACACGCAGTTCCAAGAATGGATTTTCCAAACGAAGTTGGCGCCATGCAAATAAGGCAATAAATATTACCCCTACGATCAAGAAGCCGATCACTTTCGCACTGCCCCATCCAGCATCACCGACACTTGAAAATCCATAAAGCAAACTACCAAATCCAATTGTTGAAAGGATAGCAGATAGAATATCGATACTTGGATTTGATAACGGAATAACGCTTCGCATCAAGAAAAAGGCTAAGACTAAAACTAAGACGACAATTGGTAAGACCATACCAAATAGATCACGCCAATGGTAGTTATCAATAATATAACCTGATAATGTTGGTCCTAAAGCTGGAGCCAATCCAATAACGATCCCTGACATCCCCATGGCAGATCCTCTTTTTTCTGGTGGGAAAATCGATAACATAATATTTTGTAATAAAGGCATTGAAACACCCACACCACAGGCTTGGATCAAACGTCCAATCAATAAAGTACTAAAGTTAGGGGCAACAAAACAGGTAATTGTTCCGATTAAAAAGACTGACATTGCTGATAAATATAAACTTCTTGAACTAAATTTATTGATCAGCCAAGCAGTAATCGGAATCATGATTCCGTTAACCAATAAGAACCCTGTTGTTAGCCATTGAACACTTGATGCAGAGATATCAAAATCTTTCATCAGCGTAGGAAAAGCTGTAGTTAATAAGGTTTGATTTAATACCGTACAAAAGGTACCAATCAATAAAACGACAACTAATAGTGTCCGATTATATGGTTTGCCGTAAATATCTACGGGTTGATTTTTATTCATATTTCTCCTTCTTTCTGAATTCTTTCTGAAACCACTTGAATACTTTAGTCCTATTTCGTTCATTTGTCAACCTACTTGACACATAAGTTATCCCAAGTATAATTAAGGAAAGTTAGACAACAAAAGGAGGGACAAAAATGGTAGGAGCATCCCTGAAACGTTTATTAGAAAATGATCATTTACTGGTAGGAATCAGTGAACTAAGTGAAATTGTCGGTGTGTCTCCACGTCAGTTACGATATTGGGAACAAAAAGAATTCATTCGTTCCGTTTCTACTGGTGTGAATTGTCCTCGAAAATATCAATTACCTACTGTTATCAAGGTTGAGATTATCAAAAAATATTTAGATGAAGGCTATACGTTGAACAAATCAGCTGAAAAAGCCGAAGAACGTCTAAAAAAAATGAAGCATGTCCGCAAAGTTTTTTCCAAAGCAATCAAAGAAATCGAATTGATTGATGAAAGATATACTGTTTTATTGATCGGTGATTTCAAAGAGACAACTGAAGACTCAAAACTTTATATCATCCACGATGAAGCAACAGACGAACTCACGTATAAAATTGTCCCCGTAAGCGAAAAAATTGATTTCGAACAATTATTGAAAAATCTTTAAGCAATGGAAAATAAAATGTAGTCAAATATCCCAATTTCTCATGTGTTTTACCAAAACAGTTTAAGAAATTGACGATAATCGACTACATTTTTTGCTTCTTTTCTATCTTTTTCAATTCACTACTATCATTAAATGAAGTTATTCAATTAAGTTTATCTTATATTCTCTATTCCATTTATTATTTCTATCTTTTTTGCTCTTCTAATACGCCCGTCAACCAATTCGCATATTCTGTTTCTCGATTGATCGCATGGGATAAAATCAAATAGTGTCCATAATTTTCTTCTTGTTCTTTTCTTGTTGGAAATATCCTCTCTTGGCGTGCCAATAGATGCGCTCGCTTTTCTTCATGGAGATCCCTTTGCTGCTCAATGATCTCTCTCAACATCGGATCATTCACATCTTTCACAAAATATAATTTCAACACAAACTCATCTCGATTGACTGGTAATTCATTCGTTGGCGTCCGAATCCATTCGTTTAACAATGCCTTTCCTTCATCCGTTAATTGATAGACTTTCTTCTCCAATTTCATCCCTGTAATTTCAACTTCATGTTTGATGATCCCTCGTTCTTCCATTCTTGCTAATTCAGGATAAATTTGACTATGCTTCGCTTGCCAAAACTCACCGATTTCATTTTTGAACGATTGGTTTAATTCATAGCCTGTCATCTTTTTTTTACTCAACAATCCTAACAAAATATAGCGTAGCGTATTTTTTCTCGCCATGCTCTCTCCTCCTTGACAAATCCTTTTATTCATTCTATCATAATCACGTAATCAAAAACATGTACTTTATTACATGTTTTAATTTAAAAGGAGCTGTTGTTTCATGAAAGAATTTAAAGAACTAGAAGATTTTATCGGTACACACTTTATTTATACGTACGATAATGGTTGGGAATATGAATGGTATGCTAAAAATGACCATACTGTCGACTATCGAATTCACGGCGGAATGGTCAAAGGCCGTTGGGTCAAAGATCAAGAAGCAGATATCGTTAAATTAACAGATGGCGTCTTCAAAATTACTTGGACTGAACCAACTGGTACTGACGTGGCCTTGGATTTCATGCCCAATGAAAAAAAATTACATGGAACGATTTTCTTTCCTAAATGGGTTGAAGAACATCCTGAGATCACAGTTACTTTCCAAAATGAACATATAGCTGAGATGGAAGCAGCACGTGAAAAATATGAAACTTATCCAAAATTGTTAGTACCAGAGTTCGCTAACATTACTTATATGGGCGATGCTGGTCTCAATAATGAAGATGTCATTAGTGAAGCTCCTTATGAAGGAATGCCTAGTGATATCCGAGAAGGTCGTTATTTTGATAAAAACTATAAACGGATAAAATAAGAATCATTCGTAGATTTGACTATTAGTCTTATACGAATAGGGAAAAACAACCATAGCATCTCATACTATGGCTGTTTTTTTAATTAACTATTGATCTAAATAAAGCGAGCAACAAAGGATGTATTTTGAAAATTTCCTGTAATAATGATAATTTTTTTCATATTTTTTCGAATTTCTTGCCACTCTTTTAGGTAAGCTTTATGATTAAATAAGTTACACTATCAAAAAAGGAGTATGACAATTGAAAAAATATGTTCCGTATTTGACAATTTTACTATTTGCATTCTTATTTGTTATGCCAAATATCCTAACACATGACCTTATCATTGGAGCAGATGCACCATTTCATTATAACCGTTTTTACGATACCGCTGAACAATTCGCTAATTGGGATTTCCATTATTTCCCTTCCATGTATGGATTTCAGCAAAGCGGGCGTATCGTCAATGCGATCTATGGTCCGTTGTTTGCTTATTTTCAAGGCTTGATCGTTTTAGTTTCAGGCAGTTGGTTCCACTATCAAATCTTATCAAATTTTATTCTCTTTGTGATTTCTGGTTGGTCGATGTTGACACTATTGAATTATGTTCAGGTGAAAAAATGGGTCAGCATACCAATCTCGGTATTATTTATGACGACTTATTCCATTCAATATTGGGCAATCAATCAGGGCTTTACCAGTTGGGGCACCTGTTTTTATCCCTTATGTATGATTCCATTAGTGGACTTTGTTGTTCATAAAAAATTTCCTGTCTTGAAAGTTACCTTTTCAATTGCACTGATGACTCAGATCCACTTACTGTCCACCGTTATGTTGGTACTGATGTATATCCCTTTTTATCTTTATTATTTCTTTACTCAGACAGAAAAAGGCAAAGCGATCGGGCAACTGACCAAATCTGTCCTCTTTTATTTTGTACTGACAGCAAATATTTGGGCAGGATTAGCTATCGTCTATGGTGGAAATAAGATTTTGCCACCTTTTGTCAACCGAGAAATGAGCCAAAAAGCAATCAATCTGGATGGCAGCTATTGGCTAGCATATCCCAAGATTTTTCCAATTTTTTTATTGATCGGACTGATACTGTATCTTCTTTTCCGCCGTCGCTACGACATTTTTACAAAGTTACTTTTACGGACAAGTCTTGGATTCTTCCTACTTTCAACCAGTTTGATCCCTTGGACAACACTAGTGGAAAAAGAGGTACCTTTCGTAAGCTTGATCCAGTTTCCTTTTCGTTTCTTTGTCCCATTTACCTTGCTCTTTCTACTCTTTTTAGCGCTTGCGCTAAATCAATGGGAAAAGAAAAATTGGTATCGTGCGTTGAGGGTCCTATTTCTCTTTGTCGCTTCTGCACAAACGATCCAAAACCTCTATCAGCATCTGGATAAATGGCAAGACGAAACATTTGTCAGCCGTCACACGTATCTCTTTGATACACCAGCAGAGGCAAGAAAAACATTTTATGACCATGATATGTCGACTAGTTTATTCGTTTTTCAAAAGACAACACCCGATTATCTACCAATCTATCATGAAACTAAAGCAAATAAATATGATCGCTATAATGAAGAAATCTTGGAAGGAGAAACCACGTTCATTAAATCTCATCCTGGTGGACGTTTAACGATCAAATGGAAAAACACTGGGGAAGAAACTGTCCATTTACCAGTCATTGTCTATGACCGCACAGTGTTACTGCAACACGGCAAAAAATTGACAGATTATCAATTAACAGATATCGGTACTCCTATCGTCAAACAGCACAATGGAATCAATGAGATCACTCTCTATTATGATTTACCAATTTTCTTTTACTTTGTGATGGCATTCTTCCTGATTGGTTGGTTCGTTTTGATCGGACTCTTTGTCAAAAATCGTTACCAGGTTGGGAGGATAACTAAAAAATAAGGGACTTGCTTCTGTGGATCAAAAAGAGAATATCTCAACACGGAAGCTGTCTCTTTTTTATACCTTTTTATAAAATAGCAAACAAATCGTCAAATATAGTAGTCCTAATAAACGAATCGTGTTAGTAGCTACTTTTTTTCTAAACATAAGAAAAAATATTTATTTACTCTCTTCTTTTATAAACTATACTAGAATACAGAAAAGAAGGAGTGATACATATGCCTCAAACAACGAATCGACAATTGACTTTGAAAAAAAAAATCGGACATGCTTTTGTTCATCAATCTACGAATACTACCCTTAATACTGAGTCTCACCTTAAAATGATACTTAAAGATCTACCTGAGGATTCGCTATCAATTAATGAATCAACTGATGAACGGCTGTATGAGCTGCCAAAGAGTGGTCCTGAGCCGCTATATGTAACTGTAATTGGTGATCAATCACCTACGCCCATTTCAAATGTTCGGTCAATGAGTGAATCAACTTGTATTAATGACCAAGATTATTCTAAAAGAAATACCATTTTAGACATTTTAAAAAAAACTGCAAACTCTCCTGAAGAGGTAATAGAGCTGACAAGCATCATAGAGCAGTTAATTAATGAACTGCCACATCGTGAGCCTAGCGGTGAAGATCTGCAACCTCATGAGCCTAAAATCAAAGATTCCCTCGTTGTACTTTTGAATCTTTTAGATAACTTGCCAATTCTAACCGATTCCGATAAAGATCGATTTATAGACCATTTTGATATTTTACATGAGGAAGTACTACATAATACCAATTTACAAAAAAATACACCGGTAACTAAAGAGTCCGACTCCTTGAAAAATGTCCGAGAATTCATTTCTGCCCAGCGGAAAAAAAGTCCAGCCGAGTTAAAAAAACAATGCAGAGACCAAAGAAACAGAGAATTTTATTGCCTTCCTCCTTGGTGCTTCCCATCGCGCTAACAGTCATTTCATTATCTAATCAAATTTCTGCACGTAGCTGAAGCTGCTGCAAACAAAAAGTCCCATAGAAAGAAAAATGGATACATCCTTTCTATGGGACTTTTTGATTATTTTATTGAATGGGGCTGACCGTTATCTCTACTCCATAATGGTCACTTACAATGATTTCTTGTTTTCCATCAAAAATACTACGATAAGAAGGAACTGAGAATTCCTGTGGTACATAGATATAATCGATTCGTAACTGCTCTGTATTCGTTTCCCATCCATCGATTTTCTGTTCAATGGTTGCCTGACCA
The DNA here is from genome assembly GCF_040887165.1 of Enterococcus sp. C65. Lineage (NCBI taxonomy): Bacteria > Bacillati > Bacillota > Bacilli > Lactobacillales > Enterococcaceae > Enterococcus > Enterococcus sp. C65. Next base: position 310,479 of record NZ_JBFOFG010000002.1, on the reverse strand, counting down.
TGAACTTCTTGGGCAACAGTATAGGAATCGACAATCGCAAGAGGGCTTTTTTCAACCAAGCGATAGCCTGCCTCTCCTGCTGGATTGTTAAAATCTCCCATTAAAAACAGTGGATTTGAGAGATTAGCTAAGTGTTCCATCAAGCGATGCCATTCAAAAGCAAAGCCCTTCGTTTCATCTATCCACCAAGAAAAATGACAGCTTGCTAGAGTGATTGTTTGGTCATCGATCATCGTCTGACTGATCAAAATTTTCCGAGTGTGGTAATCCTCTTTTTGCTTTGTTTCAGAAACATAGATTGCTTCACTGGTTAGTGGTGTCTTAGAAAGCAGCGCATTCCCCTCTTCATAAATCCCATAACCGACATGACTCATTTCCCAACTCCAATAATAGTCTTTCCCTTGTTTGGCTAAGTAGCGCACCAAACAATAAGCAAAATTATCGACATGGACGGGCGATTGTTCTATAACTGGACAAAATTTGTTTAATTCTTCATTCACGATACTTTCGGAAGTGATTAATTGATTGACTTCTTGTAAAGCAATCACATCATAATCTGCTTGACAGATTTTATCTACGATCTGGCGCATCTTTTCTTCTGGTGATTCTTCTAACCAGCTATGTGTATTCAAAGTCATCATCTTCATCTTCAATTCTCCTTATTGATTAAAACTTACTTCATTTCTTTTATGATAGGATAGCCATGGATTATTAGCTGTGACTGTTTACCCGCTCGCAGATATTCAAAAAATAAGTCTGAGAACTCAAAAACGAAGTATAGCGTTTTCGTGTTTTCAGACTTATTTGAGAAACAGAAAAACTGACTATCGGAAACCAAATAAGGAATTAAATTTGGTACTGGTCATCTTACTCATTATTGTTGGGTGTCTTTTATAATGATCACAGTTTTATTTCGCCAATTACTGTTCCTAATTCCGTTGGTCCTAAATGTTTGAGAATCATTTCATTGACTTTCCCATCCGTAAATACCACCATAATCGTTATATCTTTTCCTTCATTTTTGATTTCGGTTAGATTCATTTGTGCCAGTTTTGCTCCTGCTTCAACGGTTTGACCTTCTGTTACCAGGATTTCAAAAGCTGGTTGATCCATTTGGACTGTGTCGATTCCCATATGGATTAGTACTTCTGCACCTTCTTCTGTTTCCATTCCAATAGCGTGTTTTGTTGGAAAAATACTAACTACTTTCCCAGTAACAGGTGCCACAACTTCACCAGTCGTCGGAATAACAGCAAAGCCATCCCCCATCATTTTCTTTGAAAAAACAGGATCGTTGACTGTTGCCAAGTCTATCACTTCACCAGCTGCTACAGTCTGCAACTCTTTTCGTATACCTAACGTTTGGTTATTAACTGTGTCTTTTTCAACGACCACTTCTTCTACTGGAGCAGGAATAGGCACCCCCGATTGAAGCAAATCTTCGATATCTGATTTTAATACATCGGCTTTTGGACCATAGACAGCTTGTACACCATTATCTTTGACGATTAGCCCCATAGCGCCTGCACGTTTCCATTCTTCTTCTGAACCTACTTTCTCACGATCAGCTACACTCACACGTAACCGTGTCATACATGCATCTACATCTTTGATATTATCTTTCCCGCCTAATAAGTGAATGATTTTGATGATTTGTGGGTCTGACGTGCCAGCTTGGACTGTCGTTTGTTCTCCATTCCCACTGCTATCGTTACTGTCACTATCATAATTACCATTACGCCCTGGTGTAGCAAAATTGAATTTTTTGATCATGAAGTTTGCCACAAAGTACGTAACGACTCCAAACAAAATGACGCAAATGACGAAGTTAAGCAAATCGCCACCAAGTCCAGCTTTCATCGCTAGAGGAGTTCTAGTTAACAATTCGATGTTTCCAAAGGAATGAACACGTAACGGTAATAAATCTGCCATTGCAAATGCTGCCCCTTGGATCACAGAATAAACAATATAAAGTGGAACTGCAGCAAACATAAACATAAATTCTAATGGTTCAGTAACCCCTGTTAGAAAAACAGCTAATGCAGCTGAGAAATACATGGAACGATAGCGCGCTTTTTTATCAAGATCAACATTTCGATACATGGCTAAAGCTAACCCCATCAAAATACCAGAAGAACCAATCATTTGCCCCACTTTAAAACGAGCTGGTGTCCAGTTGTTCAACACAAATTCATACTGTGACAAATCCCCCGCACCTTTTAAATTCACCAAATCAGTAGCCCAAGCTAACCATAAAGGATCTTGCCCAAAGACTTGCGTTCCTGCTTGTGCACCAGATAAGATTTCATACGTGCCCCCTAATTGCGTATAATTGATCGGAATCGTCAACATATGATGCAAACCAAAAGGTAACAATAATCTTTCTAAGGTACCATAAAGAAATGGCGCTAAAACCGGTGCACTTTCTTGTGACTGAGCAATCCAAAGACCAAAATTATTAATACCTGCTTGGACATTTGGCCAGACAACAGCCAATACTAAAGCTACAATCGTTGACCAAATAATCACTACAAAAGGAACAAATCGTTTTCCATTAAAGAAAGATAACGCATCAGGTAATTTACGATAATTGTAATATTTATTATAGGCCATTGCACCAACAAAACCAGCAATAATCCCTACAAACACGCCCATATTCAACGCAGGTGCCTCTAATACGCTGGTAAAAAATCCTTTGACCATGATCTTCGTGCCAAATAATGTATGGGTAAAGGCATCTTCATTTGCTAGCATCTCACTCGTCACTCCGAAAATCGCTCCCGTGATCCGGTTGATCAAAACAAATGAGATCCCTGCTGCAAAAGCACCACCTGCACGCTCTTTTGCCCAACTTCCACCTATTGCTAAAGCAAACAACAGATGTAAATTCCCGATGATCGCCCAACCAATATTTTCAATGACACCACCCGTTGTTACTAAAAAAGCTAAATCGGGGTCAATCAACGGGATAGATTTCCCGATACTGATCATCAAACCCGCAGCTGGCATCACTGCCACAACAACCATTAAAGCTTTCCCAAATTTTTGCCAAAACTCAAAATTAAATAATTTCTTCATAACTCCTGCTCTCCTTTATGCAATCGGTTTCGTTGTTAGTTATTATAGCCTTTGTTTCTTTTTTTGTAAATGCTTTATTTTTGATTTTATTCACTTTCTACCCAAACAGTCGCTATCAGAAGAATCATTTTCTTTTCGCATTTAGTAGTAACTTATTATCAAAACAGTTAATGTTTTCCAGGAAAATCACCTTTTTATCCCTTTATTTTAAATCCCCGCTAAAAAATTCTGCTTTATTTATATTGACTTACGCAATCGGTTGCGTTTATTATAAACGTATCAATGAAATTATCTAGGAGGAGTACAATGAAACAAATCAAGCGCCTATTTCAAATTGATCCTTGGAAGATCAGCACCAACACATTAGATCGGGAAAATCTCCGTTTACAGGAATCTTTAACTAGTATTGGTAACGGATACATGGGCATGCGAGGGAATTTTGAAGAAGCCTATTCAGGTGATCATCATCAAGGAACTTATTTAGCTGGGGTTTGGTACCCCGATAAGACTCGTGTTGGTTGGTGGAAAAATGGCTATCCCGAATATTTTGGCAAAGTGATTAATGCAATCAATTTTATTGCCATGGATATCTATATCGATGAGCAATTATTAGACCTTGCTACAATCGAACCAGAAGACTTTTATTGGGAATTGAATATGAAAAACGGTGTGTTATCACGTAGTTACACAGTAACGACTGCAACTAACAAACTAAAGATCACCTTTGAACGTTTTTTAAGTATCGTCAAAAGCGAAGCTGCTTATATTCGTTTAACAGTTACGATGCTCGAAGGAAATGGCACGGTCAAAGTCATCTCTAAATTGGATAGTAACGTTCAAAATGAAGATAGTAACTATGATGAACATTTTTGGAATGAAATCGGTCGAGGTACTTCTGATGAAACGGCCTACTTAATGACCAAAACGATTCCAAATAATTTTGCGATCGAACAATTTACCGTAACAGCTGCCATGAGACATTTCGTGAATGAAGAATTAGCGCAACCAATTTACCACGAAGATACATTAGCCGTCCTTGGGGAATTTTCTTTCGACTTAACAACGAATCAATCCGTGACACTTGATAAAGAAGTGATTGTATTGACGAGCCGTGACATCCCCGAAGCACAGCAAGTCCAACAGATTCTCCAAGAATTTAGTGACTTACAAAGTCATTATCTGCAAGCAAAAGCAGAACAAACCACTGCTTGGAGCAAACGCTGGGCACTGGCTGATGTGGTGATCGAAGGTGACGAGGAAGCACAGCAAGGGATTCGTTTCAATCTTTTCCAACTATTTTCTACTTATTATGGCGAAGATGAACGTTTGAATATTGGACCTAAAGGCTTTACAGGAGAAAAATACGGTGGTGCTACTTATTGGGATACGGAAGCTTACGCTGTCCCCTTATATCTTGCTTTGGCAAAACCTGAAGTGACAAAAAATCTCCTTAAATATCGCCATAATCAATTGCCTCAAGCTATTCATAATGCCCAACAACAAGGGTTAAAAGGCGCCTTGTACCCAATGGTTACTTTTACAGGGGTCGAATGCCACAACGAATGGGAAATTACCTTTGAAGAGATCCATCGTAACGGTGCGATCGCTTATGCGATTTACAACTATACGAACTATACAGGTGACACCGCTTATTTGAAAAAAGAAGGGTTAGAAGTATTAGTTGAGATTGCTCGTTTTTGGGCAGATCGGGTTCATTTTTCAAAACGTCATAACAAATATATGATCCATGGTGTGACTGGTCCGAATGAATATGAAAACAACATCAATAACAACTGGTATACCAATACGATAGCTTGCTGGGTATTAACGTATACTAGAGAAAACTATTTAAAATTCCAAACAGAAACTACTGTAACGATCACTGACGAAGAACTAACGAATTGGCAAACCATTGCAGAAAATATGTATTTTCCTAAAGATGAAGAATTAGGTATTTTTGTCCAACATGATACATTTTTAGATAAAGAATTATTGCCGGTATCAGAGCTATCTCCTAGCGAGCTTCCATTAAACCAACATTGGTCTTGGGACAAAATTTTACGTTCTTGTTTCATTAAGCAGGCGGATGTGCTACAAGGAATCTATTTCTTCAACGACTCGTTTAGTAAAGAAGAAAAACAACGGAACTTTGATTTTTATGAACCAATGACCGTTCATGAGTCTTCCCTTTCACCAAGCATCCATGCCATTTTAGCTGCTGAATTAGGTATGGAGGATAAGGCAGTGGAAATGTATCAACGGACAGCCCGCCTTGATTTAGATAATTATAATAACGATACCGAAGACGGCTTACACATCACGTCGATGACTGGTAGTTGGCTCGCAATCGTCCAAGGATTCGCTCAAATGAAAACAGATCACGAACAGTTACGTTTTGCTCCTTTCTTACCAAACACGTGGACAGCCTACTCCTTCCATGTGAATTATCGTGGTCGTTTATTATTTGTTTCGGTGTCTAGTGAACAGGTGCAATTGACTTTAGTATCAGGCGAAAGTTGCCCATTAAAGGTGTACGAAAAAACGTATCTTTTAGAAGACCAGTTAAAGGTACCTTTGCGTAAGGAGGAATTAGATGTTTAAAGGAGTTTTGTTTGACTTAGATGGGGTGATTACAGATACTGCGGAGTTTCATTATCGCGCTTGGAAAAAATTAGGTCAGGAAATCGGTGTTCCCATTGATCGAACATTCAACGAACAATTGAAAGGGGTTAGTCGAGAAGATTCACTTCGCTTATTGCTTTCCTACGGACAAAAAGAAAGTGAGTTTTCCCCACAAGAATTTCAAGAATTAGCGCACAGAAAAAATGAGTACTATCTTGAAATGATTCAAGCGATCACGCCTACAGATGTTTTTCCAGGGATATTGCCATTACTTGAAGAATTGAGAGCAAACAAGATCAAGATTGCCCTTGCTTCAGCTAGTAAAAACGGACCTTTCCTCCTTGCTAAAATGGCATTAACGCCATTTTTCGATGCAATTGCCGATCCCGCAACAATCAAACTTGGTAAGCCGGCTCCCGATATTTTCTTATTGGCCGCAAAAGAAATTGGCTTATCCCCACAAGAATGCATCGGGATCGAAGACGCACAATCTGGGATCAAAGCAATCCGTGCTAGCGGGGCATTTCCAATTGGTGTTGGACGAATAGAAGATCTTGGAAAAGATATCCCAGTCGTACCTGATACGACTTGCCTTACACTAGACTATTTAAAAAATGAGTGGGCACAGTATGTCTAAACCCGCCATCACTGTGACCCCCATTCCCAACACCAACTTGAAGCAAATCACATTGAAGAACGACGAACTAACAGTCGTTCTTCTCAACTACGGGGCAAGGCTTCATCAAATTCTGGCTCCAGATAAAAATGGTCACTTAGAAAATGTCTTATTATCTTATGATTCCTTAGAAGACGTTTTAAAAGATCAAAGCTATTTTGGGGCAACGATTGGACCAGTCGCTGGCAGAATTAAAAATGGTTCTTGGGCTGATCACCAACTAGAAAAAAACGAAGGAAATCACCATATCCATGGTGGTTCAAACGGTTGGGCATTTCAGTATTGGGAGGTAGAAGTTTTTGAGACTCCTACAGCGATCGGTGTTGTTTTTTATTTGCAGGATACTTTTTCCGGTTATCCCGGTCCGATCACCGCAACCGTTACGTATCAGATAACCCAAAATAAATTAGAAATGATCACCAAGACAAGCAGCTCGACTGAAACCATCTGCAACCCAACGAATCATGCGTATTTCAATCTTTCTGGCAATGGCAAACGAGATATCTACGATCATGAACTAACGATCCAAACAGATGGAATATTAGCCTTAGATCACGAAAAAATACCAACTGGTGAAGTGATCGCTCTCAGCGACTTACCGCTTAATTTTAAACACTCACATTCGCTAATGGAAATTTTAACGAATGATCCAAACGGACTAGATGATGCTTTTGTTTTAAGTACGCCTAAACGAACGAAGAAAATACTTACCTTGACCGAAAAGCAAGCTGGTCGCCAGTTGTCTATAGCAACGACGAGCAAAAGTATGGTATTATTTTCTACGACTGGATTTGAAGCAGATTTTTTAATCAATGGCCAAAAAATGCACTCAAATTATGGGTTGGCAATTGAACCACAAGAACTTCCTGATGCCGTTCATTTCCCTGAATTTGGGTCAATCGCATTATATCCGGGACAAGAAAAAATTTGCTCTACCACTTATCAATTTCATCGTTTAAATGAAAAGCAAGTCTAGAAAAGAGGTGTATCGTTTATGGCGATCACAGTGAAGGATGTAGCCAAAAAAGCTGGTGTTGCGACCTCGACTGTTTCACGGGTCATCAATGACCATCCAAGCATCTCAGAGGCAACCAAAAAGAAAGTACGAAAAGTCATGGATGAACTAGGCTATGTACCAAATATCACTGCTAGAAATCTAGGGAAAAGAATTTCTAGCGCAATTGGCGTCATTCTCCCACCCCTTGATTCAAAAGAACGGATTGGGAATCCTTTTTATCTTGAGATCATGGAAGCGATCAATGAAGAAGCACGCCGTTATGATCTGACAACTGCTATAGCAACAGCCAAAAATTTTGATACTTTATTAGAAAACGTGCAGCGAATGCATCTGCAAAAACAAGTCGATGGGTTTATTTTAGTTTATTCCGACAGTGAAGATCCTGTCATAGATTATCTCTATACGAATGAGATCCCCTTCACTTTGATTGGTCAGCCTTACCGACATGAGAATGAAATCATTTATGTCGATAATGATAACCAATTATTAGGTAAACAAGCCACGGATTTCTTGATTCAAAACGGTCATGAAAACATTCTTTTCGTAACCAATACAACCCACGAGAGCCTTTACTTCGAACGTTATTTTGGCTACCAAAAAGCCTTGATGCTAGCTGGACTTACAGTTCATCCTAGTGTAGTGATCGAACAACCCGAAGATTATTTAGCTTTTGATGCCATTTTGAAAAAGTCACAATCAACAGCGCTGGTAGTCATTGACGATATTTTTGCCTTACGAACGATGCAACTAGCACAAATGTATGGCTATCGAATTCCTGATACCCTATCGATCATCAGCTTCAATAACTCTATTTTCGCTACATTGACTCACCCTTATTTAACCAGTATCGATATCGATATTTCTGAATTAGGAAGGGTTGCAATGCAAAAATTATACGAATTGATCCACGATGAAATCAGCAGCGGTGTTCGTTTAGTCATTCCTCATCAACTCGTCAAACGAGAAACCGTCGTTCCTCGCTTACAAGAAAAAAAATAAAACAACTGTTGAACACACAAATAAACTATTTGTAGTGTCTTCAGTTGTTTTTTTACTATACAGGTTCATTTTTTAAGAATCTACACTCTTCAAATAACTTTTTCATGAAAAAGAAACTGAGTATAAAAAGCTATTTCGATTCTCGTTCTCAAACCTTGATGGTGCCTAGACTATTCACTGGTACGTTTTTTCATCTTTTGATTAAGCCAGAAACCACTCAAAATCGTAAAAATCGGTGCTAAGATCGAGAAGAAAGTAAATGGTAGATATTGTAATGCACTGACTTTCATCGTGCCCATAATAAAGGTACCACTAACTCCCCACGGAACGAGTGAATTAACGGTTGCTCCAGCATCTGCCAAAGTTCTGGTAAGATACTTTTTATTAACGCCCGCACGATCAAACGATCGCTTAAAGGTTTCGCCTGGTAAAATGATCGACAAGTACTGTTCGCCTACGATCAAATTGATCCCGATACAGCTTAATGCTGTAAAGCCAACCAAGCGAGAAGGCCGATCCATTTTTTCTCGCAATTCCTGAACAATCGTTTCCACAATCGTATATTTGATCAACAAGCCACCCAAAGCTAAAGCTAGAAGAATCAAGCTTGCTGAACCAAGCATACTAACAATTCCCCCTCTTGAAAGCAATTCATTGATTTTAGGGTCTGCTGTATGGGCAACATAGCCGTTCATTAAAATATTAGCTACTTTTGACATCGTTAAATGTGGTTGATTGATGAAGGAAAGAACAATCGCAGCAGTTGAACCAACTAGTAGTGTTGGAATCGCTGGAATTTTTTTAATCGCTCCACCAAACAAGATCACTAATGGGATCAACGTCCATGGAGAGATCCAGAAACCTGCTTTCATGTTTTGGATCATATCCGTGATCGCATGTAGATCCGCTGTGTGACTTCCATTCCCAAGAAAAACATAAAATAACATAGCAATTAAAAATGCCGGCAAATCAGTGTAACGCATTTGAGCGATATGCTCAAATAAATTTACTTCTCCGATCCCTGCCGCCAGGTTCGTAGTATCAGATAACGGCGAACAATTATTTCCTAAAAAAGCCCCCGAAACAACTGCTCCTGTCGTCATCGCATCACTAAAACCTAAAATATGACCGATTCCTAAAAAAGCAATACCGATCGTCGAAATCGTTGTAAATGAGCTTCCCACCGTAATCCCGACGATTGCACAAACAAGAAAAGCAGTCGGTAAGAAAAAGCGAACCGAGATCAATTGGAAACCATAAACCATGATCGTTGGAATTGTTCCAGATAAAATCCACGAAGCTACCAAAACACCAATCAACAGAAAAATCAAAATTGGGATGATCCCTGGAGTAATTCCTTTGACAATCCCATCATGAATCTCATCCCATGAGAAACCTCTAAATCGTCCGTAAAATAACAAACACATGAAAGCGATTAGTATAGGAATATGCGGAGACAATTGAAATCCAATAATCAGTATTCCTAATATCGCCAACAATATGAATAAAACTGCCATACTTTCTTTCACAGATATTTTTTTATTCATCGTATCTTCTCCTATTTTTTTTACAAAAAAAGCCCTACCTAAAAAAAGCGTTCTTTTGGTAGGACAACTGGTCATAGCATCATTTTTTTGTTTTAGCGGATAGACGATGCTAATGACGATTATTTTCTCAAATCCGCTGAACCTTATGATTAGCGTTATTTTCGCAAAGGTTCCCTGATTAAAAAGCATACATTTGGCAAACCATGCTGTAACAGACATGAGCTACTTCTGGAACACCGTTTGTTAGGAATAAGGGACTGTGACAAGATTTTTGTCATAGCCCCCTTCCCTATTTACATTTTTTACTTGCTTCTTATTTATTCTATTCTTTTAAACTCTTTTCTACTTCGCTTCCCCAAGAATCATTTTTAAAACGATTGATAATCAAAGGAATGACAAACATAACGATTGCAATAACTGCTACCAATAATGCATCCGTCAAGGTAGATGTTCCTAAAGTGGATACAACTACTGCAATGATAGAGAAAATCAACATGCAGCTAACTACCCAAGCCATTCCATTTCCTTTTTTACCAATTCGATAAGGACGTTCTAAATCTGGATGGCTTTTTCTCATTTTGATCAATGAAACAGCAATCAAAATATAGACGATACAATAAATAACAGTTGTAGCATTTGTTAATGTTAAGAATACAGCACTGACGTCATCCATTACGCCGTAAAGTAAAGCGAATAATGAAATAACGATTGATTGAGTTAATACGACATTACGAGAAACACCATATTCATTTTCTTTATGGAATCCAAATTTAGGTGGTAAGAAACCTTCACGTGCTACTTGGATAATCGTTTTAGATGGTCCAGTTACCCATGCAGATAATTGAAGTAACACACCGATAAACACCATAAAGCTGAAGATGTTCCCAATAATTGTTGGTAAGCCAAGGATTTGGCAATAAATCAAGATTGGTTGCGTAATGTTTGCTAATTCCATTTTTCCATTTGGTACAACATTGGCAACTAACATTGCATTGATCACGTTCAATAAAACAAGACCAATCAACGCAATAAAGACCCCTTTAGTGTAGTTTTTCGTTGCATCTTTTAAACGAGGCATATAAACAGAACTCATTTCGATACCAACAAAAATAAATGTGATACCTGCAAGATATTTCAATGATTCACTATGTTGTAAATCTGGGAAAGCTTTTGACCAAGAAAAATCTCCTAAGTAACCATTAGATACTAGACCCACTTTGAATGCGGCGAATAAACCAAGGACAAACATGATAACCACTGGGATATACACACCTAACCAAACGCCGATGTTCCCACCAACTTTGGCCATATCAAATTTCAAGTTCAAAATTGTAATGATCCAATAAATAACTAAAATACAACCTAATACAAATAAATGATTATTGCCTAATTCTACGTTCCCGAATGTATTTCCTAATAATGGACCTAATGTTGATGCAACCATAACCATCCCTGGGAACATTTGAACCCAAAGCAACCAGGCAACAACAAATCCCCATTTACTTCCTAAGGCAGTTTTGACCCATAATTGTGGTCCACCTTCTTGTGGAAGCATCGTAGAAAGCTCACCAGAAACCATCGAAATAGGACCGGCAAAAAACAGTACGGCAAAAATTGAATAAAAAATCAATGTCCAACCAACGGCTGCTAAAGTCGGAATACTCCGAACTGTCGCACACAAAGCCATCGTCAGACCGACAAAGGTCCCAAGACCCATTTTACTTACTTGTGATTTACTCACTGTTGACACGCTCCTTGTTTTTTTTGAATAAAAAAACGTTGTCTTCAAAGTAATCCCAAGTCGCAAGACAAAAGCCAAGAGGTTGTTCCCCACAACTTTTTTAGTATAAAAACGATGCTTAGTGACTGGATTTTATTAGTTATTATTTGCTAAAAAAGAAAAATCTGAAATAGTCTTGTGTTCCATTCGCTGTATTTGTATTGAAGCTTTTCGATCTTTCTCTTCATTCATACCAAATACCTAAAAGAGCGCAAGCTATTTCATTACAACCTCGGCTGTTTTGAACAGATTACTTGTATCGCTTCAAAGACAACCTGTAAAACAAAAAACACCTGAGCAGATAACAGAAGTGCTGAGCTCAGAAAAACCAGCAGAAGAATCTAAAAAATAACTTTTTGTATTTTAAAGATCCTTCAACTGTATTTTTCGATTGAGCTACCACCGTTTATTCGGTTTTATAGCATACAATAAAAGTGACTTCTACTTCTTATACTCAGAATGTTTTTTATTTTATTATTTTTCTTCGCTTGCTAGTAATTGATTTGCGTAGATTTTTTCTAATTTTTCTTGAAGAGCTGCTTTGATTTTTCCAGCATATTCTTCGAAGTTTTCTGCTTTATTCATGTATGGTGTCATTACACTTGCACGTAAAACAGTTACTTTTCCTGCACGGTTCCATTCTTCATCTGAGAAACCTAATTGGTTCACAAATTGTAATGGGCTGTTGCCATAATCTGGAATAGCAAAGTCAGTGTGTGATGTCAAGAATTCATTACCATAGATGCTACCTTTAACGTATGAAGAGTAGTCATAAACGTCATGATTCAATTTGTTCATTGCAACTAGATCGTCGTTGCCTTTTTCTTTAAATACATAGTCAACCATATTGAAATCTGGGTAAGTTAATGGATGTACTTCGATTTCTTTATCGCCGACTTTAAATGATAAATCTTGTAAGAAGTTATAGAAACGATGTGCTCCTTCGATTGAAGCTCCCATCAATTTACCATAACCAGTTACATTAAGTGGTAAGACATGATGTGCAGCCCAAACACTAGCAGCAGTTGCTCCTGCTTTTGAACCTTCTAAAATGTATGCACCAAGTAATGCTGGGATATCTGCGCCTTTTTCAAACACGTAAGTAGCAAAGTAAGAAATAACGTCGCGCATACGTACGTCTTTGATGACGATCCCACCAGCTGAGTAAGGAACATAACCCATTTTATGTGGATCAATTGTTACAGATTCTGCTTCTTCAATTGCTTTGAAGGCACGGTGTACATCTTCTAAGATATAATCTTTGTTTTCTGTAAATACATGATGTTTTGCATGAACATCTTTTAATTCTTCAAATGGAATAAAGTTATTTTCTTCGTCTAAGAAAATGGAACGACCATAACCGCCGTAAGCAGCATCAACATGCAAGTAGAAGTAAATACCATCTTTTTCTAATACTCGACGTAATGCAACGATTTTATCGATACCGTCAATGGCTCCTTCTTCTGTCGAACCAACAACACCGACTACACCCAAGATTGGTGTTTTTTCAGCTGCTAGTTGACGAACGATTTTTTCAAGTTCGTTGATATCCATTCGATAGTTGTGATCAACTGGTACAGGGATTACTTGATCTAACCCGATACCGATGATATCAGCTGCTTTTAGCCATGAGTAATGTTTCGTTTGTGGTACTAACCATTTTCCTAATTGTTGTAAATGTTTTCCGCTACGTGCAGAATGTGCTTTGATGTCATCAATTTTTTCTGGAACACTATCTAACAAGTCCATGATTTCTTTTGTAGACATGTTCATCAATTCCCAGTCATTTTTTCCTGAGACTAATTCAGGTGCAACTTCTTTCATTGCAAGTGGAAGTGATTTGATGTTACGTGCATACCAAAGACCTTCTAAGTTAGCTAAAGAACCATCAGCAACGATGTGTCCCCAGCCATCTTTATAGCCCATTAATTTCGCAAACTCTAGTCCTACTTCTTCTTCCATTTGACTTGTTGCTGGAGAAGATTCGTAAGCAACGTTGTTACCATTCCATAGCATTGCGAAATTATATGCTAGTAAAGATGGCATTAATGTTTCAGAGTTCATATGACCCCAATAACGTCCAGCTGTATGCCATGGTACTGAGTGAGTACGCATACGAGCTGAGATTTCAGATAAAACATCTTTTGTTTTATTGACTGTGTGCTCAAAACTTGCACTACTTTGTTCTTCTGGTGTAATAACTGGCATGTCTTGTGGCATGTAGTTTTGTCGCCAGCCTAAATGTTCATCTACTAAATCGTTCAACAAATCTTTATAGAGTTGGCCGTTCTCCGCTTTGTCTCCGATAAATAGTGCATTTAGGTTTAATTCATTTGACAATGATTCCATGTGAAACCCTCCTAAAAAATATTTAAATTTTGTCGAGCCCTACATTACACCTGTTTTTTATTTCTGTAAACTAAATCACAAGTGGTTTTTTAATCATTTTATAATAATTGTCAATTGTGTAAATTGTTTACACATTTAAAAAAATTAAAAAAAACGAGGGAATTTACAAAAGTAAATTCCCTCGTAAAGATTGTATTAACGAGATCCCACGTCACCCTTTTAGGTTGGGTTTCAAAATTGGAATCTTGTAATAGAGTTGACCATTTTCAAGCCAAAAAATTACTAAATTCTAATCAACTACTTTGGCCAAAAAGTAATTTTTCTTACCCTTTCGAATAACCACAAACTTACCATCAAATTCCTTCGATGGATCTATGACAAAATTTAAATCGGTAACACGGTCACCGTTAATACTTATAGCTCCGTTTGAAACATCTTCACGCGCTTGACGTTTTGATGGTTCAATTTTTGTGGAAACCAATAATTCCACGATATTTTCAGGCTTACTTGAAATTTCAACGTTTGGCATTTTACCAAATCCTTGAGCGATCTCAGCTGCATTTAATTCTTTGATGTTTCCAGAGAACAATGCTTCTGTTATTTTTTGTGCTTCTTTCAAGTCTTCTTCACTATGAACGAATCTCGTCACTTCTTCTGCTAAACGTCGTTGTGCTTCACGTTTTTCAGGTTCAGTTTCAACTTTTTTCGCCAAATCTTCAATTTCTTCTTGTGATAAGAAAGTAAAGAATTTCAAGTATTTCACAACATCTCGGTCATCTTGGTTCAACCAGAATTGGTAGAACTCAAATGGTGATGTTTTCTCAGGATCTAACCAGATAGCGCCACCGGCAGTTTTACCAAATTTTGTCCCATCCGCTTTTAACATCAATGGGATCGTTAAACCGAATGCTTCTGCTTCTGGTCCTTCTAATTTACGGATTAAGTCTAATCCAGCTGTGATGTTCCCCCATTGATCAGCACCACCGATTTGTAGTTGAACATCATATGTTTTGTGTAAGTGCAAGAAGTCAATTGATTGCAAGATTTGGTAAGTAAATTCTGTAAATGAGATACCGACTTCCAAACGACTTGCTACGATATCTTTCGCTAACATCGTGTTAATATTGAAGTTTTTACCGTAATCACGTAAAAATTCAAGTAATGAGATTTTTGATAACCAATCATAGTTATTCACAAACGTGATGTTTGCATCTTTCCCAAATAATTTTCTCATTTGGTTAGATAAAGCATCAACATTATGTTGGACTTGTTCCATTGTTTGTAAGACACGTTCTGTCTTACGACCACTTGGGTCTCCAATTGTACCTGTTCCGCCACCAATCAGAATGTATGGATGATGTCCTGCCAATTGAAATCTTTTCATCATCATAAATGGAATCAAATGTCCGATGTGCATAGAATCCCCAGTTGGGTCAACTCCGCAATATAGTGAAATACTCTTTTCGTCAACAAGTTCACGAAGTCTTTCTTCATTCGTTTGTTGGTTAATGGCATCACGCCAAGTTAATTCGTCGATAATATTCATGTTAAATCCCTCCGTATCATTTTATTGTGAAAGCAGGAACCTGCTATCATTCATACTAATTAAAATCAATAAAAAAAATCCCTTGGTTAACTAACCAAGGGACGAAATCTCGCGGTACCACCCATTTTATATGTTTCATTCAAAACATATCACTCAAACATTTAACGCTGTCACGTGACAAATCAATGCCAAAGGCTCCTAAAATGTAATTCGTCTTAAAGCTTGTACTAGTTCTCAGCAACCACTAGCTCTCTGAAACATTGGCTTTAATAACTACTGCGTTTTGATCATTGCCTGTTATCAAGTTAATATGTGTCTATCATAGAACGCTATTTTTTCTTTGTCAATAAAAAAGATAAAAATTTCTTTCTATACTTCTTCAACAATGGAATAAAACAGTAAAATCCGAACATTCTTTTTTTAAAATTATTTGCATCCAATTACCTAAAATAACTCATTGATCCCTTTATTTCATCCGTTTTTTCTAAGATGAATGATCCATTCAATGGCGCTCATTTGACCATCAAATGAAAATTTTAAAACTTTTTGAAGCTTAAGAAAATTTTATAAACTAGTATTTATCAACGACAAATTTACTTCTTTTACTTTATTATTTTAACGTTTTCGATCATCTAAGCGATCAGATACCCCTTTCTCTCACCCTACTGAATGTTATTATTTCCCATTCAATCGAAGGTATAAAGGCATCAATTCCTGCATACCATCTAGAATCAACTTTTCAGCATCTTTTAATTCATTCGGATAAAAATAAAGCTTACCAAGTTGGAAGGTTTTATCCTCCATTGCTTTTTTTAATTCGATTTGTTTTTGCTTATCCGTCAAATAGGTGGCTAACGGCAGGTGATCCACCAGTTCATGTTCTGGTTGTGGCCAAATATAATACTCTTCAACTGGAATGTGCTTACTCCATTCCTCTAAAACCGTTAGTAGATGATTGAAGGACGAAATACTTCCTTGGCGTTCTTCACTTTTATAGTGTTGAAACATCAAATAGATTTGGAATTGTTTTTTATTTAGCAAAGTAGCTAAACAAGCATTTTCCTGTTGGCGTCCTTCACTACGGTACGCACACCAAAAATGGCTTCTGAGATTCCAACCATTCGTCCAACTTTCGATTTTTGGTTTTCTCATCTGCCATTGCAAGGGGGTTGCTTTTGCCACTTGTTCATTCATTTTTTTCCACTTTTGCCAGTGTGTTTGATACCTCACCTTAAGCTGTACTAATTCTTCAGTAGTATAACTTTCTTTTAGCTGCTTAAAGGTATACATCGAACGATCAAATAATTCATAATCACTAGTTAATAAATCCATTCCGCCACTTCTTTCTTAACGATTTCCCTATCCTACATTGTAAAGACTATCAATGAGAGAAACAATAAAAATAGCAAGAAAAGAGTGAGCATGGAATTATTTCGGTGAAAATACTCGATAATCATCTTCCTTTATCATTTAGATCTTGTTTTGCTTGTGTAATTGGTTGTCTATTAACTGGATTCTGCTTTGTTGTAGTTTCCTGTACTTTGTCTTTTAATTGAGCTTTTTGTCGCTGTCCATTCCCTTGTTCTAATTCCATATGCTTTTCCAGAGAGGCGATCAGCTTATCTGTATATTCTATATCTTGTTTTACCAATCCTTTAAAACTATTAATCAAAGGCATCATTTTGGCAACCAGAAGTGGTGATTGACTCTGAGTAGTGTTTTCCAGTTGAACATTCAACTTTCCAAACTGCTTTCTTTCCTTGCTCGCATCTTTCTTTAACTTTTCAAGACTTTTTGTTCCTAGAAGTTTTTTCCCTAATGCTAACTCAGCTTTTTGAGCGTCAATTTCTTTTTTCAACATATATTTTTGTAACCAATTCACACCTTTTGCTAATTTTTCTTCGTTTTTGTTCATACTATCCTGCAATTTATCGATTCGTTGAGTCAAATGAACCTTCATATTTTCCTGATCTCGTGGTTCTACGTCTAATTTTTTTGCATGATTTAAATAATTTAATCGATTCATCCGTTCTTTTTTCAAATAAGAAACTCGAGCATACTGCTTTTGTCTTTGCTTATCTAACTCTAGGATCGTTTTATATGTATGTAAAAATTCCTTATCCAATAGCATGGGAATTTTCAGCTCTATTCTCTTTTTTTTATTTCCATTTACCACAGTTAATTGGTAAATCTTGATGTTTTTTTTTGATAATACATTTTTTTCAACAAGCTTAAAAAGTTGCTTTTTTGTTTTGAGCTCTTCTGCTTTTGGTAGTCTTGGCATTTTTTTACTCCTTACCATTTAATAATCGAGATATTTCGAAAACGAATGCGTTGTGCCTAAACTTAGACGAAACGCATTTGGACAAACGAAACTTTCCAAACATATTACTAATTACGTGAATCGTGTTCAGGCGTTGATCTTTGTTGTTTCCCTGGTTGGCTTTGCTGTTTCCCTGGTTGGCTTTGTGGCTGCGTAACCCCTTCTATCAGAGTATATAATTCACGTGGACCATTTGTTTTTTGTTCATCATTTCTTTTCATTTCGGCTTGTACTTTATTCTGATATTCATGTAACTCCGCATTTAGTACTTGTGGGCGATAATTCTTGATATTTTCAAATCTCTGCTGTGTCTCTAAGAAATTTTTTTCGGTCGTATAAATTGAGCGAGCAAGTTCGCCTAATAGCGGTGCCACGTACGGAAATAGACTGGCTGATACTCTATTATTTAAATCTATAAAACCTTTCTTCACCATACTAAATTGTTCATTCATATTCAAATCAGAATATTCTTTCGTTATTTTATTTATCCATTTCTTCTTTATCTTTTCACTATCAACCTCTCCACTCAAATTATAGCCTTTCCCATAAAGTGATGTTAGATCAGACTCCAGTTTACCTTTTATAAGCTTTTGTTCATCTTCCAATGAACGCTTCTCTTTTTCCAATGCTCCTATTTCACCTGTAAAATAACTTAAAAATCTTCTAAACGGTGAAGCTTTGATCTTATCGATTTCATCAGTCTTCTCCTTGATTAGTACTGGTATTGCATTTAACCGATTCAATTTGTTATCAATGTTGTTTTTTTCACTAGTGTAGCTAGTCAATTCTACGCCTATCTCTTCTTCCAACGACTGAATTTTTATTTTCATTTTGTCTTCATCACGCTCTAACTTGTTTTGCATACTAATTACTGAACTCATGTCTTTATTTAGTTCAAAACACTTTTGTACTTCTTTTTTAGGAACAACTAATGATTCCTTATATGAACCAAAAGAATATTCGCTCATTAGACGTAGATCTGATTTTCCGTGTTTTTTCAACAGGTTTTGTTTGTTTTGTTCAATTGACGCAATTTTAGCTTTGTCGTTAGTGACATACGCTGCTATACTTTCCTTTTTATATTTCTTAAATTTCTCTTCCTGTTCCATTTCTAAACTAGATACTGCCACATTTTTATTTTTGTTATTTAAATCCCCCATATCTGCTTATCTCCTTTATTACTTTAGTGTGTTAAGAATAACACGCGCGACAACTGTTATTTCTCCGACATTTTCTCAGTTTGGAAATTTTTGTTTTAAAATTGTTTATCCTTTGTTTTTTTGATTTGAAAGCAGATTCTCATAAGTGTTCTGGAATAGAAAAAAACTGACTTTTGTTCCCATTTTTACTGGTCAAAAAGTCAGCTATATAAATATTTTGTTATTTATGATTCTATATTAGTTAATAAAGTTTCAAAGAAAATAGCACTAGAAGCTGCTCCGGGATCGATATGGCCAATGGCTCTTTCCCCTAGATAAGAGGCACGTCCTTTTTTAGCTACTAAATCTTTTGTATGTTCCTTCGCTTCTTCAATCACTTCTTCTGTTAATCGATTATTCTTCAAGGCTTCAGTAACAGGTAACCAGACATCTAGCATCGTTTTCTCTTCTGCTTCTGCTTTCCCCCTAGCTTGAATCCCATTTTTTCCTTCTTCAATGATTTTCCCTAATTGTTCTTGTGATGTAATCACATCAATGTCTTTTGTAGCCTTCATCATATTCATAAAGGCAGAACCATATAATGGTCCAGAAGCACCTCCAACTTTTGAGATCATTGCCATCGAAAGAACCTTGAACGTGTCACTGATCGTTTTCGGTTGTTCTTTTTGAAACACTTCTTGATAAGCCGTCATCCCTCGCCCCATATTATTGCCATGATCGCCATCACCGATCGGCGTGTCGAGCTCACTCAGATAACTTTTATTTTCATCGATTTTCTCTGTAAAATCCGTTAACCACGCTTGAATTTCTTTGACCGTTAGTTCCATCATTCTCCCACCTTCTACCACGAAATTGTGTGAACTTCACTTTCCAATGCTTCCTGCCATTTCTTAGTTGTTAGGTCAATCATCGTCAGAGATAATCCTTGCATGTCTAAAGAAGTCATAAAATCACCGACTTTATGAAATGTCACTTTGACTGCTTCTTGATCGAGTAATGATTGGACATCATTCATAAAAACAAAAAGTTCCATCAATGGCGTGCCACCCATCCCATTAACTAGCACTCCAACTTCTTTTGGTTTTTCTGGGTAGTCAGCTAAAATTTTTGTTACTAATTCTTCAGCTAATACTTTAGCAGGTTGCAACTTTTCTCTACGATAACCAGGCTCGCCATGGATCCCTACTCCGTATTCGATCTCATCTTCGGCTAATTCAAATCCTGGCTTTCCTACTTCAGGAACCGTGGCCGCACGCAATGCCACACCAATCGTCTTGATCGCTGGAACTAGTCTATCTCCTAGTTCCTTCAATTCTTGCAAGGATGCACCTTTCCTAGCGGCATCCCCTAAGATTTTATGCACAAGAACTGTTCCAGCTACTCCACGTTTGCCAGCAGTATATGTGCTATTTTCCACCGCAATGTCATCATCCACTACAACACTTTCTACTTCAATCCCTTCCATAGCCGCCATTTCTTTAGCCATGTCAAAATTGAGTACATCTCCTGTATAATTCTTGATGATCAATAAAACGCCTTTTCCTTGATCCGCTTCTTTGATAGCTATCTGAATCTGATCAGGCGTCGGCGAAGTAAAAACATCTCCTAAAACTGCAGCACTCAACATCCCAGAACCAACAAAACCTGCATGCGCTGGTTCATGACCACTTCCTCCCCCAGAAACCAAGCCAACTTGTTCTACTTGATCATTTTTTGCTACTACTCGAGAATCAGCTACTTGGTGAATCATTTCTGGATAACTTATCACTAAACCAGACAACATTTCTTCTACGATCGTACTAGGATTATTCATGATTTTTTTCATTTCACGTCCACCCTTTCTTTCCCGCATTCTGTGCTTCCGTTAGTATTTGTTGAGGATCATCCGTGATACCTGCTGTGATCGCTCCAGCAAAAGCCCCTTCAACAAGTGGCGCATCCACAAGGTAGTATTTCTTTTGTTGGTCTTCATCCAACATTTCCTTGGCCATTTCAGCGTTCAAAACCGCACTCCCGATATCCGCAAACACAAAATACATGGCGGAATCAGCTGATTGGTTGATCGCATCGATGATTTTCATCGGATCAGAACCAATTCTTCCCTCTACTCCTCCTAAGGAAAAAAGTAACACATCTTCTGATTGTTGCATCTGTTCAATCATTTCTTTGAGTCCATCCGTTAACTGTTGACTATGGGAAACAAGTAAGATACTTTTTTTCATGCCATTTCTCCTTCTTCCTTTTGTGGTCACGCCAAGTTTGCGCTTTCATTCTTTTGATCATCAACTACATTCTTTTGCATAGTTCCAGTATATAATAGAATGTCCATTTTTTGGAAATGATGCGCTGTAATTGACTAGCTAATTCCAATTGCGACTTAAAAAATAAATTTTGATATACTATTTTTAAAGAAAGGAGTGATCGAATGATCATTACAACAACAAACAACGTGGAAAATAAAGAAGTAACAGCATATAAAGGCATTGTTTTTGGTGAAGTCATTACTGGAATCAACGTATTAAAAGATATCGGGGCAGGATTTCGCAATGTTTTTGGCGGACGTTCAAAAAGCTACGAGGATGAATTGCTTGCTGCACGTGAAGAGGCCTTAGCAGAAATGCAAGAGCGTGCTCGATCATTAGGTGCAGATGCAGTCATTGGGATGAAAATGGATTATGAAGTATTGGGGAGCGATAACGGAATGCTAATGGTCACCTGTAGTGGGACAGCGGTGACATTAAACTAGTTCAGACATGAGGTTGTGAAAAGAGTGTCTTGACCTGAGCGCTCACCAAGTAAAAACTGCGACGAGTAATCGCAGGAGCATTAAGGATGAAAATCTCGAAACAGCTCCTCATGTTTTGAGATTTTTTGACTTATCGCCGAAGGTCAGCTCTTTGAACGCCGTTTATTCGTTTTTAGAGATACTAGAAGAGACTGAGATAGAACTCTCACTTAAAAAATATTCCGAACCTGTTCTACCAATACACCGATTCAAAAAACAGATTGATATAAAATAAGGTGTTTCCTAAAAAATATACGTAAAAACGTTAAATTTTAGGGAACACCTATGCTATTTTTCCCTAAATTTAATTGATTATCCAAGTAAGATACTGCTATCTAATTATTTATGTACGTTGCTCTTTTCATCAATGGATTATTTTCTGTTTTACTATCTATGATTGCTGGCATTTCACCATCCGATTATCCTCTTGAAGTTCGATTCGTTTTATTGCTATTTTGCATTTGATCTTGTTTATCACCTCGGTTGCTGAGCTTTTCTACCCGCTGTTGAGCATTCTCTTTTAGTTGGTTTATCTCTTGCTTTCTCACTGGAAACTCTTCTTTAAATTTTTCATGTTTTCCTTTCCAACCTTGTACATTTCTTTCTAAGTCCTCAACCTTTTGCTCCATGACGTTTAATTTCCCACTAATTTTTTCAAGTTGTTCTCTTCTGTGTTTATTAACATCTCGTAGTTCCTTTGTCTTATCTTCAACAACGTCATACTCTGCTGACAGTTCACTAAGTTTCGCTTTAGGAACGTTAATTTCACTTTTCACCTGATCACAGACAGCTATATTCTTATCTAAATTCGAAGTAACCATTTTTTCTAAGTTACCCTTCTGATTAATATCTTCAATCAGTTGATTATTCGTATTTATAATATCCTCAGTAACTATTTTTACATTCTGTGTTAATTTAGTTTTTTCTCCTGTAAAGACGTTAAACAACTTCCGTACAAAAGAATTGTTGAAATAAGTGACGGCTTGGTTCTTAGTAACGAGATCCGTATCTAGTTTTTTTAATCTCGTATTTACCTTCCCAATATATGTATCTACCTCACCTATTTCAGCTATTTGTTGATCGCCATTTTGAACAGGCGATAGCTTTTGCTCTATTTGGCTAATCTTATCTTTAAATTGGGATTCAAATTTATTTACCTTTTTCTCTAAATCATCAATTAGAGGATTATCGAGTTGTTCTGATGCTGCAGCCATTCTCTCCAGAGTTTTTTGCTATGCTGATTTTATATTGTTTACTTTTTTTTATGTCTTTAGAAACTTTTTCTTTAATTCTTTTATTGTTCTCTAATGCATTATTGTATTGTTTTTGTGAACCTTCAAAAGCTTTTTGATTCGGTATAGTTTTCTCATCTGTAAACTTTTTTGCTTCTTTAAAATTTCCCTTTAGAGTTTCTAACTCCTGATCGCTGTACCGTGCGGTTGATGGTACTTGAGTAACTTTTTTTATCGTGACTTTCCATATTTCATTCCACTCCTCTGTTTTTCGTACTAACATATGTAATACAAGCGTATTATGAGTTTATTCATGTTATTTACTAATAATTTTTTTGTTTGAGAATTTTTGACGATGCCTTGCTAAGTTACTATGCCCTTGAATGTTTTTTACTATTAAGCTTCTGACCATTTTGCATGTTTAATGAGTCCGATTGATCCAAGTATATAGTAGCTTTTTGTTGTGCTTGATTAATCTTTTTACGGATTTTTTGAGGTTTCTTCGAGTTGTCGTTAATTAGTTTTCGGGCTTCAAGTTGTAGAGGTTCTATTCCATCCTTTAGCGTTGTCACCTTACTAATGATTTCAGCATATACTTTCATTGCATAAGGTTTAACTGCTTTTACTTTTTCCCTTTCTACTTTATCTAACTCTTTTTTGAACATTTTTATTTCTTTTTCTAAGCCTTTTTTTACTTGTTTTGCAATTTCATCTGTAGATTCTATTGTCTTAAAACGTTCCTTAAGATCTTTCGGAAAGCGTGCCTTAAGTTCTTCTGGAAAACGTTCCCCAAGTTTTTCCTGAAAGCGTTCCTCAAGTTTTGCCTCAAAGCGTTTCTCAAATTCTGCTTCCCAATCCTTAGTTTTCAAGGTTGTTTGCTGTATGGGGTTCCTTGGTTGCTCTTTTTTTCCAGTAAAAAAATCAAGCAAGCGTTTAAAGAATGACGGTTTCTCACCAACTTTACTACTTAAGCTATCTACTAGATTGTTATTTACGGGTTCTAAGGAAGATGTCTTCAATTTACTAAGCTGATTCTTTCTTTCTTTTTTTATTTCTTTTTTTATTCCTTCTTTTATTTCTTTTATTTCTTCGATTTCTTCTTTTATGTCTTCTTCTGTTTCTTTTTTTATTTCTTTTAGTTCCTTAATAACATCCCTATTTGGAAACAAGTCTTTTATAATATTTTTTACTCTAGTCTCTGATTCCTTGATTTGTTGATCTATTTCCTCCTTTTGCTTCCGTGCGTTAGGACCGAACTCCTCGACTTCTGGATCTCGCTTACTATCGTCAATTTCACTTTTTGGTTTTATTTCCTGTTTTATTTCCTGTTTCTTTGGTTTGGAAGGCATCACTTTATATTCTTTTAAAAATTCATCCACCATTTCAGCGTGTTTATTTTCTGCGGCTACATGTTCAGCCTTTGCAACAACAGTCTTATCTGAAAAAGGTTGATATGTTTCCATATAATCCAATACCTGCCATGCACCATTAACTTTATTTTGTTGTCGGTCAATTTCTTTTATAGCTTTATCCATCGCTTTTTTCTTTTCAGCTTCTGCGGCTACTTCTGCAGCTGATTGCTGAGTTATTCCTTCCTGAAAAACTGGCCTTCCCATTCTTATTTCACTCCTTCGTATATTGATAAATTAAGCGTAACATGACAATAAAAACTTTATTTTTTAATAATTTCTTTGTTTGGAAATTTTTAAAATAGTTTCATTCTTCTAGAATAAAAAGACACTTCATCGCACCATTAAAAATTCTGAGAGATCAAACTAACGTTTTTTGAAACAAGTAGCATTTAGGATCCTCTATCTGTACTTACTCGTCAGCATTTACCAATCGTTGACTTCACCTCCGAAAGCAAACAAAAAAATCAAGAAGATCAAAAGCAATTTTTGCTTTTCCATTCTTGATTTTAATGCCAATCCTATATTTTTCTTATTTACAGATTCAAAAGATGCTCCTTCAATAACAGACCACTTTTTTCTTCAGTAATCTCTTGTATCACTTGATACGTATATCATATCTTAGTAAAACATCAAGCAAGATACCGCCACATATTAGAGAGTACAAAATTTTATTCTCTATAATGTATGTACTTCTTTGCCAATTGATTGATTCGTTTGGTTATGTACTTGTTGAGATTGCTGGTTGCGATTTTTGTTATTTTTTAACAACTCCTTATTCCAAGCATTCGTTACCAATATTCTATACTTTTGATAATCAACAGATTTTTTCGGTGACTGATCCACTTTTTCTGAAGGTTCCTTATCTTTAAGTTCCAGCATCACCCAAAAACCCAATTGTTCTTTTATCTTTGGTTGTTGCTCCTTAATAAATTTTAAACTTTTCTTTATTTGAGCAGCTAGTTCATCATTAATCTTTGGTTGTTCTTCTCCTGTTGGATACTTATTTTTCAGCTGTTTCAACTGGCTTTTTAAATCTGCCAATCCATTGTTAACATGATCAACTTCCTTTCTTGCCTTGATAAAAATTCTCTCAGCCTGCTCATTCTTTTCTGTTTCAATCCTTTTTCGCTCAATGAGTTCCTTTATTTTATTCTCAAAAGTTGTCGATAACCCGCTTTTTTTGGCAGTGTACTTTTCTCTAGCTTTTATATGTTTTTTAGTAAATCGACTAAGAAATCGTTTTACTCTCGGCTGATCGCTATTAGTCATTTTTTTCGTTGATTTTTCCCAATCCTTATGTATCTTCGCAATTTCTTGGATAATTTTTTTCACAGAATGACTTGCCTTATCACGCTCTTGTATCGTTAAGTCATATAATTGTTTAAAGTCACTGGAAAAGATATTTTGAACTTTCATATCTAATTCGGTGCTTTTATGGACTAAATATTGATACAAACCAGGTGCATTTAATTCTTCAATACGTACATTTTTATTTCCCAATTCAGCCGAAAGTTGATTGGTAAAAATATTTTCTCTTTCATTCAAATGTTTGCTTTTAGCATTTTGTTCCCTTCTTTCATTTGTTTGATTTACTGTTTCGATTACTGTTTGATCTATCGCTTTGCTTATCAGACGAATAAATCCTTGTTGATCTTTACTTTGTTCTTGCTTACGGTATTCGTCTATTTTTTGCAGATTTTGTGTTATACCTCCCACGGTACCTTTAACTTCTTCTAAATTCTTCTGTAAATTTTCTATTTTTTTCGTTAAAGCTTCCCTATTTACCTTTTTTGGTATATTTTCCTTTACTATTTCATAATTCTGATTTAAATCATTCAAAGTGGATCCTATATTTGCACACTTTTCTTTCCACCCCTCAAATATTTCATTACTAGAGAAAACTTCATTAAGGATATTCTCATTTCTTGTGTAACCTGTTTGTGCTTCTTCTATTTTAGAAATCATAGTATTAATTGTAGCTTTTTTTGTATCTAACTCTGTTCGCAATTCAGCCTGTTCCTTAGTAAAAAAATTAATGATTTTTCTAAAGAACGACTGATCAATCGCTTTAATTTTCGAGTCTATTTTTTTAGCATCTGATTGTAGAGATAACTTTTCAAAATAGCTATCCAAAAAATTTTCTTTGGCTTCATCACGTTCTCTTATACTATTTAAGATATTTTTAATTTCTTCGTCTAGTTTAGATAACTTTGTATGTACTTCTTCCTTTTTACTTTCTAACGGGCTTAATTTGTCGATAACTTCAGTTTCTACTGTCTCATAAAGAGAAGAATCTTTTTGTTTAAAAAATTCTCGTTCTTCATCTACTGATAATCTACCTTCTTGGACTATTGATTGAGTTTCTTGCTTACTTTCTGGTATCCTCGCTTCTGCATGATTAGGAGAATGTTTTATTTTTGCACGTTCTCTTTTATCTTGAATTTCTCTATTTGTTTCTTTCATAATATGTAAATCCCACTTTGCTTTTAAGTAGTCATTCTCTGCTTTTCTTGCTTTATCATTATGAGGATGGATGGAATAAGCATCATAAGTTGAGAAGAGCTGTGCTACCAATTTTTTTTGCGCCTTCAATTCTTCACGACTATATTCCATATCTGTTGCTTTAATTGGGCGTCTTAGCATCGTTGCTAACTTTTCCTCTTCTTTCTCATGAATACGAGTTGCGTTTTTATAATTTTCTCCGTGAGGATAGGTAGCGTGACTATCCATTGTTTTATAGGCGTTCTCTACTATTTTTTTTTGCTTATCAATCACTGCTTTTGTAAATCCTCTACCTTCTGCTATTTCTGTCATTAGATCCCCTTCTCTTATTTGATTAATAATCTGAATGTAACACAAATGTAGAGTTTTTTTAGCCAAAAATTTCTAAATAACAGATTTTTTGTTCTATGCTAATGATATTTATTCCTAGCGACTTTCTTTATTGATGAGAATCGCTGAACCAATAACTGTTTTTTGTCTTTATCTCCTCATCATTAACTACAAATATTATTTTTTCCTTCATAAAAAATATCACTCGTTTGTTTTTTGGAACAATCTTCGATGTTGAATATTTAGAATATTATTTAGCAAGTAAAAAGGATGTGATTTTTCGCCTCATCAAGCAAAAAATCACATCCATATCATGTTAGAACATCTTTTTCATTCACTTTTCCAACGATCCTTTTCAAAAATTATCTTTTAGAACAAGGATAGCCGCTGAATCAGCATGAGTTTCGTTCACTATTACTTCGCCAAACGGTAGATAGCATCTGCATAAATGGCAGTTGCTCTGAAAAGGTCATCCAGACTCATAAATTCGTTGGCTTGGTGCATTGTATCTGTATAGCCTGGGAACATTGCGCCGTAAGCTACACCACGTTTCAATAGTCGGCCATAGGTTCCGCCACCAATGATTTGTTCATAGCCTTTTTCGCCTGTATGGTCTTCATAAACTTGCAATAAAGTTGCTACCAATGGATCTTCCATTGGTACATAGTGAGGTTCCATGACGCGTGCGCCACGAGTAACTGTTGCTCCTTCTGCTTTCATCGTTGTTGCAATGTCATTTTCTAAGCCGTCAACGGTAACCCCTTTTGGAAAACGGAAGTTCATGTTGATATAGTTATCTTCTTCTGACCCATTTTCTTTAAAGGCAAACAATCCAGCGTTCATGGTTAATTTACCCATTTTTTCGTCTTCATGGGCAACCCCTAATTTTTCTCCATAAAAATCTTCATGGACATAGGCTGCTGCTACATGGATGAATTGTTTAGCAGAACCGATAAATTCATAATCGTCTAAGAATAATGCTAAGAATGAACCGGCATTGATCCCTGATTGAGGACTTGCACCATGTGCGCCCTTTCCGATCAATTCGATTTTCACATAGGTATTATCCGCTTCGATCGAACCACTTACTGGGTTTGCTTCAACAAAACGATAAAAAGCTTCTTCCATTTGGATCGCAGCTTCTACATTTGGTACTTCAAGAGTCGCTGTTGCTGTTCCAGGCACCATGTTTTCACGTAAACCTGAAGTAAATGTCTTCAAGACATAATCTCCTGCGTTATCTCCTTGGAAACGTAGTGCGAAAGAAACATTTCCTTTTTCACCATTGATGATTGGAAATTCTGCATCTGGAGAAAATCCAAAGTCAGGTTCTTCTTCATGTTCAAAGTAGTAAGCCATGTCTGCCCAACCACTTTCTTCATCGCTACCAACTACAAAACGAACTTTTTTGGATAATTCCAAGTCAAGATCTTTGATGATCTTCATGGCATAGTAAGCAGCCATGCTCGGTCCTTTATCATCACTAGAACCACGAGCAAAGATTTTCCCATCTTTGATTACTGGTTCATAAGGATCTGTATCCCAACCATCCCCTGCTGGTACTACGTCCATATGACCAAAAATCCCTAAAGTTTCATCGCCTTCACCAAGATCAATATGTCCTGCATAGTTGTCAACATTTTTTACGACAAACCCATCACGTTCGCCATAAGCCAACATATGTTTTAGCGCATCTCGAGGTCCAGGTCCAAAAGGTGCATCAGGAGTTACTTTTAAATCATCCCGTTCACTGTTCACACGTAAAAGATTTTTTAAATCTTCAAGTAGTTCTTCTTTACGTGCTTCTACTTCTTTTTGCCAATCGATTGTCATAAAATCAATCCTCCACTCATTAAGTCTACCTGTCCATCATACCATAAATCCTGCCAAAAAAACGTGCAAAAAAATTTGTGGTTCCTTATCCAAACGGTATTTTATTTAAAAATACTCAGTTATAATACAAGAAAGGAGGCGGAAAAATTGTTAATAGATAGCGATTTATTACAAAAAGTAATTCAACCACGCCCAGAAAAGTCACATAAAGGAACATTCGGTCGTACTGTCTTGATTGGCGGTAACCATCAATTTGGTGGTGCGATCATCATGAGTGCACTAGCGGCTGTACACAGTGGCGCAGGATTAACGACTGTTGCTACGGACCAGTGGAATCAAGCACCACTTCACACGCATTTACCTGAAGCCATGTGCATCGACTGGCAAGAAAAAGAACAACTGTTAGCAGTGATGGACACGGCAGACGTTCTATTGATTGGTCCAGGATTAGGGGACTCCTCATTGAGTTTAGAATTATTAGCATTCACTTTAGCACATCAAAAAAGCCATCAGTGGTTAGTGATGGACGGTTCAGCATTAACATTATTCGCTAAAGAAAATCTAACCCTCCATTTTCCCGAGCAAACTGTTATGACTCCTCATCAAATGGAATGGCAAAGAGTAAGCTCACTTAAGATCGAGGAACAAACACCTGAGAACAACCGCAAGCAGCAAGCCAAATTAGGCGCAACGATTGTTTTAAAAAGTCATCGAACCACGATCTACGGGCAACAAGAATGTTATCAAAATACCACGGGCTCTGCCGCAATGGCCACTGGAGGTACTGGTGATACATTAGCTGGTATGATCACTGGATTCTTGGCACAATTTCCTAAAAACGATGAAACGATCGCAGCAGCTGTCTACCTGCATAGTTTTATTGGAGATCAACTGGCAAAAAAACAATATGTTGTTTTACCGACACAAATCAGTCAAGCAATCCCTCAATGGATGCACTATTTTAGTCAGAAAAATGATGGAAACAAGGAGTTCTAATGATGGAAAAATTTACTGGGTACATTCGTGAGCCGTTTTACTATGAAACCGATCAAATGGGGATCATCCACCACAGCAACTATATCCGTTGGATGGAAGAATCTCGTGTTGCTTTATTGGATCATTTAGGTTTCAGCTATACAAAAATTGAAAAACTAGGGGTGATCATCCCTGTTTTAGAAGTCACTTGCCAGTACAAAGAAATGATTCGTTATGGTGAAACTGTTCGTATTTTGCCTAAAATCGAACAATATAGTGGCACAAGATTAAATTTTAGTTATGAAATCTACGGTTTAGATGACGGAAAATTACGAACAACTGGCTCTAGCAAACATTGTTTTTTACTCGCTGACAATCAGAAGTTAACCAAACTTGAACGGGTAACTCCTGCATTAGATCGCTTATTCCACGAGTATGCACAGTTGGATAGCTGAAGAATAGTATTTAACTCTTGTATTTTTTAGGATTTCCATTACGGATTTTCTTAAAAAAAATCAAAAAAGCTGCCTTTTTTCTTGTGTTGGCTTGATTCATCCGTATAATAAAATAAAAAGCAGGTGATCA
Organism: Enterococcus sp. C65; assembly: GCF_040887165.1. Lineage (NCBI taxonomy): Bacteria > Bacillati > Bacillota > Bacilli > Lactobacillales > Enterococcaceae > Enterococcus > Enterococcus sp. C65. The sequence continues at coordinate 279,727 of NZ_JBFOFG010000002.1, read as the reverse complement.
TCATGTATGTTGTGAAAGTATTGCACGGTTACATTGATAAAACAGGCTGCCGCACAAGAGAAAAAAATCCAGATAACTTATTGATTTTCAAAGAAAAAAAAGCATCAGAAGCTTTTGCTAAATCGATCGGAGGGCGTGTCAAACAACTGCACGAAGTACGCCCTGATTGAAATAAAACCTCAATCATTAGTTAGTCAACATGATTGAGGTTTTTGCTTGTCCAAAAAATTTCTTTAAAAAACGAGCTTACCAAAAAGAGTGATCCTTTTGGTAGGCTCGTTTTTCTTACTATTTTCTCTCTTCTATCTTGAGAGGGTTAGTTTGTCACCAGTTAATTGAATATTAACAGCATCTACTATTTTTCCTTCTTTTGACAAAACAGCAATATTTATGCCCGCTTTATTTCTTGCAACATTTATATCGCCCACTTTTATCGCAGCAAACTGTTGGTCAGCATACGGTGTAAAACTTGAAGATACTGAGATCTCTTTCCCATTGATTTCTTGGCTAACAGAATTATAGTTCTTTGTCTGTGAAAATTCAGGATTTTTTCCTAACAGACGGATACCCGAAAAATTCCAAGAACTTTCTGAATCCCCATTTTTAAACTCAGGGAACAGCTTACGGATCTCTTCAGCTAACTGCTGGTTCATTTGTGCCTTATCTCCTGCACCTGCCATCACAACCAAATGATCAGTTTGACTTAATGCTTCAAAATAGGTGTTAGCATTCCAAATACTCATCCATTTTGGATCTCCCTGTTGATAGATTGTTTCCCAAGCCTCTTTTGGTACTGAATGAATGGACTCTAAACCAAAATATTTTGCATTCGCTCGATTGACTTGTTTCGTTATATCCGTTTTTACGTGGGATAGTCCTCCCGAGTAAGCAGTATGACCAGTTTGATTATAAATCGTAAAGTTGGCAATCACCGGATTCAAATTTCCTTGTTTTTTTTGCTCTCTGACGTAATGGTATTGTTGATTGATCTCTCTATAAGAAAGTGCTATGTCATTGACTCCTAAAGCAAAAGTAAATAGAAATTGGGTAATCAATACGCCACTAATCACCCCATAAAACGCTCCCTGGGTAGATTTCAACACTTTATCTGGCCATTCAAACGCCATCGCCATAATGATAAATAAAACACCACCAAAAAATGATCTTCCCCAATCAAGTCCAGCTGGTGAAAGAGATAATACATAGATCGTGGCTATCCCTGCAAAGAGATAGATATAGGATAGTCTCAACCATTCTTTGTGTTTACTAAAGAAAATTCCCAACACGATCAGAACCGCCATCAACACAAAAAGAGCTAAACTATTTTCATATAGCGTTTTTGTGATTGAAAAAACGCCCGAATACAATTTCCGAGGTAAAGACCACTGGCTACGAGCAAAATAAGTAGCTCGAACAGCATTTCCAGGGGCTGTTACCATCATGTATAAGCCAAAAATTGCTCCTAACAATCCTGTGAACATCCATGGTCGTAAAGGCTTTTTCTTTTGATAATAAAAATAGAGGTAGCCAAGAACGATCAAGATCATCCCACCAGAAGTGTTTTCATTACACCAGCCAGCTAAGATTCCTAAAATGAGTAGCAATATGCTATTTACTATAGGATTAAAAGACAATTCTTGCTCTTTCTCATAATAGCGGTGGTAAAGAAATAGGAAACTGACAACGATGATACCTCCCCATAAATAGTTAGCAGCACCAGTTTCCCATAAAATTGTTTGACCGAAAGCTGGGACAAATAACCATAAAAATACATTAATTAAAAAATATTTGAAGGAATAAAACGTAGTATTATCTTTTGTGGTCATTTTATAAATCAATAATGTCAATAAAACATAGATCAGTGGATTGACCAAATTAAATACTGTTTTAGGCATCAACAAAAATAAACGTGCAATGATATGGACAACGGATCTTCCCGTCCAAGTCATATATTGTGTGTATTCATCATGTAAAATAGACGAAAAACTACTTGTTTTATACATATACTCAATATCATCCGCAATTAACGGTGTCAAAAAATTTAAAACAACCATGATAACATAGGCAGAAATAAGAACTAAAATTTTTTTATTATTGCGGATAGTCTCTTTTATTTGTTTCACTTCGCTCCTACTTTCTTCTTAAATTTTGCTATAAAAAGGGTTCCTGTGATTCACAAAGAAAATTATAGCATTTTTTGATTCAACTTACATTCTTACTTTTGTATTCGACTGCCACATAGATCAAATAAGGAAACAACCATCAGTAATCATGAATGCGTGTTATGTACGAATAATCAAAGGACTAACCCTATTCTCCGCCCCTGAAAAAGGGAGATAAAGACCAAGCACCTGACCTGTTCGTTATTCGAAAAAAGACATCATAAGCAAGATTATCGTAATAGCAAGAGGTCGTGAAAGAAGCGTTCAGCTCCGAGCGAATAAGAGAGGATTTTTTAAAATAGCTACTCATATTTTAGAAAATCATCGCTTATTGTTGAGGAGTTGCTTCTTGAACGCCGTTTAGCAAGAGGTCGTGAAAACATCGGGTAGCTCTGATGACAATAAGAAAGAATTTTTTGAAACAGCTTCTCATGTTTTGAAAAATTCAGGCTTATTTCAAGGAGCTGATGTTTGAACACCGTTTAGCAAAAGGCTGTGAAAGAAACGACTAACTCCGAGCAAATAAGAGAGGATTTTTTTAAATAGCTCCTCATATTTTAGAAAATCATCGCTTATTGTTGAGAAGTTGCTTTTTAAACACCGTTTATTCACTTTTAGAGACACCCGAAGAGACTGAGGGGATTTTTGGACTCCGAGGAAAATAAGAAAATACTTTTCGAAATACTTTCTCATTTTTTGAAACATTAAGGTTTATTTCAATTTGCCTATGTATAAACACCTTCTAGAACAAGAAATCGTGAAAGAATCTTTTCTTCTTTCTGTTCAAATTATTCTAAGATTTCTCTTCACCCACATCATTTTTCATAGCGCACAAATTTTTAGAACATAAATAAATCCCTTATGCTAAAAGCACAAGGGATAAAAAATCTTTTACACTTCATTCGTGTAAGGGTCCCATCAAAATTAAATTGATGCACCGAAAAATAGTATTATTTGTATACGGTTAATTCTTATTTACAAATTAATTGTATTTTCTAAATTCTTTTTTGTCAAGCCACTTATAAACCTTCTTGGCTTCTTCTATTTAATTCTTTTAATCTAAAATTTTCTTCTTGTAAGAGTTTGATTTGCTCATTCAACTTCTCCACATCTTCTTTAGCTTTTTGTTTACTTTCTGCTATATCCTCTTCCATCTGTTTCAATAAAAAAGGAGTAAGATACTGAGATATTTTTAAAGATATTTCGTCTAACTTTGCTCCATCAGATATCAGTCCGTGTCTTTTCAATATTCTACTACGACTTATATATCTTAGTTGGTCTATTCTAATAGTAGAGTTATACAATAAATTACCTTGATTGTTAGTTTTTTGTTTTATTTGTACTAACAATGGATTATTTATATCTTGATAATATCTAGGAGATGAGGTTATAGGAGCGACTACTAATCCTTTAATTCCAGCTTGTAACACTACAGCATTATGGTCAAAAGTTAATTCTTCCCCGAATCCTCCAAAAAAATCAACAAAAACTATTTGTCCTCTTTGAAATTTTTGTCGCTGAATACCTTTTAAAACGGGTATTCCTTGATGATTAATATAGTTTGAATATCCATAACACCATTTTATTCCATCTTTCATCTTCATATTTTCTACTTGCTTGGTCAATTTATAATGTCTGAAAGAGATATCGCTCATTAATTTTTTATCAGAACCTACTTTTAATTCTGCTTGGTATTGATTTGAAGCTACTTGTTTATAATACTGTCTATCCATAAACATATTCACAACCTTTTAATATCTTAATTAATATTTTGGGTTTCACATATGCAAGCCTGTTCTCTACATAGGCATACTCTTTTTCGAGAAATTTTCAAAAAATAACGGTATATTTTTTATTCAATCGCTTGTAAAATCCAGTCACTTAACTCCTGAATCTCCAATTTTTATCTTAGAATCTAATTATTTACACGATTTTCCGCCAGTCAATATTTCCATCTTATTTCTTTTATTCTTTACTTTGTATTGAAACTTTATAGATTGATTTCATAATTTACAATGTTTATTAACGATTCGTCAGTTGTATGTATTGGATTATTCTTGTTATACATCCATCCTTCACTTGAAAATTAGACCACACAGGAACGCTCTGCTTTATTTTTTCATCAATCCTCCCATTATTTAATAATTTTTTCGTATACTAAACATCTCTTTAGAAGCAATAAAACAAACAAACGTTCCTATAAATTTTATCATAAGAGCGCATTCATTTCTATGTTTAAATGTGAATAAATTATCAATCTACGGTTTAGTTAGAACTCTTTATTCTATGAGGTTGAGACAAAAGTGTTTAGCAACAAGAAATAAGAAGGAGATTCCGAGAATTGACAAGAAACACAAACACTAGCTTTTGCTGTTGATTGTTACTACTTGATGCTTCTCATATTTCCAGTAAATTTCGGACTTGTTTTTTGAAGATGCTACTTTTGTCTCACCGTGAACAAGAGGTCATGAAAAGAGCATCTTAACCTAGGTAATAAGGATGAAACTTACAGCTCCCTATCTTTTATGTTTCATCCTTATTGCCGAAGGTCAGCTCTTTGAACGCCATTTAGCAAGCGACTGTGAAAGAAACGACTAGCTCCTCTCTTATTGTTGAGGAGTTGTTTCTTGAACGCCGTTTATTCACTTTTAGAGACACCCGAAGAGACTGAGGGGAGTTTTGGTTCAGTCTCCTGTCTTTAAAGATACTAAAGAAAAGATGACCTTCTATTTTTGAAAAGTCTGGGTCAATTCTGTGACAAAAGAAAAACCCCGCTCGATAAAAGCGGGGTATACGTTGGTTTAACAACGTTTATTTGATTATTTAGCTAAAGCATCTTTAGCTTGGTCAGCTAATGCAGTAAATGCTGCTGCATCGTGGACAGCTAAGTCGGCTAACATTTTACGGTTGATGTCGATTTCAGCTAATTTCAAACCGTGCATCAATTTTGAGTAGCTCAAGCCATTCATACGTGCTGCTGCGTTGATACGAGCAATCCACAATTTACGGAAGTCGCGTTTCTTTTGACGACGATCGCGATATGCGTAGTTGTATGAATTCATTACTTGTTCTTTTGCTGTTTTAAATAAAGTGTGTTTTGAACCGTAGTAACCTTTTGCTAATTTTAGCATTCTTTTACGACGTTTACGAGTGACTGTTCCACCTTTAACACGTGCCATGTTTAATTCCTCCTAATAAAAATAAATCTTCAAATTTCGATCTTTTTGTTTTTTTTATTTCATTTTTGCTAGTTGTTGGCGAATACGTTTGAAGTCGCCACTAGAAACCATGCTTGCTTTACGCAATTGACGGCGTTGTTTTTTAGTTTTACCGTGGAAACGGTGACTTGTAAACGCGCGGAAACGTTTTAATCCGCCTTTACCAGTACGTTTGAAACGTTTTGCTGATCCGCGGTGTGTTTTTTGTTTTGGCATGACTATATTTCCTCCTCAAAATCTTTCGTTATCCGACTATCGACTGTCCAACAGTCAGTGAGTCATTCAAATTACTTACTGTCGTTTTTCGGTGCCAGCGTCAAGAACATGCTGCGTCCGTCCATTTTCGCTTTTTGCTCAACTGTCGCAATATCAGCAGTTTCTTCAGCTAAGCGATCCAAGACTTTTTGACCAATTTCTTTGTGGGTAATGGCACGGCCTTTGAAGCGGATAGAAGCTTTCACTTTATCGCCCTTCTCTAAGAACTTACGTGCATTACGAAGTTTTGTATTGAAGTCATTCACGTCAATTGTTGGACTTAAACGAACTTCTTTAACATTGATCACTTTTTGTTTTTTACGCGCCTCGCGGTCTTTCTTTTGTTGCTCGAAACGGTATTTTCCGTAGTCCATGATTCGCGCAACTGGTGGCTTCGCACTTGGGGCAACTAACACAAGATCTAAATTTGCTTGTTCTGCAATTTTCAATGCTTCTGCTTTTGTCTTAACTCCTAATTGCTCACCATCTGAACCGATCAATCGTAACTCACGTGCACGAATGCCGTCGTTAACCATCATATCCTTTGCTATGGTCATTCACCTCCAAATATTATGAGAGAAAGAAAAGCGTGCCGAATATTCGGCAATAAAAAAAACGAGTTCTCTTCCAGAACCCGCACGTACTTCACCTAATTCAATAGATGAAAACTATCTAGCCCAGTGACTGAATCAACTAAGGCGAGAAGCGGGTGCTTCTGCTTTTATTTCTCAACTTCAATAGTATAGCAAATCTATATTTTTTTGTCAATCTTTTTCACTAGAGACTCTCGAAACATTCCCTAATCAGTTAATTACTTTAGTTATATACTTGTCCAAATAAAAAACTTTTAGCTATCGAAACACACCCTTCATCAGACACTCAACTTTTTTGGTGACCGTCTTCCTTGAAACTACCGAATCCTACGCCACAATGCGATCAGCATCCAAACTGACAATATCAGACTGATGAATAAGGCGATCCCCCAACCAAAGACAGAATGTGTAAAAGGCAATTGTAGATTCATACCGAAAAAGCCTGTCACAATGGTAGGAACGGTCAGAATCAATGACCAGACTGTCAAAAATTTCATCGTGTCATTTAAGTTGTTGTTCAACAAATTATTATACGTTCCCGAAAGTTGATCAAGGATCTGGGAGGCCAAATTGGTCATTTCCACTGCCTGTTTTGCTTCAATCAATGCATCATCCAATTGTTCCTTCTCTTTTTCAGTGAGCTTTCGATAAATCGCTAATGCTTTGATTTGTTCTAATAATACGACATTTTGTTTTGTACCAGTCACTAGATAAACTAAACCAACTTCGAGGTCAGATAAAGCTAGTAAATTGCGGTTCGTAGTTTTTTCTCGCAACTTTTGGTTTAAGCGTTGTCGTTCACTATTCACTTCTTCGATCAACGGGAAGAAGGAATCTGAAATCAGAAAGAGCGTACGAAAAAGTAAACTGTATACATTTATCTCGGAATCCCGATCTAAGATTGAACGAATCAGGCGAATCACATATTCTGTATTTTGAGTCGTAAATGTAAATAGACCATTTTCTTTTAGAATAAATGCTACTGGACTTGTTTCATAGTGGTTTTCGATTTTTTGTTGATGAGGAACATTAGTGACCAAAAGTAAAATATCATCAAGAGTATCATATTCCACACGAGCTCGTTCATTTTTATCTAAAGAATAGGTAAGCATCTCATCACTAATGCCATACTCTTCCTTAAGATTTTTGATTCCCATTACATCATCTCTAGGCACATTCAGCCAAAAATTTTGATCAAAATTAAAAAAATGTTTTTCTCTCATACCGTCCCCTTCTTCCTGTGCTGATAGATTCATTAGGTATCTCACGACGATTCTTCTAAGTATTCTTGGCGAATTTACAAATCGTTAGCACTTCTGACCGCTGTCTCGCTTTTAAAAATAAATAAGCCGATGAAAAGCGAAAATAGCTCTCCTATTTTCAATTTCTTCGGCTTAGATATCGAAGTTAGATCCTGTCTTCTTTATACTATCATTTTTTATTGGACTCAAGAAACAAAGACTTCTTGACGAATTTCTGCTAACTTTGCTTCAATCATGTTCAGCACTTCTACTTTTGCTTGGGGATCTTCCACAAAATTGAATCGATCGCCATCAATTTGGATTTTGGGACTTTCATTGTACTCGTCATACCATTGATCATAGCGACGATTCAATTCTTTGTAATAATCATATAAGCTTGGATCGAAGGAAAGTTGTTCATATGATCGTCCTCTTTTTTCGATCCGTTCAAGCATCGTATCAAATGAAACACGAATATGAACCAATAAATCCGGATGTTTTTTATGTGCGGCATACGGCAACTCTTCCATCATATTTGCTAATAGCTCGTCATATACTCGAACTTCTGTTTCAGTTGCCCGACCCAAATCAGCATTCAAATGAAAAAGCAAAGAATCTTCATAGATCGAACGATCTAAAACATTGTTGTCTTCTTTCATTGCCTGCTTGATACTTTCAAAACGTTTATTCAAAAAATAGATTTGTAACAAAAACGCATACTGCTCAGGATTGGCATAAAATAAAGGCAATACCTCATTATCCTCGATTGACTCATAAAAAGCTCGACTTCCAAAGTGTTCAGCCATCATTTCTGTTAAACTTGATTTTCCAGCGCCAATGGTACCTGCTAAAACAATCACACTCATTAACCTCCAACTCACTTTATCACTAAATGTTGTGTCTTTTTCCAATTCTTTTTAAATATACCCCCAATATCTGGTGGTGTCAATTAGGAATAACAGGATATTTCCATTCATAAAATTCAATAAAATCTTAAGAAAAAAGAGGTTTTTCAACAGAAAACGTATTCTTTATTTTACTTCTGGGAAGGTTTTAGTAAAATAAAGATGAATTGTTTTTTGAACTTCTATGTTATACAATCTGTTCGTTAGCGCAAAGGATCCAAGGCGCTTTATTTTTTGCTCAAAAAAGTTATGGGAATAAAAGAAGGAGTTAGATTATGGCAAATTATGGCCAAGGGGAATCAAATGGTAAAATTATTCTGATGGGCGAACATGCAGTTGTCTACGGCGAACCGGCAATCGCTTTTCCTTTTCAGGCAGCAAAAGTAGTTGCTTCCTTGAATGAACACATCACTTCGTCAGGAGATCAGCTTGTTTCTTCCTACTATACAGGAATACTGCGTGATGCCCCACATTCGTTAAAAAACATCAAGCAGTTAGTATTCAACTTAAAAAAGGAACTGCAAATTGAGCAATCATTAGAGTTAACTATTCACAGCACTATCCCTGCCGAACGTGGAATGGGCTCAAGCGCTGCAGTAGCTACGGCAGTTACTCGTGCCTTTTACGATTATCTCGAACAACCACTTTCTCGCGAACAGCTCTTGACAAATGTCCAAATTTCAGAAAAAATTGCCCATGGTAATCCTAGCGGTATCGATGCTGCGGCAACAAGCAGTTTAGAACCAATCTACTTTGTGAAAGGACACCCGTTTGATTATTTCTCTTTAAATATCGACGCTTTTTTGATTGTCGCTGATACCGGAATCAAAGGTCAGACGCGAGCAGTGGTCAAAGACGTTGCTCATTTATTTGAAAAAGATCAGCAGAAAGTTGGACAAAAAATCCAACAACTAGGATACTTAACAAGGCAAGCCAAAAAAGCCATTGTTAAAAATAACCCCGAGCATTTAGCCCAAGCGATGAATGAAGCCCAACTAATTTTAAAAAATTTAACGATCAGCAACGATTTTCTTGATGTATTGATCGAAACCGCTAGAGATTCAGGCGCTTTGGGAGCAAAACTAACTGGTGGTGGTCGAGGTGGCTGCATGATTGCGCTAGCTCAAACAAAAACAAAAGCCCAAGAAATCAGCGAAGCCCTCTTACAAGCGGGAGCAGCTGCAACTTGGATTCAAGGATTAGGAGTACATACCTATGTTTAAAGGCAAAGCACGAGCATATACGAATATCGCCCTTATCAAGTACTGGGGTAAAAAAAATGAATCGTTGATTCTCCCAATGAATAACAGCTTATCACTCACATTAGATGCATTTTATACGGAAACTGAAGTCAGCTTTTCAGAAGCTTACACGGAAGACCAATTTTATTTAGATAATCAATTGCAAGATGAAAAAGCAACCAAAAAAATCAGTACTTTTTTGGATATTGTGAGAGAAAAAGCGGGTACCACGAAAAAAGCAAAAGTGATCAGCCAGAATTTCGTTCCGACTGCTGCGGGTTTAGCTTCTTCTGCCAGCGGCTTAGCGGCTTTAGCCGGAGCATGCAACGAGGCATTGAAATTAGGGTTAGATGACCAAGCTTTATCAAGACTGGCTCGTAGAGGATCAGGTTCCGCTTGTCGGAGTATTTTTGGTGGATTTGTTGAATGGGAAAAAGGACACGATGATCAAAGTTCGTATGCTCATCCAATTTCCTCAGACGGTTTTGAAGATCACTTAGCGATGGTCTTTCTATTGTTGAATGAGCAAAAAAAAGATGTCTCAAGTCGTGATGGTATGCGCCGAACGGTTGAAACTTCAAGTTTTTATCAAGGATGGTTAGATTCTGTCGAAGCCGATCTTTATCAATTAAAACAAGCAATCAAAACTAAGAACTTTCAACTTCTAGGCGAAACTATGGAACAAAATGGGTTAAAAATGCATGGAACGACATTAGCTGCACGTCCGCCATTTACCTACTGGTCTCCTGATAGTTTAAAAGCCATGCAAGCGGTGCGGGATTTAAGAAACCAGGGGATTCCTTGTTACTTTACTATGGATGCTGGCCCAAATGTGAAAGTGCTAGTTCAAAAAGACCATCTAGATAAGGTCAAAACAGCATTTAGTGACTTATTTAGTAGCCAACAAGTCATTTCGGCTTTTGCAGGTCCAGGAATGACGATTATTGAATAAAGGGAGATTTTTATGATTGAAGTATCTGCACCAGGAAAACTTTATATTGCTGGAGAATACGCAGTTGTTGAAACCGGACATCCGGCTATCATCGTAGCCATTGATCAATTTGTTACTGTAACTGTTGAAACCGCACGAAAAGTCGGCAGCATCCAATCTGAGCAATATAGTGGCATGCCGATTCGTTGGACTCGGCGTGATGGTGAACTTGTCTTGGATATTCGTGAAAATCCATTTCATTATATCCTTGCTGCCATTCGTTTGACTGAAAAATACGCACGAGAAAAAAATATTTTACTTTCTTTTTATGACCTAAAAGTGACAAGTGAATTGGATAGTTCTAACGGACGCAAATACGGTCTAGGCTCAAGTGGCGCCGTAACTGTCGCAACAGTCAAGGCATTGAATATGTTTTATGCGTTAAATCTTACACAGATTGAAATTTTCAAAATTGCTGCACTAGCAAATTTAACGGTTCAAGATAATGGCTCTTGTGGAGATATTGCAGCTAGTTGTTATGGTGGTTGGATTGCTTTTTCAACCTTTGATCACCAGTGGCTCCAAGAACAAGAAAAACAACATACGATCGTTGAACTCATCGAAATGGATTGGCCTGGTTTATCCATTGAGTCTCTTCCGACACCGAAAGATCTGCGTTTACTGATTGGTTGGACTGGCAGTCCTGCATCAACTTCTGATTTAGTCGATCAAGTCCATCGCTCACGTAAGGAAAAAATGGTAGCCTATCAAAAATTTTTACAAGACAGTACATTATGCGTCCATGAAATGATTAAAGGATTCAAAGAGAATAATATTGATTTGATCCAAGCTATGATCAGAAAAAACCGACAACTACTCCATGAGCTATCTTCAATTACGGGCGTATTGATCGAAACGCCTGCTTTAAATAAATTATGTAGCTTAGCAGAAGAATACGAGGGCGCAGCAAAATCATCTGGAGCAGGTGGTGGCGATTGTGGTATCGTAATCGTGGATCAAAAATCCGGTATCTTGCCTTTGATGAGCGCTTGGGAATTAGCAGAAATTACACCCTTGCCATTACACGTCTATAGTAACCAACGAAAGGAAAAAGGATGAATCGAAAAGATGAACATGTCTCATTAGCTAAAGCTTTTCATAGTAAACAAAAAAATGAATTTGATACGGTTCGAATCGTTCATAACCCCTTACCTGAAGTTTCCATGTCAGAGATTGATCTACATACGACTGTTGCTGGCTTAACTTTAGACTATCCTTTATATATCAATGCTATGACTGGTGGAAGTGAAAAAACTAAAAAAATCAACCATGATTTAGCGATGATCGCAAAAGAAACAAATTTAATGATTGCCACGGGTTCAGTCAGTGCAGCTTTAAAAGATCCTGCTTTAAGCGACTCTTACACGATCATGCGTGACGTTTATCCAGAAGGAAAGATCCTTGCCAACGTAGGAGCCGGCACCTCTTTAGCACGAGCAAAAGAGGCGATTGAACTATTTCAAGCCGATGCTTTACAACTCCATCTCAATGCACCACAAGAATTGGTAATGCCTGAAGGGGATCGTGATTTTTCCAATTGGAAAGAATTGATCAAAGAAATCAGCGAAGGCATTTCGGTTCCTTTGATCGTGAAAGAAGTCGGTTTTGGTATGACTAGAGAAACGATCGATGAACTAGCCGAGTTGGGGGTTCAGACAATCGATATCAGTGGACGAAGCGGAACCAGCTTCACTCAAATCGAAAATGCTCGTCGCAAAAAAAGAGAGTTAGATTATTTAGTCGATTGGGGACAATCAACGGTTACTTCTCTGCTAGAGGCAAACGAAGCCCAACATCAAGTAGAGATTCTTGCTTCTGGTGGTATTCGCAATGCCTTCGACCTCTTCAAAGCACTTTGTCTTGGTGCCAATGCAGTAGGCGTTTCTGGAACGATCTTAACGCATCTCATGACACACGGCGTGGCAGAAACGATCCAACTAGTCCAACAATGGCAAGCAGAACTTCAACGGCTATTGACCATGGTAGGAGCTAAAACTATCAAAGAACTTCATCACCAGCCCTTGATCTTATCTGGAACTACTAAAAATTGGTGCGAAGCCCGAGGAATACCTCTGACCAAATATGGCACACGAAAGAAATAAACAAATCGATTCAACTCAAAAAGGTTGTCCAATCATCGAAAAGATGAATGACGACCTTTTTTGTCTACAAAAATACAAAGTTCCCTTAGAATGAAGAATGAGATTTTCTTATGGCGTTGACTCTATTTTACCCTTCACCAATTGCCTCATACTTTTGTTCTAGTTTTCATGCGATAAATAATAGGATACCAATTCTTTTTCATCTGATAAACAAAAATAAAACCTATGTATCTTTGACAAACGGCTATAATTCCATTCCTGGCATCATTGGCGGAGCGCTAGGTTTTATTATACCCATCCCCTTCCCTATCTCAGGATTACTCGTTTCACATACTTTCCCTAGTTCTTTGCTTATTAGATCAGTCAATTGTTTTTTCCCCTGCTGTTTTTCCTGAACTGCTGTTTCACGCTTAAAGTTATCTGGATTGGTTAGTAGATAACTATAAATATCTCTCCGACTCATCTGAAGATCTCGTTCTATTTTTTTTCGCTTTTTATCCACTTTACCAGCACTAAATAAATTGAGCGTTTTTCCGCCAGGACTAATCCTGAATCGTATATTTTTTTCTAGCTGCATAGCTCTTTTAAGATATAAACGTATTATGACATAATGGTCTATTTTATTTTGATTAAAACAAGGGTTCTTTACATTCCCTAATTTTTTTAACGTTTGATCTAACTCCTTGAGATTGTGGAGATTATTTTTTAATTGTTGCTTTCGTTGTTTTTCAGTCAATTCTTTAGTAACCAGTTTTAGTTCTTTTGTTGTTACTTTTTCTTTTGCTGCTATATTTTTTTCGGTTGCTGCTTCCTCTTCTGTTACTACATTATTTTTTGTTGCTGCTTCCTCTTTTAGTTTGCCATCCTCCGGTGTATTTTTTTCATCTGCGACAACTTTAGTGTTCACCACGTACTTTAATAAAGAATGATCGATCCATTTTTCACCTCTCCTACCAGTTAAATACTGCATTTCCTTCGTCAGTTTTTTTATCTCAGACTTGCAATTTTTGATTTCTTTTGCTATTTTTTTAAGCTCGTTTTTTTTGCTCTTGATCGTTTCACCATGTACTCGCTTGGTGCTTTTATATAATGCATTTTTTTGTTCTTTCACTGCGTTTTGAAGTTCCTGCTCACAGTCTTCCTTTTTTTTTATTTGAGTATGCTTTTTCTTATACCAATCCTCTCTTTTCTTAGCCCGTTCTTCAATTTCTCTCTTTAGTTCATGTTTCAACTCTATGTATAGCTCAGTGTATTTGTGTACGTTTTCAAGTGGTTCTAAGTTTTCCCGCAATTTGACTTCTAATGAATCAACGGTTGACATCAATTGTTCTTTTCCCATATTTTCTTGATTTTTTGTTTTCTCAAATACTGGTTTTGTCATCCTAACAACTTCCTTTCTTTTTTCATTTTTACTTATCTAAAGTAACATGGTTCATTGGTCTTGATAAAACTACTTTTTCTAAAAAAGCGAATTAATCGTTTTTTTCTAACAAAAGAAATTCCTACGCTAGTTCTAACGAGATTGTTCCCCTTTCCGACAAAAAAAAGGGACTGGGACAAAAGTTGTCTCAGTCTCTTCTAGTATCTCTAAAAACGAATAAACGGTGAGACAAAAGTAGCATCTTCGGAAATAAGCCGAAATTTACCAAAAATTTGAGAAGCAATTTTCGGAAATTCCTTCTTATTTCTTGATGCTGAACACTTTTGTCTCAACCTCTTGATTAACTATAATTGTATTGAATTAACTATTATAAGCATCAATAATGATTTGTTTTAGCTCACTGATCAATGGCTCTTTTGGATTTGCTGTTGTACATTGATCTTCATAAGCAAGTTCTGCCATACGGTCAACCGTTGAATCTAAGGTTTCTTGTGTCACACCTTGAGCCTTCAAGCTCATATTGATTCCAACTGATTGTCCTAATTCATAAACTGCTGTTGCTAAAGCTTCAACTAATTCCGCTGTTGTTTGTCCTTTTAACCCTAAGAACTTAGCAATATCTGCATAGTCTGTATCTGCACGGAAGTAATCATATTTAGGGAACATTGCATGTTTTTGTGGATCTTTTGCATTATAGCGGATGATATGTGGTAATAAAATGGCATTTGTACGACCATGTGGGATACCATATTCTCCACCAATTTTATGCGCAACTGAGTGACAAATTCCTAAGAAGGCATTCGCAAATGCCATCCCTGCCATTGTAGAAGCGTTGTGCATTTTTTCTCGTGATTCCATATCAGGAGTTTTCACTGATTTTTCTAGGTAATCGAAGACTAATTTGATTGCTTGTAAGCTCAAGCCTCTTGTATAATCAGAAGCCATAACAGAAACATAAGACTCAATCGCATGAGTTAATACGTCCATCCCTGTATCTGCCGTGACAGAAGCTGGTACTGACATGACAAATTGTGGGTCGACGATTGCTACATCTGGTGTTAATGCATAATCTGCCAATGGATATTTCACATGTGTATCACTATCTGTGATAACGGCAAAAGGTGTTACTTCAGAACCCGTTCCTGAAGTTGTCGGAATACACACAAATTGTGTTTTTTCTGGTTTATCGATCTTATATGTCCGTTTACGGATATCTAAGAATTTTTGTTTTGCTCCAAAGAATGAAGTATCTGGGTGTTCATAGAACATCCACATTCCTTTAGCAGCATCCATTGCAGAACCGCCACCTAATGCAATCACTGTGTCTGGTTTGAAATCAGCCATCAATTTCGTTCCTGCATAGACTGTGTTTGTTGAAGGATTTGGCTCAACTTCTGAGAAGACTTCGATTTTCACATCATTCTTACGTCTTGATAGTACTTCACGAACCGTATCACAGTAACCAAACTGCACCATACCAGGATCACAAACGATCATGACACGCTCTACGTTTTCCATTTTTTCTAAATAAAGCAAAGAGTTCTTTTCAAAGAAGATTTTTGGTGGTAATTTGAACCATTGCATATTATTTCTCCGTTTCGCTACAGTTTTGACATTGATCAAGTTGATGGCACTTACATTTCTAGAAACAGAATTTTTACCATATGAACCACAACCTAAAGTTAGTGAAGGGATCATTTCGTTATAGATATTTCCGATTCCACCTTCTGCTGAAGGAGTATTTACTAAGATACGGCAAGCTTTCATCCGTAGACCAAACTTCACATGAAGCTCTTCATCCTCTGAGTGAATCACTGCAGTATGGCCTAATCCGCCTAAGTTCAACATTCCTTCGCATAATTCAAAGGCATGTTCTGTATTGTTTGCTTTAACCATTGCAAGTACTGGAGAAAGTTTTTCACGTGAAAGAGGGTAATCCGCTCCGACACCTTCTAATTCAGCTACTAACATTTTTGTCCCTTCTGGAACTTTGATGCCAGCTAGTTTTGCAATGTCCATTGCAGAATGTCCAACGATTGCTGGATTTACTGCGTATTTACCTTCATTCATCACTGCATCTTCTAATTTTGAAAGTTCAGCTGGTTTCACAAAATAGACTTGATGTGCTTGGAATTCTGCTTTAACTGCAGCATAGACTTCTTTGTCAACGATTACTGCTTGCTCAGAAGCACAAATCATTCCGTTATCGAACGTTTTAGAAACGATCAAGTCATTCACTGCTCGTTTGATTTTTGCTGTTTTTTCAATATATGCTGGTACATTACCTGGTCCAACACCTAAAGCTGGCTTTCCTGTTGAATAAGCAGATTTCACCATTCCTGCCCCACCAGTAGCTAAAACAATTGCGATCCCTGGATGATTCATCAACATTGAAGTCGCTTCAATCGATGGATGTTCAATCCATTGAATACAATTTTCAGGTGCGCCAGCTGCGATCGCTGCATCACGAACGACACGTGCTGCTTCAGCAGAAGATTTTTGAGCACTTGGATGGAATGCAAAAACGATTGGGTTTCTTGTTTTCAACGCGATCATTGATTTAAAAATTGTCGTTGATGTTGGGTTAGTTGTTGGAGTTACCCCACAAACCACACCAACTGGTTCAGCAATTTCAATCAAGCCTTTTTGAACATCTTCATTGATGACACCAACTGTTTTATCGTGCTTGATGTTATTCCAAATATATTCAGAAGCATACATATTTTTGATCGCTTTATCTTCATAGATTCCACGACCAGTTTCTTCAACTGCCATTTTAGCTAACGGCATATGTTGATCTAATGCTGCCATTGCCATTTCATGCACAATATGATCTACTTTTTCTTGATCAAAGTTTTCCATCTCTTTTAATGCGACATTTGCTTTCGTTGCTAATTCATCAATCATTCCTTGAACATCAATAGTTTTTGGTTGTTCTTTCTCCATTACTTTAGCCATTGTCTTCCTCCTAATGGGTCATGGTTGTTTGTTAATTAATTCACATTCTCATCATACAACAAACCTTTTCAGATGTAAACCTTTATTGTGATTTTTTTCACAGTTTTTTAAATTTCGATTAAATCCTTTATTTATCAGTATTTTTATTTATTATCCTAATTATCCAAAGTATTTTATCAAAAAAACAGTTTATTCAAAACTTAACAAAGTCAGAGTTTTAGGATAAAAAAAAGAGCCCGAGACACCGTCTCAGACTCAACTACTAAGCTTTACCTATTTGTTTTCTTTACTATCTTCAGGTGTTTCAACAGTTTCAGTAGCTTCTTCTTTCACTTCTACTGTTTCAGCAACTTTTGGTTCTGTTTTTTCTACCGTATTTACTGTCGAATCATTGGTTACGACAGTTCCAGGTTTAACCGTTTTGATGGCTGCTCGATCGTATTCTAGAAAAATCCCTTCACAATCTATAACGACTGTGCGTTTTTCATTGTCGATCTCTGAAACAACACCATGTAATCCGCCGATTGTAACTACTTCATCGCCTGATTTCATACTGTCTAGTAAATTTTGTCGTTCTTGTTGTTGTTTCTTTTGTGAACGTGACATAAAATACCACATTGCTAAAAGAGCAACGAACATGACTAACATTGGTAATGATCCCATTTTTTTCACCTCACTAACATGTATCTACACACTCAACTTTAGCAGAAAAAGGCGTGAGACACTAGTTTTTTACATAAATTTAGTGAAAAAGATTAGAAACTTTTGGCATTCTCTTTATTAAACCCATATTCCTCAAAAAAGGCTGCTCGAAATTCTAATAAATTGTCATCCATGATCGCTTGACGCACTTGTTTCATCAAGTTTAATAAGAAGTACAAGTTATGGTAAGACGTTAACCGTATCCCAAATGTTTCATCACATTTGATCAAATGACGAATATACGCACGTGTATAATTTTTACATGTGTAGCAGTCACATTTCTCATCGATTGGGCGGAAGTCATGTGCGTATTGTGCATTTTTCACGACTAAGCGTCCTTGTGAAGTCATACAAGTACCATTTCTTGCGATACGTGTAGGCAAGACACAGTCAAACATATCGACTCCTCTAATCACGCCGTCAATCAATGAATCTGCTGCACCAACACCCATTAAATAACGTGGTTTATCCTCAGGGATCAATGGTGTTGTAAACTCTAACACACGGTTCATTTCTGATTTAGGTTCGCCAACAGACAAACCACCGATTGAATAGCCAGGGAAATCCATTGAAATCAAATCTTTTGCACTTTGGCGACGTAAATCTTCAAACCCAGCTCCTTGAATGATACCAAATAATCCTTGACGATCAGGATTCAGATGGGCTTTTAAGCCTCGCTCAGCCCAACGTGAGGTTCTTTCCACTGATTTTTTGACATAATCATAGCTTTCATCAAAAGGAGGACATTCATCGAAGCTCATCATGATGTCTGATCCTAATTTATTTTGGATATTAATTGCTTTTTCTGGTGATAAAAACATCCGAGAACCATTTAAATGATTTTTAAAATGGACGCCCTCTTCTTCGATGTTACGCATATCGCTTAGCGAGAACACTTGAAAACCACCTGAATCTGTCAAAATCGGTTGATCCCAATTCATGAACTTGTGTAAGCCGCCTGCTTCTTCTACCAAGTCTTCTCCAGGTCGTAACCATAAATGGTACGTATTACTTAAAATGACTCCCGCACCCATTGCTTTTAATTCTTCAGGTGACATGGTTTTGACAGTTGCTAGTGTTCCCACAGGCATAAACATTGGTGTGGGAAATGTCCCATGAGGAGTAATCAATTCACCAAGACGGGCACCGGTATGTTTTTCTTTTTTGATTAAACGATAACGAATGGCAGGTTGTGTCATTCAATTCCCTACTTTCTCTATAATAATCGCATTGACAACTCCCATCATCATAATCGTTCTAACTCTTTTTTGCAAGGGTTCATTGGGTGACAGGTGTTTATTTAACCTTCATTTTTTAAAAAAATTATAATAACAGATAAAAGATAAAGAAAGCTAAATTGTTTCTTCTTTGTTATACTTATGGCATAAATAAAAAGGAGTGAAACTCATGCTATCTTCAAAAGAACTGAAACAACAAGCAAAAGACAGTTTAAAAGGACGCTGGGGACAAGCTGTATTATTGAATTTAGTCCCAACGTTAATCACAATTGCACTCATTATGATCATTGCTATCCCGACTGCTTTATTATTGGCTCATTCTTATAATGATCCTGCAGCTGTCCAAGATATGGCAAACAATACCAACGGAGGTGCTGCTTCTAGCGGTGGTGGTATTGTGTCTGGTATTATCAGCGCACTATTTATGAGTGGGATCTCATGGACCTATCTAGATATCCTGCGTGGAACCAAATCGACCATCGAACCATTTAAAGATGCCTTTCGTGGTTTTACAGGATTATTTCTTGGTGGTGTGATTTTACTAGCTATTTTGATTTCGATCTTCACTACTTTATGGGCGTTATTATTCGTTATTCCTGGTATCATCAAAAGTTATTCTTATTCCCAAAGTTACTTCATTTACTATGATGTTATCACTGAAACAGGGGAAAAACCGAGTGTTCTCAATACGATCACTGCTAGTCGTAAATTAATGGATGGCTACAAAGGTAAATTGTTCTGGCTTGATTTATCCTTTATTGGCTGGCATATTTTAGCCATGTTAACTGCTGGAGTTGGTTATTTATGGTTAAATCCTTATATTACAGCAACTAAAGCAGCTTTTTATGAACAATTGCCAAAAAACGTATAAAAATCAATGTCCAATGAAACGACCCTCAAAAGTTAGACCAAAAATCTAACTTTTGAGGGTCGTTTCACATGCTTCAGCCGCAGTCGCTTTTTTCATTTCGCTCACTTCTGCTCAGCTTTTAGAACTTCGCCAGTATACGCATCAACTTTGACTGTCACTTTTTTTATTTTTTCTTTAATAGTAATTGTCCAATACGATTTTCCTGATTGTCTTTCGAGATACCACATTACTGCTTTTCCTGTCCCAGTCGTTTTTTCAGCTACATTTTCAGCTACTTTAGTAACTTCCGATAAACTTTTTAAGTTTTTGATATTGAACAGATCTGCGGATTTCTCGGTAGTGGCTTGTTCGTGTTTGTTTCGTCTGCGATGTTTTTTTTGATGTTCGCTGTTTTAGTTGAAATTCTTACACTGCATTCTTCAGTTGCATCTCTACCAGTAATTTCGTAATAGTAAGGACCAACAGTCTGACTAACTTTAACAGAAGTAATCGCTTGATTAGGATAACAAGTCTGATAAGTTTCAAGTGCTTCTTTTAATGATACATTGAATTTTTCCGGCTCCTCAATTTCATCCGCAGATGTGGACGAACTAGAAACATTGGCAACCTTGATTTCTTTCGTTTCATTCCCATAATTTTCATGCGGAAAATTAAAAACAAACATCACCAACATCCCCAAACTAAAACTAGTTAATACCGTTAAACACCATACAAACAACTTCATCTTTTCCGCTCCTTCACAATCAATTGTTAGATTCTTGAAATGAACGATTAATCGTTCTTTTTTAGGAGTTTGAGGCTGGGACAGTTTCTTGCTCCAGCCTCGTGAGAGAATATTAAGAGATAAAAATTAGCAAATCATCTCTATGTACTTATTCTACTGAATCCAAACGAAGAAAATTTCTTTATTTTTTTTCAAATGTTTTTTTTGTAAGAAATAAAACAAAAAAATAGTTGTTCAAACCTTCTATTCATTAGAATTCTAAAATCTAATGACTTCGACTCAAAAAGAAAAAAAACAAAATTGAAGGAAGGATTAAAATAACCTAGGTACTACAAGAAAAAAAGCAATAAGGAGTTAATCGTATCATCTATGAAAAAAAAGAAGCAAATTCAATCTTATTTTTTACTTAGTTTCATCTCACTGCTCGTCGTAGCGATCTGCTTATCTATTCCCGCCTTTTCTCAAACCATTACTGAAGAAAAGACGTCTACTACTTCTCAAGATCTTGATCTATTAAATCTTTTTAAGTACTATTTACCTGGTTTAACTACATCAGATGATGTGTCAGTTGAATTTTACGATGAGAACTTACAAAAGTTAGATGAACAAAAAGTATCAATAAAAAAAGAAATGTTGGAAGTAAGGAAAACAGAAAATCAAATCGAAGCTATCAGCCACTACGATCAGCTGAATGATTTGATGTTAACGATTGGAAAAGTTTCTAAAAATCAAACTTGGCAAATATCTAATGCTTATTTACTCCCTCTTTCGACAGAAAATACCACCAATAAATTTGCTAGTAGAAAAGAAGTTCTGAATAAAGTTTATACAGATTATGTCTCGCCTTATCATGATTTACGAGCCGTATCAGCTATTGATGGCGATGATCCTGACTATGAAGGCTATACTGGCGGATGGCATACTTACGATGAATTAGTTGATACGCCGACAGCTTCTTCTAAAAGTTTAGAAGTATATGCAGATGGAAAAAAAATTGTCGGAGACGGTACTTTTTCGACTGAAGAACTTAAAATAGTCACCACAAACTTAGTCCAAGCGGTCAATACAAAAAAAAGAAATGGCACTGGGCGACCTGTGTTACGAGAAAAAGTCATCTATACGATCATCGGTGGGAAAATTGATGTGGAAGTGGAAGCTATTCCTTTAGAAGACGTAACATTAAAAGATTATGCTTTTTTGCAAGCTACAACAAATGATTTTAATAATAGTTTACTGGCACCAGGCGATCCACTTTACCCTTATGAAATCAGGAACTTTACAAAAGATATTTGGGGATCTTCGAGAAAACATTCTGAAACTAATGAACTCATCTTATCTGACGGTTCCAATCAGTTGAGTTTAACAATTGATCCTACTGTTGGAATTGGCAACTATCAATATAATCCTACAGACAGTATTTGGTTTTATCGTTCCTATGGTAAAGTATACTTTAACCCAATTGCTACCAAAGACTTGGCTCCATTGCGCCTAGTAAAAGGACAAGGCTTTGTAGCAAAAGGATCCTATCAATTTTCACACACAGAATAATGATCAAAGCGCTTCTCACTTCAACAGCCGAATCATTTAAAAATAGGCTAAAGCCATTTCTAGATGATTCGGATTTTTTGTTTGGCTATATTTTTTGAGCTCTATTCTTACAGTCTTTTTAGGAATGAGCGAAATTTCAAAAGTTAGTTCTTGTCTTATTTTTTCCAGATAAAAAAACTAGAAGCTTCCCCCAAGAGGCTTCTAGTTTAAGATTAACTTGAAATAAATGAATGAATGGATGGATCCCTTTTTATATATTAAAACTATATTTTTTAGAAATCTTCATTAACAACTTCTATGATTACTTTTGTATTTCCTCTCAGCGCTTTAGAATAAGGGCAAACTTGATCTGCTTCTCCCACTAAGCGCACAGCTTCTTCTCTTGACATTCCTTCAATGAATACCTCTAATAAAACTTCAATAGAAAAATTAGCATCTCCATGGTTCATCAAAGCAACAGTTGCTCGGACAGAAGTTGTATTATCAAGTTTTTTTCTTGACATTACTAGCTCCAAAGCTCCATTGAAACATGCGCTGTACGCAGCAGCAAAAAGCTCTTCAGGATTTGTTGCATCTGCTACACCTGAGCCTGGCGAAGTTACATTATATAGAAAATCCTTCTCTTTTGAATAGATTTTTCCTTCTCTTCCACCAGTATTGATGGTTACTGCTTCATAGATCTTACTCATATGAATCAACCTCCTAAAATGATAAGTAAAATAAAAGATCCAGTAAATCTTTTATTTATCAAAATTCTACCTCATTGATTTACTACATTTTTTCTTTTAAAAGAAGCCGTGAATAACCAAACTGCAAAAATAAAAAATAGGCTACGTATTCGTTAACTAATTTATTGACAAAAAAGTGGCCATAAACAGCTCGTCCTGTTTATGACCTTATTCAAAAACATTCCCTTAAAAAATAAAACAAAATTTTGAAATCAGAGAAAGCTACTTAAACATTTTTTCTTATCTATCAGTGAAACACTCAGATGTGCTTCTTTGATCTTAACAAGCACCTTTTGTGTAAAGCATCTTCCATATGGTTTTTAAAATGATTTTAAAGTCAATTATGATACTACGTTGTTGCACATATTGGAGATCCATCGCAACCATTTCTTTAAAGTTGACATCACTTCTACCATTTACCTGCCATATACCCGTACATCCAGGCTTTACTAGAAGACGTTGTTCATCATGATGGGAATATTGGCGTACTTCTCTAGGCAAAGGCGGTCTAGGACCAACTAAGCTCATCTCACCTTTTAAAACATTCCATAATTGAGGTAATTCATCTAAACTGGTTTTGCGTATAAATTTACCAACTTTAGTGATGCGTGGATCATCTTTGATTTTAAACATCGCACCTTCTATTTCATTCTTGTCTAGTAAATTCTCTAGTTTTTCTTCCGCATCCGTACACATTGATCGAAACTTGTACATTTTAAAAGTACGCTTGTTCTTCCCCACTCTTTCTTGAGAAAATAAGATGGGAGCTCCTGGTTCTTCCAAGTAGATCTTTACAGCAACCCAAAGGAGAATAGGAGAAGTGAGGATCAGTCCAATGATACTTAAAAGAATATCTAATAGTCGTTTGACCATTTCATAACATTTTTTTGGTTTTATCGTTACATAAACGCTATTTTCGAAAGAGATATTTTCTTTTAGTTTCAACTCCATATGACTAACCACCTTTTCTGATAATCAGCTAGATAATGTCTATTTTTTATTTTTGCAAACCAAGTGCTACAAGCAAGTTAGGTTTTCTGTTTTGTAGTTCCTGATTTATGTGTCAATACAACAAAAGTAACAAAGAACAGTATCGATAGAACCAATAATATGATACCCATCTTTATAAAGAGCAGATCAAATGTCCGTAAATAAGTTTGGACAAATTCATAGATACTTTGTGTCATGATCCCTATCCTACTCATCCAACCATTAAAATAGATGATTAGTGGTCCGACTACTAAAGAGAAACCAGTCCCAGCCAATATCATACTGGCATACGAGATTCTTTCTCTATTTGAACGACAGGTCACGAACAACATCCCGCTAATCACACACCAAGTGATCCCTGCCCCAATCATAAAAGCATTTAATGTTGACTTATATTGATTGACCTTTTGGACAAAATTAGCTAAATAGGGGATTTCTATGGCTTGTTTCACTACCTGCATTGAAGAATCAACAAATTGAGCAATTCCCTTATTCATCTGTTCATCTGTTTTCATTTTTTTATCTACTGCATATTGGTTTATTTTTTTGTATAGTTCTTTTTTCACTTCTTCTTCACCTTGTAAGGTGAAAGAATGACCACTATATAATGTATTAACGTATTGCGTCATATTTTTTTCGATCAGAGTGGACGGAATTACATCTTTGACTACCTCTGGCGGGATATTGCTTCCTCGTGCCAAATCTTGGATTTTGTTATTCATTTCTTTTTGAACATTGGATGCATACTGCGAATGGTTTACTTGTTGCTGCATAAATGTTGGCCGCATCAGTGTCATTCGTATGCCAATCAGTGACAGAAAAACAAAGAAAACAAATGAGCACACAAACGCTAAAAACAATTGAGCGGTTCTTTTCGTCAAACTTTTCTTCATTGCTAAAGTCCTTTATTAGTTATTTTCATTGATTTTAGGTCCAGAAATTAAATTTGCTGTTATAAATAAACGCTCGTTTGTCAAACCGAGGCTATTGATTGGATAACACGTATAAAGAATTAATTCACGATTTTTTTGTTGCCTTAGTTCCTTTGCAATTTGCCAATCCGCTTTATTAGCCACTTTTTTATCGGTCACTGTATAGTGATAGTTTCCATAAGTTGTCTGGATGTCTATTTGTTCATTTGGTTGGATATTCAATAGTTTTCCAAAAGAATCAATATTGTGTCCACCAATCAAAGTTGTCCCGATTTCTCCAGGAAAAACAGACCCCATATACTGCCCCGCTCCTTCACGAAGAATGGATTCTGAATCGCCAAAGTAAAGGGGCACCTTTAATTTAAGGGTAGAAATACTAATCTCACCATAGTGTTCACCGTATTTAGGAAATTGAATTTGACTTGAATTGATTCCCGCTTGATTTGTCGAAGTTTTTTTAATGTTGCCGGTTGAAAACGTTCGTTCAAAATTAGGCGCCTCTGAGAGTAATAACACCTGAATAGACGATGAAACAAATTGAATCACTGGCCTTGCAACAAGATAAACAAAACAATAATTTAGGATAAAGAAACAGATCGAAATCAAGCATCCTAGCCCAATCTGTTTCACTAATTGCTTTTTACACACGATACTCACGCCGACGCGCTACAACATAAGCAATAATAGAAACCATTGCTAATGCTCCTGCTGTGATCGCACTCATTGTATAATTCCCACCCGTTTGTTTAATTGCATTCCCCGTCGAATAAACTGGATTGCCTGATGAGTCTACGATCGTTACACCATCTCGATAGAATGTAACAGTTAGATTTAGCAGTTTGCCAATTTCGATAACAATTTGTTTTAATTGTTCAATAATGGGTCTTGGCAAGGATTTAATCAATTGTTTTAATGAATTAACGGATTGAACCTCAACAACTTGCGCATTATCCATAATTAATGTTCGTGCTTGTTTTAAATAATTAGTCACTTCAACTGCAACGTTATCTGACAAGTCATGTACTTTTAAATAATTTTCAGCTTGAGTGATATCTGTCTGATCGAAATGAAAGGCTTTCCCTTTAACAGTGACCCCTTCTTGGAGTTCTTTCAGTATTCCATTTTCGGCATTGGTAATTGCCCCTTGCGTATCTGCATGAACCGCTGCTGGTAACAACAAACATAAAATCGTTGCAACAACACAAAGTGTATTTTTCAATTTTTCCATAGAATTTCTCTCCTTCTTTTCTATATTTGTTACATTATTTATTCTATCTAGCATCTGCAGATCCATTTTTCTTTGTTTTTTATAAAAGATGAAATTATCTTAAAATAACCAAAAAAAATTATTATTTAGTGAATTTTCTCCCCATTTCCTATAAAAACACTTATTTTTATTTTTAGACTATGATTCCATTTTCGTTCTCTCATAAAAAATTATTTATTATTTCTTAAATTGGATGAAACAGTATAAAAAGTAAAAAAAACAACGTTATTTGAATAGCGTATTTTTATAGTTAGTAAATGAAAAACTTAGGGAGGTCCCAAAGTGATTGAAGATTACATCGAAAAAGATATTATTAGAAAAGTGAAATTAATTGAATTTGCTTTTGAACTAAAACGAATAAATGTAGGGGAAGCCGCAGAGAGATTAGGGGTCACATTTAACACGATCAAATCAGATTTCCAGAAGTTATCTATTTTACTAGAAAATGAAATAAAATTTTATAAAATGACAAGTAGTCATATCCTGATTTTCTTTAAACCGAATATCCGACGTTATGATTTGATCAAAATCATCTATCAAGATTCTAATTTTTTAAAGGTTTGTTCCCGCTACATCATTGGCGAATATGATTATATAACGCTCGTTGATGAAGAGTTTTTATCAGTAACCAAAGCTTTTAAAATCAAGAAAGATGTCGAAAATTATTTTTCAGAAGCGCTTTCACCTTTGTCCGATAATCCTGAAGAAACTTATGAATTGCAATATCGTTTTTTGATTTTATCGATTTGGATGCGCTGTGATTATTTAAACTCAGAAGTTAATTGGGACATTATGGCTAAAGCAGAACATTACACAGATACTGTTCTAAATATCTTGTCAAATCGTCTCAATAAAACACAATATACCTTTTTAAAACTATCGCTTTATTTAGCACTGTCTCGCCGAAAAAGTAATCCCATTGTTATCCCTTCAGAAACAATGAACATTCTGGAAAATGGTCTCATTTTTAATATGTTCCAAGATATATTCAATGAACCTGAAGATGATGAAACATTGAAAAAGGAAGAAATTGCTTATTTATCCATTATTTATCGTACGTTACCTTATAATTCACCGAACTATTTTATGATTGATTTAGATTATCAGTACGTTCGGAATCGATTAGTCGCGGAATTTAAAGAAATCGATGTACTGATTGAACTATTTGAAAAAGAGTTTGGGGTCAATCTATATGGAGATATTTTGTTTGAGGTGCCGCTATTTAATTTGCTTTATACATGTGCCTTGAATATCGGCAACTTTTTGGTAACAAAACATACCTTTTTAAGTACTCAGCAAATGGAATTGCTACAACGTGTGAAGCAGATTTTTAAAAAATGGGGGCAAGAGTTGGAAACCCCTATTCGCTATATTCCTTATTTCCATTTACAAGCCTTTTGTCAACTGACTTCTTTTGTTTTGACGAACGGTAGCAAACATAAAATTGGAGTCATCATCGTCGCAGAAAGTGAACTCTCTCATATTACATTTAGGAAATCATTGGAGAAAAAGCTCTCATTAAGTGACGTGATTCTCGATACGACGCTGTACTATTCCCTAGAAGATGTCCCACAATATATCATGAAATCTGACCATTTAATTATTTGTGAACGTACCTTACTTGATGAAGAAAGTATGAAAAACGAGAAAGTTTATCCGATTTCATTAAGTTCCTTACTCTCTGATATCAAAGATATTGCTTCATGCGTAATGAATTTCGAGTAAAAGATCACAAAAAACAAAAGATGGCTTCTCCCATCTTTTGTTTTTTGTGATAAATTATTTCCTTGGCATCTTCTTTTTATGTCTAATATACAAAATTAACTATTACTGATTACATCTTCAGTACTTAATGTATAACCGTTAGCAAGTAATTTTTCTTTTTTTACGACATAATGATCCACATCTGTCGAAACTACGACGACACGTTTCAATATATCGATGATTTCTCCTTTAACAAGCGTTCCTGACACTGAAGGTGCCGAGATGACTGTGCCAATTTTTACTTCCATTATCTATCATTCCCCTTCATGTTTTATGATTTTATGTTTCTCATTATATAGAATGACATCATTTTTTTATTTTTATTTTTTAACTTTTACAATTAAAAGAATGGAAATTTTTTAGTTTCCTATGGATATTCCTAAGATTATTTTTTATTTTTGTTGATATCTCCACTGTCTTTTAAAAAGAAAGAAAAAAAGAAGAAACATAATCTTTAAACTAATAGTGTAAGAGTCACATCTTACACTATAGGTTTAATTAGAGCCTACCTGATCTGTCAAAAAATATAGTTATAGCTTCTCTCACTTGAGATATTTTTGATTTACAGACTAAGGTCAATTTTCTTCACACCATCTCATCTAACGAGGCGAAAGAGACACCTAGTATTTACTAAGTGTCTCTTTCGTCTTACTATTTTTATGTCAATGAAATCTAACTTTTTTTTATTATAAATATTTTACGATTTGCTCTACACTCAATCGGTGTGATTTAGGTACCTGATAATCCTCTTTAAAGTTCCCCACCGTCAGGTACATGATTAAATTTTCAGATTCATTGAGCCCTAATAACTTTCTCGTCGCGCTTTCTCTTTTGGGATCGAACATCGTATTCAATGCACAGGCAGCTAGCCCCTCATACTCTAGCGCATATAAAAGGGACATTGCAAATAATCCACCGTCTACGTATACTTGATTACGTTCAGTCACATCAATAAAATAGCGTGTATCTGTGGTGATCATCAGTAAACAAGGAGGTAAAGAATACCCTTTAAATC
The DNA here is from genome assembly GCF_040887165.1 of Enterococcus sp. C65. NCBI lineage: Bacteria > Bacillati > Bacillota > Bacilli > Lactobacillales > Enterococcaceae > Enterococcus > Enterococcus sp. C65. Next base: position 250,901 of record NZ_JBFOFG010000002.1, on the reverse strand, counting down.
CACTCTGGATGTCTAATGCTTTCTTGATGAGCGAACAGTCACGAATGACACGAACGCGTGTACTTTGCCGATTGCAAACGGAAGGAGATTTCGTTGCGATCTGAATCGCTTCATTGATTTTCTCTAAGTCCACAGCAGTATCTTGATAATCTCTTACACTATTACGGTTAAGTGCTAGTTCTTTAAAGTTCTTCGTTTGGTTTTCATTTGAAGCAGCACGGCGAACTGCTTTTACTCCTCCAAACTCCACTTTATTCAGACAATAATTTTTTTTAAATTCAACCGCATTGATTCGATCGCTTAGATCGTAATTTTTCTCTTCATGGACCTTGATATATTCGTCCACTACAGACACTGCATTTAAATAGATCTCATCTTCTTGATCATAGCCTAATTCGTGATACGTTTGGATCAATCCATATAGTTCCGGGATGACTGTTTGACCAAATCCAAACCGGAAATTTTCTCTAGATAAGCCTTTTTCAACTGAATGACTAAAAAACAGTAAACGTGCTTTTAATTGATCTTCTTCATGAGTATTTATCTTTGAAAAATAACGTAGAAAACGTTGCTTGTCTTTCCTAAATAATGAGATACTTCTGCCATAGTTCCTAATAATCTTAAGCTTTTCCCACATTGGTTTTGGCATACTCTCTTTTATTTTATTTTTCATCGCTGATGCCTCTTTTCTTTTTTAGTAAGTAACCCAAGGAGTTGTTGAAACACATGGGGCATAAACAAAAAGACACTACAACCATAAATGCTGCAATAGACTATACCCATGAACAAGAATGTTGGAATATTACTGATTGGAACAATTGTTAAAAGTAGTTGACTAATAAAGACGGCTAGTATACTGGGAATAATAGCTGGTATCATTTTTTTCCAAAACAACACCATATCCAAATTCATTTTTTTATGATAGTACCAGTTCATGACGAAACCATAACCGACGACCAAACTGAAAATGTACCCAATTGTTGCACCGTTGATGCCGACTTGCTTGACACAAACGACAGTGATAGCGATATTCAAAAAAGAAAAAATCGTCAACATGATCGAACGAAAGAAATGTTGATTTCGTGCTTGTTGGATTTCAATCGCAATATTTTGTGATAAAGGAATCAGTAATGGAATCACGATCGAAATCAATAAGTAGTAGGATTCGTCAAACCCTTTACCTAACCATAAGAACAGAAACATTTTCCCTAATAGAATGAAACCACCTAAAAATAAACCGAGAACTAACAATTGATACTGTCCAATCTTGATCATGAGATGTGTTAACTCACGATCATCATTAGATTGATGAACTAACCGATTGACTTTTGGAATAAAAATGGTTGTCAAGACTTGAGAAAATGTTAAAAACAAGGCTTTTAACTGGTTCACGATCGAATAAACCGCTACTTGTCTAGTATTTGCTAAAACTCCCAGCGTAAAAACTGGTGCACTATCGTTGATCTGGTTGAACAACTGATTCAAAAAAATAAAAAATGAGAAAATACCGATTTCTTTCATAAATGAAAATTCTAACTGTTTAAATGTTATTCTCATCCGAAGTTTTTGGATACAAAAGTAAACATTACATAGCAAACTCACTAACGTGATCACCGTTTGGATAATCACGATCGTGACGATATCGGTATGAAAAAAATACAAAACTGGGACAGTAAGTAATGGCAAACAAGCTGATTGGAACATTTGTCTAATCTGCTGAAAAACAAAACGTTCATTAGCTAAGATATTCGATTCAAAGGTAGCGCTCAAAAAAGTCAATACGACATTAAGAATCATAAACAGCATCAAATTCTTTAATTTTGTCTGTTCTTCAATGGAAGAAGAAGTTAAAAAATAAGGACTATTGTGGACAAGTATTCCGCCAATCACCCCAGCCAATAGAGAAATCACGGTGAAAAAAAGCAAATAGGTCCCATTCAGTTTTTGGATTTTTTTTGCCTCGTTTTTCACCGCAAATCCTGTATAAAATTTGATATAAGCAAATGAAAAACCTAAATTTAGTAACGTTAAATTGCTAATAACAGAATTTGCGATTTGATAGAGTCCATACTCACTTTTCCCTAAAAATTTTAATAATATTTGAGTATAAAACAATAATGAAAGATTTTTTACAACTACTGTCAGATAAGATAAAACAATACCTTTACTTCGATTTGTCATCTACTGTTCAACCTTGCTAGGAGTCAAAATATTTTGTTCAATCAACTGCTTTCCGCGTTCTCGTTCTTTCTCAAGGACGAGCTTTGCACGATCAAAGTCAAACAACGTTTCTTTTTCTGTTAAATGATCGCCTAAAGAAACCAGTGCACCTCTCATATAAAATTTTTCTACCAAATGCTCGATACGAGTATACGTTCCTTTATGATCCGTTCGCTCATAAACGAAAAACGGCGTTTGCATGATGATTGAGAAGATACTTCCATGGAAAGAGTCCGTGAATACATATTGGGCTTTGGCAATCATCGAGACAAATTGTTGCGGGTCGACGATGATTCGATCACTGCCAAAAGTATCGCCCATGATTTGAAAGATCCTTAAATTTTTTTCTTTCGCAAACCGTTTGATTTCTTGCATGATTTCTACAGAGATTTCGCTCACAAAATAAATCAACACAAACTGTTCTTCTTGACTTTCAGTAATCGCCAACTCTTTTTGCCATTCAGTTTTACTCAATAACAACGTTGGATCAGGAGCAACATCAACTTTTCTGCCGATCAATTCTTCGACGATCATCCCTCCAGAAGCTTCTCTTACGGAAATATAATTCATTTGTTTTAGGTAACTCGCATAATGAGGTTTTAAATGCGTTGGTTTAGAGGATAAGTGATCCACACCAAAACTGGCAGAATAACTATACCTTTTTTCTGATGGTGCAAAGTCGAGGAAATGGGTTGGATCAAACTCAATAATATTGGGATTCCAGACTTGATCGCTCCCGACGATAAACAAGTCAAAATGAAGCGATAATTGGTTCAAGTATTTTTTATCTACTCGCAACGTCTTGATTTTTTTTTGACTGAATTGTTCAATCGTAGACCATTTTGCTGCTTGCATTGCTTGATAATTTTTTCTTCGTTTGATACTTTTTAGCGTAATCTTTGACATGTTTTTCTTGAGCATTTGTCCAAGATCACCGATACTGCGGATTTCACCGAACCAACATTCTTTTTTCAACTTACCGAATTTGCTTGGTCTGATAACTATTGTGTCGACTTCAACCCCATAACTTTCCAAAACTTTTTGTAAAGCAAAATTTTGGAGTCGGTTGCCATAGTTAAATTCGCCATTTAGCGTGATAATACCTATTTTCTTCACATGAATACTCCTTTCGTTCTTAGTTCTTCCGTTGATTTTCTTTCATCGAACTTCTTTTTTTGATTATTTTAGCTGGGTTTCCACCTAAAACGACATTCTCTGGATACTCTTTTCCAGGAACCACAGCTCCTGCCGCTATCACTGTTCCACGTCCAATCTTCGCACCTGGTAAAATAATTGCTCTAGCACCGATCCAAACATCATCTGCAATCGTTACTTTTTTCATTTCTATGTTTCCTTCAATCAATTTCACTTCAGTTGGCGTAATCTCATGATTCTGGGTAAAAATCATCACTTCAGGACCGATCATCACATCTACACCGATCTCAAGCCCACCAGCAGCAACGATCATGTTTCGATCTCCTAGAGAAGACCGATCCCCAATAGAAATTTCACTTAGATAGGATACTTTTAATTTTGGTCGGATCACAATATCTTGACCAGCAAAACAAAATAACTTTCTAGCTAGCCATTCTCTTGTCTTCCGATAAAAAAAATCAATCGAAGTCAATCGATAAGGAACTGTAAAACAATTAGTCAAATAAAACAATAAATAGTAAATGCTTTTCAACATCTTACCTCTTCTCAGAAACTTCAATAATTTTGTCAATCAATTGATCATTTACTTTTTTACGATCATATTTCTTTGCCGTCGCTACAGCATTTTTCGAAAACTGTTGCTTGACCTCCATTGGCAATGCTTGATATTTATTAATTGCAGCTACCAACGCCACTTGATCACCTGGTTTAAATAGAAAACCATTTTCTCCATCTTCCAAATAAGTCTTGATCCCACCTAATTCACTACCGATGACCGGTGTCCCACAAGCCATTGCTTCTAAACCAACTAAGCCTAAACTTTCTCCTGCACGAGTACTTGGAAATACAAAGACATCTAAAGAAGAATAGATATCTACTAATTCTTGTTGAGACAAACAATTGGTTTTTTCAACATGATTTTCCAGTTTTAGTTGTTTGATCAAAGCGATTGCCTCTTCATTTTGGGCACCATCGCCCACCATGATCAAACGTAATCGTTGATTTTCCTGAAGTAATTGTTGGAAAGCATACAATAAAAGATCCCAGCCCTTTTCTTTATCAATGCGACTGACATACCCAATCGTGAATGGTCGTTCTTGCGTGGTTGATTTACTTTGATCATTAAAAAGACGAAGATCAATGCCTGCGGAAGGTGAGATGAATAAGGGGGCTACTTCACCATACTTTTCTTTCACTACTTCTTCAAAATAGCTAGAAGGCACTACAGTCAAATCGGCTTGTTTTACAAGATGTTTCGTTAAAAAATTGGTTTTTTCTTCTAATCTTTTTTCTGGTGTGACGTCACTACCATGAACATTGACAATCAACTTCGTTTTTCGATTGAATAATCTTGCCAACAAAATAGGTGGTGCATTGTAACCAGCGTAATGTACATAAACGACTTCATAATGACCAAACACATATTGGCTAAAAGCCTTGCGATAAAAATTTAAATAATAGATTATTTTTTTCCACTTGTTCGTGGTCTTCGTCATATAGACGATTCTGGTTTCTTGTGTTTGTGACAATTCATCATAAAAATTTTTCACAAACACACCATAATTAGGATATTTTTTTGATGGATACATATTCGATATAATCAGTATCATGCTCTGGACCTCATTTATATTTTTTATAAAAGAATGAACCTAAATTCCATAGCTATCGCTTGAATAACTCAAACAAATAGCTAAAAAAGTAGCGGTCATAGAATTAACAATAATGTGCCCTCCTAAGAAGCTATACAAAAGAAAAATAAGCAACATACTTTTCATCTCATTCCTTTTTGAGGAAAACAACGCGAAAACGGCATCTTTAAAAAAGTATAAATATGAAGTGAATCCGAAAATTCCATATGAAAAATACAAATCAAACCAATCCATTTCGACAATACTTCGCTTAAAGCCATTTAAAGAAAAGGAAGAATAGTAACCTGCTCCAAAGAAATCAATAAATGTGCTATGACCCGATTGATCAATTTCCTTCAAACTTTCGATCAAGTAATTATATCGATTACTGGTAATCACGTTTAAAAGATCACCGTCTGATTGCCCATAAAAATAATCCAACCTAGAAAGAACTTCTGTAAATAAATTCCCTAGTAACAATCGGAGAATAATCAAAAAAGAACTAATGAATAGCACGATAAACAGTTTTTGCTTGATCAATATATTGCATTGTAATATTTGGATAATCAGAATACCCGAACATAAAAAAGCTAGAACGATCCCAAGTTTTGTTGCTGTAATAAATAAAGCAGCAATCAATAAAATATAGATCACAGTGGCTAACAACAACTGATTGTTTTGTTTTTTGTTGATAAACTTGATGATCATATTTTTTATGAAAAAAGAACACGCACTTAATATAGCAATCAATGAGTTGAGTTCGATAAAATAGCCTTTACAGCCAATCCCTTTTACTTCTGAGGCTTTCGACACCAACCCATTTCCATCAAAGTCATAGCTAACATAGCCTCCACCTTGCAAATATGGGATAACCACTAATAAGCTATACAATAGGCTATAACCTAAAAGTAAATTTCTAAGATCTGTATAACTGATATCTTTCGCATGTAATGCTTCATAAAAGAAAACTAGATACATTGGTGCCAATAATATTCTTAAAACACTTTTTATATCTGTCATGAATACTCCTTGATTTTTATGAAACCAAAGAAGCTGGATAACTAAAACAAGAAGGAATATACATGTGAGAAACATAAATTTAAGCATATAACACGATAAACGTTGTCCAAATCGCATAAAATAACCGATAATCAAAACCATCAAAAGAAAACGATAGGCATCAGAAATACCTTTTCCGTAAAAATAGCCATTGAGAGACTCGATGATCGGCATGAGGAGAAAAACGATTAGAATTACTTTATTCAGTCTTAATTTTGTCATTTACCACACCAATTTTTCTTATCTTCTTCGTTTTTTATTTTTTCTATGTTTGTGCTTTTTCTTGTATTGATAAAACAAGAAAACTGATAAATAAAGCGCAAAGAAAATGAAACTTAATACTATTAAAAGCAAACTTGTACTATAACTGATTTTATTGGTCGTTACAGCCTGGCTTAATACCGTTAAATCACTATGAGAAAAAAGTTTGTTTCCTTCTTTACGTAATTCTTCTAACATGATATTGGCTAATTTAATTCCTTCTTTTTCATCATCCATGTTGACTTGCAATGTTAAAACTTGCGATGTTGGAGAATACAAGACTTTGATTTTTGGTTTTAATTTTAACGGATCTTTATTATATTGGGAACTGTCAAATTGCTTGGTCACTTTTTCAAGAAAAGAAGAGCTATAGACAAGTAGGCTGTAGTTTTCGTTGTATTTTAAAAGATCCATACTTTTTACACTGTCTTCTTTTTCTGATGTTTTCGGATTGACTACTAGTTGGCTTTGTACCACATAGTTTTCTGGTAGTAGTTTAAAATATTTGATTGCAACTACGCTGACAAAAGCGGATACCCAAGCAACTAAAATAATTGGAATAATCGCTTTTTTTAATAATGCTATAACTTCTTTTTTATCCAAATCTCCTGTTCACCACTCTCTTTACTTAACAATTCCATTTTTTTTCGCTTTAATTTTTTCTGTTGCTATTAATTTCAAAAACTTGAGATTGCCAAACATATAGCGTTTAAACAATCTTCTTGGTTCTTGAATCATCCGAAAAAACCACTCTAAATGACAGTGTTGGACCCAAAGTGGCGCCCTTTTTATTTCTTCAGCCAACACATCAAAACTGCCTCCGACGCCCATAAACACAGCATTGATCCCTTGATTCATGAGATAATCAATTAAATATTCTTTTTTAGGAGAAGAAATCCCCACAAAAATCAATTGTGGATGACTTTCTTTGATTTCTAATGCAACGTTTTCCCATTCGCTTTCTGAGAAATACCCATTTCTTATGCCCACAACGGGAAGTTTAGGCCAGTATTCTAACAGTTTTGTTTTCATTTTATTGACTGTCTCTTCTTTTGCTCCTAAAAAATAAACGGTATACTGACGTTCCTGAGCTAAATCTAGTAACCATTGCATTAGATCAATCCCAGCAATCCTTTCGGGGACTTGTTTATTCAATAGATGCGCAGCCAGCAGTATCGATACCCCGTCAGCATGAACGATCTCAGCTTTTTGAACCACTTGTTGCAAAGAGTCATTTTGCTGTAATTCGTTGATCTTGTCTGCATTAATTCCTAAAATATGTGTTGGTTTATTAGTCTTTATTTTTTCATCAATGAGAACTATCAATTCTTCCATCGTTACCGCATCAATTTGCACATCAAATAACGTCTCTCTCGTCAAATGCCCCATCTCTTCGCCTCCTCTTTCAGTACTGTAAAAATACCTTTTTAGTATAAAAAAGAAACAAAAATATTTTTTCTTTCTTTTTTATATTTTTTTCTGATTATGATAAAAATATTGTATGCCCTGTAGATGATTAATAAGCTGAACTCTTCCTTTATAAAAAAAGATCGAAGGAAACAACTCCTTCGATCTTTTTCATTAATCACTTACATAAAATGTATTAGCTTTGTGCAACATTTACCAATACTAAACGATTATTTTCCATTTTATAAGTGTAGGTCTTTCCCGTTTTATTTTTTAAAGCAGCATTATCATTTGTACTAAAGCGACCTGAAGCCTCTGCATGATACATACTTACCGTGCTACCATTTGGTACATTAAAGGATGCAACTACACCAGACCTTCCAACCGAGGTATCTCCGTACCATACCTTATTATAAATTGATTCACCATTTGGTCCAGTTACTGTTAAAGTGAAGTATTTAGTATGTCCAAAATTACCATTCATTTTAACAGTACTTCCTGCAGCTATAGCAGCATTATTACTAATAGTCATGTGTTGATTTTCAGTTGAAATTAATAATCTTGAATTACTAGAGCTACCTATTGGTGTTGTCCCAGAAATATAAAATATTTGGTTGACAGAAAACGGCACCACTTGACGACCAATTTCTTGATGTCCTTTGTTATATAAAACAAGTTGTACGTTGTCTGTTTGTTTCAATCCGCTAAGGTTGTAGTTGATCTTACCAGTTTCTAATTCTTTTGAAGTTTGTAAATCTTTTGCTTCACCATTGACTACCGCTTGCATGTAAACCGCATTGGTTCCTTCGTAAGTGCCGGTAATTGCTGTACTTTTACCAATATCATAATTATTTAATGATACTTTTACTTGTGCAGGTTTGACGATATTTACTTGTTGACGGCCAATTTCTTGGTAATTCTTATCAAACAAGATGATTTCGGCTTTGTCCGTTTCTTTTAATTCGCCAACATAATAGTTGATTTTGCCACTAGCTAACTCTTTTGATTTTACCAAAGCTTCTTTTTTACCATTCACTTCTGCTTGCATGTAGACAGCGTTTGTTCCATCGTACGTACCAGTGATACTATTACTGTCACCTAATACATAGTTGTCTAAAGTGAATTTGATTGGCACTGGTTCTACTAGTGTAACTTGTTGACGACCAATTTCTAGATAATCTTTGTTGTATAAGACGATATCAACTTTGTCCCCTGCTTTTAAATTGCCGATATAATAGTTGATTTTGCCGCTTGCTAACTCTTTTGATTGAACTAATACTTTCTTTTGTCCATTTACTTCTGCTTGGATATACTTTGCATCTGTGCCAGTATATGTTCCAGTAATGTTTGTACTACGACCAATTGTATAATTATCTAATTTCATTGATACTTGCGCTGGACCATCGATTTCAACATGTTGACGGCCAATTTCTTGATAGTTTTTATCGAACAAGATGATTTCAGCTTGATCACCTGTATTTAATTTACCCACGTAGTAACTGATCTTACCGGTTGCTAGCCCTTTTGATTGAACCAAAGATTCTTTTTTACCATTCACAACAGCTTGCATATACACCGCATTGGTTCCGTTATAAGTCCCACTGATCGTTGTACTTGTTCCTACCACATATTTGTCTAACGTAACCACTGTTTTGACTGGTTCCGTAAAGGATACTTGTTGACGGCCAATTTCTTGGTAGTTTTTATCGAATAAGACGATCTCAGCTTTATCTGTTGCTTTCAAGTTTCCTACATAGTAGCTGATCTTGCCACTAGTTAGCTCTTTTGAAGACACAAGTCCTTTCTTTTGTCCGTTGACTTCTGCGCGCATGTAAACTGCATTGGTTCCATTGTAGTTCCCAGTGATATTGAGGCTACGACCAACCACATATGGCTCTAAAGTAATTTGTGTTTTCACTGGTTCCTTAATCGTTACTTGTTGACGACCAATTTCTTGATAGTCTTTATTAAATAAGACGATTTCAGCTTTATCGTTTGCTTTCAAGTTTCCTACATAATAGTTGATTTTGCCACTGGCTAGTTCTTTTGAAGACACGAGTGTTTTCTTTTGTCCGTTGACTTCAGCACGTACATAAACTGCATTTGAGTTATTATACGTACCAGTAATATATAAGCTACGACCAACAACATAGTCAGCCAATGTAATGGTTACGTTTTGTTTAGCAGGCGTTGTTGCTTTTCCAGAAGTAGGAGCTATACCTGAAGTATTTGCTTTTTCCGTTGGTATTGCTGGGGCTGAAACACCCGTTTTTTCATTTTGTTCAGCAAAAGCATGTGTCGTTGTTGTCGCCCCTAACACGGAAACAGATAACAAGGTAATGAATAAACTTTTCTTATAATTCATTTTCATGAATCCTCCTTAAATAAAATTTTTTTAACAAGACAAATAATAGCACCTGTTAACCACTGTATTTTCCTTTGTATTTACAAAGAAGTAAGGATTAGTTTCAAAAAATAAAAAAACAACGTATCTATTTTTTATTTTTTTCTTTTTATATAAAATATTTAGAAATAAGTAACGAAGAAAAACCTAGACAGATAGCTGCTAAGACATCCGTTGGATAATGAACCCCGACATAGAACCGACTTAAACTGACGAATAAAAGAAGTACTTCCATCTCTATCCAGCACAGCTAGCAACAACGTGTGTGACATTACGTTTTTTTAGAATAACGTTCCAAAATAAAGCTTCAAAAATAAAAAAATATCTTATTGTCTTCCTTTATGATAGTCCTATTGAAAACTAGAAAAAGAATAGAAACAGATACGATAAAAGGAGATATATTTATGCCTAACCAAAAAAGAACAAAATCAAAAAAAATAATAAACCACTTTATTTCAGTATCTGCAACTAGCATATTACTACTCTCTAGTCTTGTTAGTTCAGGTACAGCTATCGCTTATGCAGCTGAAACGCACTCATTAGCTAACACGAATCAAAAAGATCAAAATAACACAAGTCAAAAAAACCCCTCTATTTCTAATCAATCAACAATCCCGTCACAACAATCATTTAAAGTTACCAAAATTGATCCTTACGTTGAAGGGGATAATCAATTCATCTCAGGTACTTATACTGGCGAAGCACCTGCCTATATTCGGATTCTCGTTAACGGGGAAAAGAAAACTCTCCTTTCAATGAAAGGATTACCAAAAGGAACTTTTAAATATTATATTTCTGGACTAAAAACCACTGATCACGTGACGTTGCAACTATTTGATTCAACTTATAAAATTCTTTCAGAAACAGCTATCGTCATTAAAAAAATGGTTCCTGTCAAAGTAACCAAAATCGATCCTTATGTGGAAGGAAATACCTCTTTCGTCACTGGAGCCTATACCGGGGATGGGGTGACCTACATGCGTCTTGTTGTTAATGGTAAGAAAATGACTTTAATTGATATAAGTAATTTATCTAAAGGTACCTTTAAGTACTTTATTACTAATTTAAAAGCGACTGATACCGTTGAACTACAATTATTTGATGGCAATTATCGTCAATTGATTACGGAAAAAATCCCAATCAAAAACGCTGAAAAAGTAACGATCACTCACGTTGCCTCATATATCGAGGGCACTTCTCAATACGTCTCAGGTAGTTACACCGGTGATGAAGTTGCTTATATGCGCTTAATCGTTAACGGTAAGAAAAAACCATTATTGGCAACTAATAACTTACCTAAAGGTACCTTTAACTATTTCGAGAATAATTTAAAAATCACAGACAAGGTTTCGATCGAATTATTTGATGGAGATTATCGAGTGGTCGGGGAAGCCAACATTCCCATCAAACAGCCTGAAGTAGTGAAAATCACTCAGGTTGATCCTTATATAGAAGGAAAATCTCAATTCATTTCTGGTCATTATACTGGAAACGGTGCAGCGTATATGCAAGTAATCGTCAATGGAAAAAAACAAGGATTGATTCCCATGAATGGCTTACCTCAAGGGATATTCAAATATTACCAACCAGGTTTTAAAAAAAAGATAAATTAGTCGTTATCTTGTTCAATGGTGATTATAAACAATTGGCTTCTAAAGAAATTCCTGTTTCACAAGATACCCACAAACAAACCATTCAAACAACACCTTACCCAGCAAATACTGCAAATGCCGGTATCTTGATGGGACAAGGACATGATCGTCAAGATTTGGGTATACAATTAGCCAAAGGTGCAAAAATCACTATTAAGCAGACTAATCCAAATTTATCTGAAGCTTTGACGTTACGTTTATTAACAAATGATTCTCACACAGAATCTGAGATTGACTTTTCCAAAAATGAAGTCTCTTTAACAGCAAAAGATTTAGCAGTCCCCTTCATTGATACGCCTTTTAATCAACCAAATGGAGAAAAACCCACTATTGAGTTCTCTGTAGAGGGTCAAACGTTTAAACTGCCGAAGTACAATAAAGACACAAACTTAGAGACATTTAAGAAAGCTTGGAATCAAACAAAAGGCTACGCCTTGATCCAAGGAAAAAGGTTTCAAACATTTTTACCTGCCCAAAACCGCATGGCAGTTTATCAAACTAATATAAATCAATTGATTGATTTATATGATAATGACATTATCGGATTTTATAATGAATTGATTGGTTTATCAGACAACAATCCAAATCCATTGAACCGTTCCTCTGAACGTCGCTATTTTTATAAAGCTGATGCTCATGGAGCTGGGGGACTATACTATGGTGGACTTTGGGCAGCTGAAACGAGCACATCTGCAGCTGATTGGCTATCAGACGGTTGGGGCGTCCTCCACGAAACAGGTCATGGATATCAAGGAAGTTTTATGAATCAAGGGATGACAGTCGGTGAAGTATGGAATAACATTTATGGGGTCATTTATAACTACAAACATATGGGGAAAGCAGCTGCCGATAACCACTCTTGGTTATATGATTATGGGGATAAAGCTAACCTTGAAAACAGCTTAAAAGCGACGATCACTGGTTCATCAGCAAGTTTCAATAGTCAAGGATTAAGACAAAAATTGATTATTTTATCAAATATTATCGATAAAGCTGGAAATGAAGGACTTCAGAATTTTTACGTAAAATATCGTGAACTCGCAAATACTACTGGATTTGATCCTGCTGCTCATTCACTTCCAGATTTGTTAGTCACTAGCCTAGGATCACCTAAAAAATACGATTTTTCAGCCGTTTTAACTTCATGGGGATTAAATGTATCTAAAAAAACGAAGCAACAAGCTAAAGCAAATGGAGATGCGCTTGTATCACACCTGGCACAAGTCGTTCCCAATAACAAACTAAGTGAAGCGATCCAACAACTCACACAAAACAATCGATTAAGTTCGGTTTTATCGCTAGTTACAAATCAAGAGTTAAGTACTTTAAATCTAAAAAGTAATGTTACTTTAAAGTTTACTGATGAAAAACTATTTGACGGGGTAAAAATGCGTATTATGGATGGTGACAAGGTTTATAAAGAAATCACACTAAATAAAGGTCCAGTTGTCTTAAACGATATGCCAAATGGTGTTTACTCTCTTGAATTGGAGACCACTACCGGCTACCTTAAAAATCCTTATATCTTTGTCAGAGATAATGGCATGATTAACATCGACTTAGTTAGCTATCTTAAAGAAGCATCTGTAGCAGTTGATCAGTTATTTGAAAACAACGGTGATATGCTAATCAAACCAACAATTATGCAAAAAGATATTGATCAGGTGAAGACACAAGTCAATGCTTTGCCAGAGAGTCCACAGAAACAAGCTCTTTTGCAAAAATTGACCAATGCCTTCAACCAATTACAAGAATTGTCATTGTCAGGCTTAGGAGATAGTGTTTTTGCTACCTTAGATGTTACTCACGGCATTGCCACATTACGCACGAACGCTGGGGAACCTCACTCCTACTTTACAGGACAATATGCGCACAGTACGATCAAACATAACAACAACATTATTTTTGAAAAAGACTATATTAGTACTATCAATCAACAAGCTAAAGTGGACACCATTCATTTGCAAGATGGCGATACAGTGATCATCACCCACAAAGAAGCTAGTTCACGTTTCACAGTTAACCACCCAGATTTAAAACCAAATAATTCGGGAACATACTATTATGGCGTTGAAAAAGGACAGCTAGTGATTGATGATCTGACTCCTGTAACAAATACAGTCAATCAGTTATTTGAAAACAACAGTGATACGCTAATCAAACCAACGATTATGCAAAAAGATATTGATCATGCGACGAAACAAGTCAATGCTTTGCCTGAGAGTCCACAAAAACAGACTATTTTGCAAAAATTGACCAGTGCCTTCAACCAATTACAAGAATTGTCATTGAGAGGTTTAGGCGATGGTATCTTCGCTACCTTAGATGTTACTCACGGCATTGCCACATTACGCACAAACGCTAGACAGCCTCACGCCTACTTTACAGGACAATATGCGCGCATTACGATCAAACATGGCAACAACATCATTTTTGATAAAGACTACATTGGCAATCTCTATCAGCAAGCCAAAGTGGACACGATTCATTTGCAAGATGGCGATACAGTGACAATCACTCATAAAGAAGCTGGTACACGCTTCATAGTCAATCATCCAGATTTAAAATCCAACAGTTCTGGAATATATACCTATACGGTACAACACGGAATACTTGTTTTAAATAAATAAAACAAAGAACGCGAACTAAAAACGGTCAAAACATCCATAGCTGTTTTGACCGTTTTTTGCTATTTAGTAAGAATCAAGCGAATATTTGCTCTTTGTACGCCCATATTACTCTTCTTCTGCTTCAGGCAATTGATGAAATTTGATCAACTCATTCACAGCCACAGGTACGACTGATAAAAAGCCTACTAACAACCAATGGTTTAAGCTAACATGCACTAAGCCAAAGAGTTCTTGGGTAAACGGTAAAAGTGCAATGACCGTAGTGATGACCAATGAAAGTACCGCCATTTCCAATAACGATTTATTCGTTGCTAAGTTCACTTTGAAAATTGACTGACTGCTACGCACATTGAATACATGGAGGATTGACGAGTATGCTAACACTAAAAAGGCAACTGTCTGTCCAACTTCTTGTCCTGCATCGACCCAAGGGCTAATGGTATCGACATAGCTTCCCAAATAATAACCAAACAAAGTCACGATCGTAAATATAGTCGCATTGATCGCAATTTTTTGTAGTAATCCTCGAGCAAAAATCCCTTCATTCTTAGGAATCGGTGCTTCGTCCATGATCCCTTTTTCTGCTGGTTCACGCCCCAAAGCAAATCCAGGCAACCCATCAGCAACCACGTTGACAAACAACAATTGAACTGCTGTAAACGGTGCTCCCCAGCCCACTAGCATTGCAATCAACACAATAAAAATTTCTGAGACATTACAACTCAACAAAAAGTTGATTGCTTTACGAATGTTTTGATAGACGGAACGTCCTTGACTAACCGCATCGACGATCGTTGCAAAGTTGTCATCGGTCAAGATCATATCTGATGCACTCTGTGCCACGTCAGTTCCAGTGATTCCCATTGCACACCCTACGTCACTTGCCTTCAAGGCGGGTGCATCGTTGACGCCATCTCCAGTCATAGCCACCACGGCACCAGTTCGTTGCCATGATTTAACGATCCGGATCTTGTCTTCCGGCGTAACACGAGCATAAACAGAAAGGTCTTTGACACGCTCGTCTAATTCATCATCAGATAGTGCTTGTAGTTCTGAGCCCGACAGTGCTTCGGCTGGATTCGATAAAATCCCTAATTCTTTGGCAATTGCGCTAGCCGTTACCACATGGTCTCCGGTGATCATCACTGTTTTGATTCCTGCTTTTTTCGCTCGTTTGATTGCTCCTTTACTTTCAGGACGAGGCGGATCAATCATGCCGATCAAACCAATCAAACGTAAATCTTTTTCTAATGCTTCTGAAGTGATTTCTTGCGGTTCTTCTTCATAGGTAGCATAACCTACCGCAATGACCCTTAAAGCTTTTTTCCCAAAACTGTCATTGACGATCGTGGCCTGTTCAATGTCTCCTGAAGTAAAACGCGAAGCTAGGACGTCAAAAGCGCCTTTCGTAATTGAAATGTATTTTTCACCCATTTGATGAACCGTTGTCATCATCTTACGGTCTGAATCAAAGGGTAGTTCTGCCACTCTCGGGTACTTTTCTTCTAATTCCTCTTTTGTGTGATAATTTTCTTCAACCGCTCGTACGATCGCGGCTTCTGTAGGGTTTCCTTTGACAATCAATTCATCATTTTCTTTTTCGACCGTCACATCGGTACAAAGAGCAGCCATCTTCAAGATTTCCATCGCACTGTTGGTCATTGAGTCCTCTACATCAGTCACTTCATCTTCTTTGCTCCAAACTCGGCGGACACGCATTTTATTTTGTGTCAGCGTTCCCGTTTTATCTGAACAAATCACATTGGCTGTTCCTAAAGTCTCAACTGCTGGGAGCTGACGAATAATGGCATGTTTCTTCGCCATTTTTTGGACACCATATGCTAAAGTCAATGTAACGATAACTGTCAATGTTTCTGGTACCGCAGCGACGGCTAAAGAAATGGATGTCATAAACATTTCCAGTAAGGGTTCTCCTTGGAGTTCACCAATAATAAACACTAACGCTGCAGCAGCTAATGCGATAAAACTGATGCGTTTGCCTAGTTGATTCAATCGAATTTGTAATGGTGTTTTTTGAGCAGTGTTGTCATTTAAAAGTCCAGCAATCTTACCCATTTCGGTTTTCATCCCGATAGCGGTCACAATCGCTTTCCCACGACCAGCTGCGACTGTACACCCTTTAAACACCATATTGATTTGATCACCTAAGGCATCATCTTCTTGACTCACATAATCTGCATCTTTTTCGACCGCTTCACTTTCACCAGTCAGTGCCGATTCCTCTACTCTTAATTGAGAGGTTTCAACTAATCGAGCATCCGCCGCAATGGCTGAGCCAGATTCCAAGAGCAGAATATCTCCCACAACTAGGTGTTCAGCATCCACTTTTTCAACTTTGCCATCTCGGATGACTGTGGCAGTTTGCTTGTTCATATCCTGAAGAGATTCCAACGCTTTTTCGGCATTTCCTTCTTGTACGATAGCTAATACTGAATTAATGATTACGATCGCAATAATCAACAGTCCTTCAAATAAATCCCCATGTTCGGTGGCAAAGGCAGTATAAAAAGAAATGACTGCTGCTACAAGTAAAATAATCGTAGTAAAATCAGATAAACTTCGTAAAAACTTTTTTGCCAATGACTCTTTAGGCGCTTCCTCAAATTTGTTTTTCCCTTGTTCTTGACTTCTTTTTTCTGCTTCTTGGGTCGTTAACCCCTGTTCAATTGTTGTTTTTGTTTCACTCTCCACTTCTTTCACTGTTTTCTTAAAATCATCCATCCTATTCCTCCTTTATTTTAAGCACACAAAAAAGGTACTTATTTTACTATACCATTGTTAAATTGCCTTATTCAACTATACCGCTTGTTGCTTCTCTAAAATAAGCATATCTCGTGAGCTTCTTTTTTGCAACCGCTAACAAAGTGTGCTATATTATAAGTGTAAGGAAGGAGGATACCATCAAATAAACAAAAGAATTTCTCGATAGATTAGTATAAGCAAACAAAGTTGTTAAAAGGTACAGGTTTCACCAATGAGGTCATGTGAAGTATAATCTTTTACAAATAGTGAATGCGTATGAGGCGTTAGATCGTGCAGTATCTAAACCAGAAGTAACATGATACGTAAAAAAGAAGAACATGAATATCTGAAAACTGAATAGAATCAAGAGATGTTTCAACTGTTGAAGATGTAACAAAAACAAGATTTTTTGTTTATCAAGAAGAAATTCAACACGGTACTTTGCATGGGTCATGGAAAGTTACACTTATTTTGTTTATTTGATTCCTTCCGCATACGAAGAGCTGGGCTTATCGAGAGCCTAGCTTTTTTTGTCGCCTGAGTTTATTTATCTTCTGCAAGAAACGAATCCATGTCTCCTACACTTTTTAATTCCAACTAAAACAAAGAATAGAAAAAAATCAGTCAAAGAACCCATTTTTCTAGTTGAGGATTCTTTGACTGATAATTTATAATGGGCAATTACTGCCATTTTGTTTAATCGTATTGAAACAGCTTTTTTATCTTTATTTGACAAACATTGCATCGCCGAAACTAAAGAAGCGATAACGTTCATCAATAGCATGTTGGTAAGCTGCTAATGTTAATTCTCGTCCAGCAAAGGCACTCACTAACATGACTAACGTTGATTTTGGTAAATGGAAGTTTGTTGAAAAGGCCTCTACTACTTTAAATTGATAACCTGGTGTGATGAAAATATCTGTCCAACCACTATCTGCTTTGATTTCACCATCAAATTTAGTTCCAATCGTTTCAAGTGTACGGATCGAAGTCGTTCCTACGGCGATGATCTTGCCACCATTTTGACGGACTTGATTTAAGCGACTTGCTGCTTCTTCTGTTAGACGATAAAATTCACTGTGCATGTGGTGTTCTTCAATCTTGTCCACACTGACCGGCCGGAATGTTCCTAAGCCTACGTGAAGTGTCAAATAGACGAGTTCTACCCCTTTTGCTTCGATTTCTGCTAACAATTCTTTGGTAAAATGTAATCCAGCTGTAGGAGCTGCTGCTGACCCGTTTTCTTTTGCATAAACAGTTTGGTAACGATCTGGATCCTCTAAACGTTCTTTGATATAAGGAGGTAAAGGCATTTCGCCCAATGATTCCAACGTTTCAAGAAAAATACCTTCGTATTCAAATTCAATGATTCTTCCGCCATGTTCTAATTCTTCTTTGACAACTGCTTGTAAACGACCATCACCAAATGTAATTCGTGTACCTACCTTCGCTCGTTTTGCCGGTTTGATCAACGTTTCCCAAGTATCTCCTTCTGTATTTGTCAAAAGTAATACTTCGAGGTGTGCACCTGTTTCAGTTTTTTCACCATATAAACGAGCTGGCAACACACGTGTATTATTCATCACTAGCGCATCTCCTGGATGCAATTCTTCTAAGATGTCATGGAAATGTTTATCCGACATTTCCCCAGTTGTACGATCTAAAACTAGTAGCCGAGAATGGTCACGGTCTTTTAGTGGTGTTTGAGCGATCAACTCTTCTGGTAAATCAAAGTCAAAATCTTCTGTTGTTAACATATCGTCACTCACTTTCTATCTTCTGCCTTGTCATTCTAACATTTTTACTGTTGCCTTGGCAAAACCCGCACTCGAAAAAAGAAGAAAGAGAAACGAACGAACAAACCGATTTCTTGCAAATGATCGTTTTATTTTTTTATAGATTTGATTGCCTCATTGATATGATTGAGTTCAAAACGTTCAATTGTGCCTCCAAATTCCGTAGTGATTAAGTCATTCAATTTCTTTGCATCCATTTCTTTGACAATCGCTAAGACCCCTTCTTGTCCTTCTGGGATACAGTTAGCAATATAATGAAAAACATTTTTAGATTTTTTCTCTGCATGATGCGCTTGCCCAAAACCAATGACATCGCCAATTGCCCAGCCAAAGATCGCCCCTAATGGACCACCGATAAAACCAATGATAATACCTAAAATACTATCACGCCACTCATTCTTTTCGCCTGAAAGATTCTCAAAATCCATCACTGTAAATCCTCTTTCGTCAAACGCGCGTTGAGCTAACATTACTTGTTGAACCTCAACATCTGGTTTTAGATCATTTCTTTTAAGTTTATTGAACACTTCTAAGCAGTGAACATCTTCCGCCATGTTGATCACTATTAGTGTATTTTCCGGCTCTACTTCGATGTTTGGATCCAGAGCTAGATCTTCCATTTCATAAAAAGAAGAATAATCATTTAGATCCCCTGAAGCAATTTTAGCCATCAACATTTCTGACTTATTGAGTTGATCGTCAGATACTTTTTGAAAGTTGCCCATTTGATCCTTGATTTCTTTATATTGATCTTCCGTCAAGACTTTCCCATTTTCAGTATTTCTATAATATTGTGCCATTGTCTTTTCAGCTCCTTCAAATAAATTGGATAAACATGTTCTACTAAAAAAATACATCAATTAAGTGACACTTTTTTATTTATTTTTTTTGTAATTAGAAAATAAATAAATAAAAAAATGCCTGAGTTTCTCACTCAAGCATTTTTTGGTCTTTAACATTTATTTCTTCAAATGATAACTATACGTACTTATCACGATATTTTCTCGCCAAGATAAACGAAGTCTTAATCGTAAACTTGTTTGATTGTGTAAGATATTTTGCCAACGACGGTTTGGTACAAACTGTGGAATCAATACTGTCGTCGTATAGTTTTGTTTTGCGGCATTTTTACTTACCAGATCAACGTAGCGGATAATTGGATTTTCAATGGAACGATAAGAAGAATGAACAACTGAAAAACGGACATCAGGAAAATGTTTCTTAAAGTCTGCTTCAATTTCTTTTTCTTTTGCTATATCTTCATCCAATGACACGTGCATGGCCACCACATAATCCCCGATCGAACGAGCATAATTGATCGCACCGATATTAACACGTGTGACATTTCCTACTAAAACCAGCACGGTATTTCCATCATAGTCATGTAACTTGGCGTCCGTTTCCAGTCGCAGCTGTTCTGCTACCTTTTTGTAGTGATCATGAATGCGATAGAAAATATACATCACAATTGGCATGATGATAAAGAATGGCCAAATATCACCTAAGCGGTAAACGAACAAAATCGCAATGATCGCATAAGAGATAAACGCACCTGTGATATTTGCAATAGATTTTCCCAACCAGTTCTTTCCTTCTTTTTTCCATTTAACGACCATTCCTGTTTGCGATAGCGCAAAAGGAATAAATACACCGATCGAGTATAACGGAATCAAACGTTCCGTTGAACCATGGAAAATAAATAAGAGAATGATCGAACCAAAAGCTAATGTCATGATCCCATTTGAGTACCCTAAACGATCGCCACGATCTTGATACATATGTGGCATGAACTTATCTTTTGCCAAATTGTATGCTAATACTGGGAATGCAGAGAATCCAGTATTGGCAGCAACCGCCAAGATCAAAGCGGTAGCAAATTGTAATACATAATACAATACGCCATGGCCAAAGACAGCTTTCCCAATTTGAGACAATACAGTAACTTCTTTTTCAGGTACGATCCCATACCAATAGTTGATGAACGTGATACCGACAAAGAAGAAGCCTAAGATCAAAGCCATCATTGTTAAAGTTGCTGCTGCATTTTTTGCTCGAGGTTTCTTGAAAAATGGTACGGCATTACTAATTGCTTCAACCCCTGTTAAAGAAGAAGAACCAGAAGAGAATGCTCGCAAAATCAATGCGATCGACACCCCTGGGATTGCAGCTCCAGGTAAGGCTGTTGCATGTAATGGTACGGCACCAGTAATGATATTAAACAGTCCGACCGCAATTAGCAACGTAATCACAATGATGAACGTGTAAACAGGGAATAGCAAGAAAGAAGCCGATTCCCTTAACCCGCGTAAATTCAGCATCATCAAGAGCAATACGATTGCAACTGAGATTGCTACTTGGTGACCATACAATGCGGGAATTGCCGAGGTAATCGCTTCGGCACCAGCTGACACGGAAACAGCTACCGTCAACATATAGTCGATCAACAAGGAACCTCCAGCGATCAACCCGGCATTTTTCCCAAGGTTTTCACTGCTGACGACGTAAGCTCCTCCGCCTTGAGGATACGCGTGAATGATTTGACGGTAAGAGAGAGTTAATGAAATCAATAGAATAATAACAAATGCTGCAATTGGCAGTGAATACCAAATGGCTGCAGTTGACAAGGCAACTAAAACAACCACAATCTGCTCTGTACCGTAAGCAATGGATGATAGGGCATCCGATGACAGCAATGCTAACGCGGCAAAACGAGTTAATTTATGCTCGTCGTTTTCAGCAGATTTCAACGGCTTACCTACTAACAACCTTTTTAAGTAGTCCAATTTTTTTACTCCTTTACACACATATTTACTTCAAAATTATTATTGTCAAAATTAAAAAAATTTATCTTAAACAAGATGTTATAGTACGCTCCCATAATATAAAAGTCAATAAACTTTCATAAAATTAATTGAAAAAAATTAGAAAAAAAACAGTATTTTTTTCAATCGTACGTTAAATTAGCAAATGCCTTACATTTCAACGACTTTTTTCCTTTTCTGTCAAAAAATGTAACATCTCACTCATCGAGATTTTTCTTTCCTATTCAATAAAAACTTTTACTTTTCGTAGAACTTGAACAACCAGCACTTTCCAAAAAATAAGTAAACGGACTGTGATTTTTTCTAGCAATAATCAATCATTGTGGAATCAGCCATAACAAACTTTACTTTTCTATTTTCAATTTTTTCAATTAAACTCGTTGTTTCTACAAAAAGAAAAAAATAGCTCCTCTGATCACCTAAGCTCTGTTAATAAAATAAAGGCCTTGTCAGACGAAAATACATGACTATTTCTGTCTAACAAGGTCTTCTTTTTTCAAACTGGTTATTGCTTTAACTACTAGTGGAAAATATGACTCTGATGTGCTGCTTCTTTGAATTTGACCATTTTTTCTTGGACATAAGGCGCAACAGCCGTTCCAATAACACCAAAGCTAACGAATAGACCAATCATGATCCAAATCGCATTTGCAGCATTTGGCCAATAGATTCCTCCTGCTGATTCTCGTAATAGATTAACCGCATGAGTGAATGGCAAGAATGGATTGATCATTTGGAAGAACTTCCCTGATACTTGGATAGGATAGTTCCCACCTCCGCCAGAAATCGATAGCACGAGGATAATGATCGCAAGTCCCTTTCCAACATTATCAAATAGCGCCGCTAAAACATACACGATCATCATAAAGGCTAGCGAGATCAAAACGGCAAAGGACACGCTGTAAACTGGATTATGGACATCTACACCTAATAAAAAGATATTTCCTAAAGTAACGATCAAACTTTGTGCGATAGCCATCGTTAAGAACGTGAGCATTCGAGCAACAAATTGTTCTCGTTTTGTAAAATTGTTTCTTTCTTTTTTACCGAGATAATAATCGGTTGTCGCTACACTTGAGAGTAAGACAGCTCCCACCCACAAGCAAAGTGCTGTATAAAATGGCGTACTTGCCGATCCGTTGTTTGCAATTGGATACATCGTATTGGTTTTTAATTCTACTGGTTGCGTAAAGAAGTCACTCTCTTTCGTGGCATCTAGTTTCAATAATTTGATCACTTCACCTAGATCAACTTCTTTTTCTCCTTTACGAATAGCATCTGCTGCTTTTTGGATACCTGTCTTGATGTTTGGCCAATCGTTATTGATCAAATCAGCTGCTGCATTTACTGCCGTTTCGACTTGTGGCATTTTTTCATTTGCTGTCGTCATCGTACTTGTGATTTCATTTTTGATCGTTGGCCAGTCATTTTGGATAAAGTTAGCAGCTGTACTCAATTTGTTGGCTAGCACTGGCAAATCATTATTATACAGATCGGCTCCTTTATTGATCCCATTGACGATCGTTTCCATATTACCATTCAACATGGTGTTTGCATCATGGATCTCTTGTCCGATCGCTGGCATTTCTTTTTGGTACTTCTCTAATATCGCCACTGCATTGGTCACTGTTGCTTTTGTTGAATTTAACAGCGAATCAAAATCGATTTGGTCAGCCTTGCTTAACGCACCTTGAGCTGTTTCAATCGTACTGATGACTTGATTTAATAGTGAATCAACGGTTGAACTGACTTGGTTCACATCGATTCCAGCAATCAAGTTATTGACATTTTTAGCAGCAGTTTGAATTTGCCCTAAGATATTTCTTACGTTATCGATATTTCCTTCTTGAATGGCTTGTTTCAACGCTGGTAGGCGATTTTGTAAGCCGCTTAAAACTGGTTTGATACTATTTAATGTATCAATTATTTTTTGAAGTTTGGTATTACCCGTTTGATTCTGTAACTGTGTCAAAAAGGTAATCAACTGATCAATCGCTTGTTGCTGTGCTGGTAAACTATTGTAGAGATTATCCAATAATTTGAGTAAGTTTCCCTTCTCTTCTTCCGTCAATTGATTATCTGCAATTGCCTGATCGACACTCGCTGTGAATGAATCAATAGACGTTGCTACCTGACTAATCGATTGTATCGTTGTATTCACACTTGTTGTGATACCTGGTAATGCGTCTTTTAATTGCTCTGCACCTGATTTTGTTTGAGTAGCTAGGTCGTTTGCTTGTGTTTCTAATTTCTTCACGTCAGGTAAGATTTCTTGGACTTGTTGAATGATCGACAACCCTTGTTTCGCTTCAGTGATTCCTTGATCCATCGTTTCTTGGATCGATGAAAAATCCTGATCGATCTCAGCAATTTGTCGACCTGCATTTTGGATTTCCGGTATTTTTTGTTGTAAATCTAAAATGATTTTCGCTTGCTCTTGGAGCTGTGGCATTTTATCATTCAGTGCAACCACTTTTTGTCCCATTTCATCGACTTGTGGGAGATAGTTCACAAATTCATTGGCTTTGTTTAACTTTTCTTTAATAGAAGGTAGTTGTTTTTGTAAATCAAGTACTTGTTGCGTATAGCCATCGATCGTATCAAGGTTCTCATCCGTTGAAAGTATCATTGATTTGACCTTATTGATACTTACTAGATTCGAATCAATGTCATAACCGATCTCGTTAAAGACCTTCAATAACGTTGAACTAGCCGTCTTGATAAATTCATCTGTAATCTGGGTTTGGATCGCAGAAGCTCCTTTATCGGTGATCTTAGGAGCAATCGCATTGATTTTCTCATTCACCGTGTATTCGATTTTTGGCTTTCTGATCTCTCCACTCGTAAAACTTAACAAGTCTTCTGAGAAATCCTTCGGTAAGTAGATTCCTGCATAATATTTCCCAGAACGAACCCCTTGTTCCAGTTCTGCTTTTGAGTCAACGAATTGCCATCCGAGTTGTTTATTGTCATGAAGTGATTTGATCACTTCTTTCCCAATTGCGACTTCTTTCCCTCGAAATTCTGCCGGTTGATCTGCACTGTAAACCGCAATAGGCAATTCACCGGTATTTCCGTAAGGATCCCATAACGCTTTGATGTTGAACCACGCATATAATGAAGGGATAATCATAATTGCAATGATCAAAAGTGTAGCAATTGGATTTTTAAAAATTCTTTTCCAGTCAAGTAGATATAATTTTAATGTGTTTTTGATTGACCGCATAAATATCCCCTTCTTCTTTTTTCAGCTGCATTACTTTACCATGTAAATCATGTAATTTTCAATTCCCTTTTTTCAAAAAGCTCGATAATTTAGACATAATAGTCAAACTGTCCGATTGTCTGACCATAGAATTGAAGAAATAGTTAAATTTTACATGTACCACTTTACCATTAAATAAAGCAGAAAGAAATTTTCATGCTAAAAATCAGAAGAAGAAAACGCATCCAGAAAAAGTTTGCTCCTTTTACCAGCCCAGCTCTAATCATAAGTTAATACGATTTTACCTGCAGAGGGGTGTCCTTCAAGTTGATGGTGCGCCCAGATTAAATGATCAAGAGTTGCAGCTAATTCTTCTGCTACAAAAATATGGTAATTTCCTGTTTTATATGCAGCAATTAAATGAGTCAAAGCTTCTTGATCTGAGTATTCTTTTCTAGGAACAAAAGTCTCATAAAACCCATTTTTTTTCTGACGAGATGCAAGGGAAGGCAATTCGTTCAACGCAACATAATGACCTTCTTCTTTCATAATTTTGATAGCCATGTCTCCCGCGATGCTTCCTTTCGTCGCATCGATCACAATATCTGCTTGATTACTGAATACTTCTTCAGGATTTTCTTGATCATAAGAAGAAAAATGAGTAACGCCTAAACTTCGGACTAATTCTTCATTTGTCTTTGATGCACTAGCTAACGTCCGAATCCCTTTTTGATGAAGTAATTGGATCAAACTAGTTCCTACGCCTCCTGAAGCTCCGGTCACCATTACCGTGTCAGTTGGTTGGATCGTTAGCAGATGATTAATCACATTGTAAGCAGTGATCCCCGTCGTTACCATTGCAGCTGCTTCTCCCCAACTCATTTCATCTGGTATTTTAGCCACTTTACTTGCTGGTAAGACGATTTCTTCACCGTAAGCACCTGACACAGGATGAACGACTACACGGTCCCCCACAGCAAATGAATCGACGTCACTTGCTACTTCCGTCACGATTCCAGCACCATCATTCCCTAATACGTAAGGGAATGTTAAGGTTCGGACTTCCTTCATCTTTCCTGAACGCAAAGCGACATCATAAGGATTGATACTAAACGCTTTCAATTCCACACGAAGATGATTGGGCGTGACCTCCCTTGGTGTGTCTACTATTTCTTGAAACACCTTTTCAGCTGGCCCATAACCACTAATAGCAAACCTAAGCATCTCTACCCCCTCCTTTTCTTCTAGTTTACGTGTAACACCACTATTTGACAAAAAAACTGTTTTAATCGCATCGGTGGCCTTTCTCTTTCATAGAGAACAAGAGAAGGACTAAACATTTTTAGAAACAAAATAATTGTTTTATTTCTCACACTATGTTAAGGTATCTACACTAAACCGTAATTTTTACGATTTGAAAAATTAAAGAGATTATTGGAGGAAAATATGGCAAAAAAATCAAAAATTGCAAAAGCTAGAAAACAACAAGAAATGATTGCCCGCTATGCTGATTTACGACAAGAGTTAAAAGCGAATAAAGATTATGAAGCCTTACGTCAATTACCTTTAGATGCACGCCCTGAGCGTTTGAAAAACCGTGACTTGATCGATGGACGTCCTCGCGGATATATGCGAAAATTCGGCATGTCTCGTGTGAAATTTCGCGAACTAGCTCATCAAGGACTGATCCCTGGTGTCAAAAAAGCTAGTTGGTAATTAGTATTAGACAGACGAAAGATATTCTGGCAAAATAGCAGTCACTCTCTGAATAAGATAAACTAATCAAACACATATAAAAAAAGCCGTAAGGACTAAAGATAGGAAAACTATTTTTGGTCCTTACGGCTTTTTTATAAGTTGAACAATGCTGACTCAACTTTTTTCTTATCATTATCCAGCATTTTTTATTAAGAGTCAGAAACGACCGTATAGCGATTGACATCATTAACGCTCAGATCCAACGATTTCTCTTATAACCTTTGTTGATTGACATTCAAGATAATTAGCTTGTTCCTTTTATATGTAAAGGCATAATGTGCTTATTTAGCGACAGGGGTCAATGCTTCGATACCTACACTGATTTTAAGTGCATGATCGACTTCTGACATAATTCCTCGATCTAAATGACAAACTTTTTCTTTTAATCTTGATTTATCAATTGTTCTGATCTGTTCAAGTAAAATGACAGAGTCACGTTCGATTCCAGTACCAGTTGCTTTTATTCCAATATGCGTAGGCAATTTAGGTTTGGCCATTTTGGCAGTAATGGCCGCCACAATAATCGTTGGACTAAAATGATTTCCTAAATTATTTTGAATAACTAAGACAGGTCGTGTCCCGCCTTGTTCTGAACCCACGACTGGAGAAAGGTCAGCAAAATAAATGTCTCCTCTTTTTACCATAGGATTCTCCTTACTCTTCATATTCTCTAGGAATGCGCGTTCCTAGTACACAGGCTACCTCATAGTGGATCGTACCTAATTGATCCGCTACTGCTTGCATCGATATCTCTTTTTCCTGATTTTTACCAATCAAAGTAACCTTTGTTCCCAGTGGAACTTCCTGAGGTAAACGGATCATAATTTGATCCATACACACACGTCCGACAATTTCACATAAATTTCCATCCACTAGGACGGAAAAGCCTTGCATGTTTCGTAACCAGCCATCCGCATAGCCAATCGGGATCGTCCCGATCCACTCTGGTTGATCGGTAATATAGGTTTCCCCGTAGCCGATGCCTTCACCTTTAGCCAAACGTTTCACTTGGATCAACTCGGAAACTAACTCTAGTGCGGGTTCCAATGGATACGGTTCTGGCAGTGCATGCCCTGAAGGATTTAACCCATACATTGCTACACCAAAACGAATCATGTTACCAATTTTTTCATCATGCCATAAAGCAGTAGCACTATTACTTACATGAACATACTTAGGTAAAGCAGGCAATGCATCGATTGTCTCTATAAAACGTTGATGTTGCTGTTGCCAATACGTTTCATCCGCTTGATCAGCCGTTGAGAAATGGGTGAAAATCCCTTCCCATTCCAATACAGCACTTTCTTGAATAAATGAAACTGCCTCTACGACTTCTTCAGGTGTCAAAAAACCAATCCGTCCCATGCCGGTATCAACTTTCAAATGAAGTGCTAACGCATGTTTCAGCTTTCTTTCTTGCAGATATTCAACAGCCTGTTCTAACCATTCTTTGTTTCCTACAGTGATCGATAAATCATGGACAACCGCTAAAGTCAATGCGTCAATGGGAATCATATTCAACACTAAAATAGGTTGTGTGAATCCCGCTTCCCGCAATTCAATCCCTTCGTCTAGATTAGACACACAAAATCCAGTAGCACCTCCAGCCAGTGCAGCTTCTGCTGTCTGGACTGCTCCGTGCCCGTAACCATTTGCTTTGACTACAGCAAATAGCTCTTTTCCTTTTGGTAATCTAGCTAATTCTTTTTTGACATTTTCAGTAATAGCTTTTGTATGTATAATGACTCTTGTAGGTCGGTGCCAAGCGACAACCATGATTTTTCCTTCTTTCTAATCTTCTAAAATAATTTGTGCAAACGCTAATTCATCCGTATGCGTGATACTAACAAAACAAGTACCTGAATGAGGTGATTTTGTGACTACAGGTTGTCCTGCATCATTTTTTAAAATTTCAATTTCTTGAAACGTCACCTTACCAATACCAGTTCCCCACGCTTTTGAAAAAGCTTCTTTGCAAGCGTAACGCCCTCCGAGAAATTCTACTTGTCGGTGAAAAGGCAGGATTTGAAATTGCTCGATTTCATTTGGCGTCAACACTCGGTCGATAAAATTTTGTTTTTCTTTGATGATCTTTGCAATCCTTGGTAACTCAACTGCATCAATCCCAATTCCTTTAATCATAGACTCTACTCTTTTCAAAAATTTTAGAACACTCTCATTCTACCAAATTCTCGGTATTTTACCACCAATATGTCCATAAATAACTAAAAAGAAAGCTCCTCTTAAAAAAGAGAAGCTTATCATTTATTATTAATCGTTATTTGTACGGATCACAAATCCACGTTTTTTATCGTTTTGACGCTTACCGCCATCTTTTTGATGGTTATTATTTTTACTGTAGCCACCTTTTGATTTGTTGCCACGGTAGTTGTTATTATCGCGTCGATTACGGTTATTTCCGCCGCCACGTTTGCCATTTTTATTATAGCCTTTTTTCTGCATTGGCAATGGACGTTCTGGAGTGATTTTAACTGGTATTGCATCAGAAGGATCCTTCGCAGTCGTTTTTAGTAACAAAGCTACTAAATCTTGTGCAGAATACTCTTCAAGCAATTTATCTGCTGTTTGCAAATACTTGTCTAAGCCGTTTTCTTCAAGCTTAGCTTCGATTTGTTCCACTGCAGCACCTAGTTGTCCCTTGAATGCTTCTTTTTCAGTTGGCGGACGTAGAGTAGCCATCCGTTTTTTCGTTAAGTTCTCAATAACATGTAGGTAACTCATTTCGTTTGGCGTAACGAATGTCACTGACATCCCGCCTTTACCCGCACGACCTGTACGTCCGATACGGTGAACATAACTTTCTGGATCTTGTGGAATGTCATAGTTGTAGACGTGAGTCACGCCTGAAATATCCAAACCACGTGCAGCTACATCCGTAGCAACTAAAATATCTAAATGACCATTTTTAAATGAACGTAAAACACTCATTCGTTTTTGTTGTGAAAGGTCCCCATGGATTCCTTCTGCACGATAACCGCGAGCTTCTAATCCACGTGCCAATTCATCAACACGTCGTTTTGTACGACCAAAAACAATCGTAAGTTCTGGTGTTTGGACATCGAACAAACGTGTCATGATATCGAATTTTTCGTATTCTTTTGCTCGAACATAATATTGATCGATTAAGTCAGCTGTCATTTCTTTCGCTTTGATCTTCACGTGTGTTGGTGATTTCATGAATTTCACGCCGATATTTTTGATTGCAGGTGGCATTGTTGCTGAGAATAATAATGTTTGGCGTTCTTCAGGTACTTTTGAAATAATACTTTCAATATCTTCCAAAAAGCCCATGTTCAACATTTCATCTGCTTCATCTAGAACTAATGTTTCCACTGTTCCTAATTTCAATGTGTGGCGGTTGATGTGATCCAGCATACGTCCAGGTGTTCCTACGACAATATGTGGACGATCTTTCAATCCACGGATTTGGCGACCGATATCAGCGCCTCCGTAAACAGCTTGTACACGTACTCTTTTATCACGACCAAGACGATAAAGCTCTTCTTGTGTTTGGATCGCTAATTCACGTGTCGGTGCAATGACTAACCCTTGCAATTCGTGGCGATTAGTGTCGATTTTTTCTAACATCGGCAAACCAAAAGCAGCCGTCTTACCAGTCCCTGTTTGTGCTTGTCCAATCACATCTTTTCCAGACAATGCTAAAGGGATTGTTTCTGACTGGATCGGTGTTGCTTCTTCAAAACCAGCACGCTCTACTGATTTCAATAATTCTGGTGATAATTCTAATTCTTTAAATTTCAAATGAATCCTCCTATATGGTTGTTAACTGAGGATGTAGCTTAATTTTTGCTACCCCGTCGATTGTTCGGTCAAAGTGTTTGGTTCTTTTTGACAGTGGCCACGTACGTTTTTACTCATTCTTAGCCCCTGTGGCACCACCGAAAAATCACTTTGCGAAGTTTAGGCATTAGAAAAGCCAAACGGGTCGCGTTCAGCTTTATCATTGTTATGACATCTGGCTCTAGCAATTTACATAAACGAAAGAACCAGTCCAATTTCTCTTCATCTTTCGGCAATAGGTTATTCTAGCATAATTTCTTATTTTCTGCAAGTTTGCAGTTTATTATTTCATTCCTTGCAATTGTTTAACGACATCAATCAATCCCATTCCATTGCTTCCTTTTAAAACGATGCTATCTTCCGGACGTATTTCTTCTTTCACCGTTGCAATGAGTTGTTCTTTATCTGTTTCAAAATATTGTACGTATAAATCTGGATACTTTTCGTTCAACTTTTCATATAATGCTTTCATTTGGGACCCATATAAATAGACTCCCGCAAAATCAGCTGGATCAAGATGTTCAGCCATACTTGCGTGCATCTTCAAAGCATCTGGTCCTAATTCCAGCATGTCCGCAAGTACAGCAAGTCTTCTCCCTTTTGTTGGTAAGTTGGCAAAAGTATCTAAGACCAATCCCATTGCTGTAGGATTCGCATTATAGACATCACTTAGAATCCCCGCACCATTTCCAGCACTTAGCCACTCCGTACGATTTTGCGTCACTGTGACACTTGCTAAACCTAGACGGATGGCTTCCTTTGGCAGACCAAAAAATTGCCCGACAGCATAAGCAATCAACGCATTGGTGACATTATAACTTCCAGGAAGAGGAATCATGAACGATTCATCATTGATGATAAAATGTGTGGCTGTTTTCTCTTCACTCGTTACCTCCGCCTGTAGCTCCCCTGTATTTAATCCAAACGTTTCAATTTTTTGGGTCAAACTTTCAGTCAAAGGTTTCAATAATGGTTCTTCTTCTGGGATAATCAACAGCCCATCTTCTCTCAAACCATCAACAATCTCCATTTTTGCTTGCGCGATTCCTGCTCGTGAGCCAAGGTTTTCAATATGTGCTTCACCAATCATCGTAATAGCCGCTACTTTAGGTCGGGCAATCAAAGAAAGCTCAGTGATCTCTCTGGCATGATCCATCCCCATTTCTAAAACGATTTTTTCGGTATCCATCGGCATGTGCAAAATCGTATAAGGCAATCCAATATTATTGTTGTAATTTCCTTGTGTTTTATAGGTTTTGTACTTTTGAGCTAAAACTGAAGCAGTCAAATCTTTTGTCGTTGTTTTCCCATTACTTCCCGTAATTGCCACCACTTCAGCCCCAACTTTCGCTAGGTAGTACTTCGCCAGATCTTGCATTGCTTTTAGTGGATCATCCACAAGAATCACTCGAATCCCACTAGGTGCTTTGGTAGGTTCCAGACTCCAAAAAGTAGCAACCGCTCCATTATCCATGGCTTGTTGGATAAATTCGTGTCCATCTCTTGCTCCTTTTAGCGGCACGAACAACCCACCTTTTTCAATCTTGCGACTATCGAACTCCACACCTGTGATTTCCGTTAAATCATTCATTACGCTTCCTACAGCTTGAGCGATTTCTTGTACTGTTAGTTTCATAAAAAACCCGCCTTTTCGCATTTAGAAGCCGGAACAAATGTGAATGACATTCGCTCCAGCTTCTATTTTTAATTGTCTATTCGTTTGCTTCAAAAAAACCTTGTCGTTGATTAAAACGATTGATTCCTAATTGAATCAATTCTTCGATCAAATCGCCAT
Organism: Enterococcus sp. C65; assembly: GCF_040887165.1. NCBI lineage: Bacteria > Bacillati > Bacillota > Bacilli > Lactobacillales > Enterococcaceae > Enterococcus > Enterococcus sp. C65. The sequence continues at coordinate 218,524 of NZ_JBFOFG010000002.1, read as the reverse complement.
ACTTCAAGCCCATGTTTTCCCACAATAATGGATACATGCTAAATTGCGTGAATCCAGGCATTGTATTTAACTCATTTAGGAATAGTTCATTTTTATTCGTCAAGAAGAAATCACAACGGCTCAAGCCACTCCCACCTAGCATTGTATACGCAATTTTTGCATATTCCTGCGCTTTTTGATAGACCTCTTCCGGTACTTCAGCTGGGATTTGCATTTCAATCTTATTGTTGATGTATTTCGCATCATAATCATAGAATGCAACATCTTTGACTACTTCACCAGGTAATGTGGTACGCACGTCTTCATTCCCTAAAACAGCTACTTCAATTTCACGTGCTTCGATCCCTTGCTCAACGATCGCACGAGAATCATATTGATAAGCTAATGCAAGCGCATTTTGCAGCTCTTCACGGTTCTCCGCTTTAGAGATCCCTACACTTGAACCCATATTTGCTGGTTTGACAAACATTGGGTAAAGCAAAGACCCTTCACATTGATCAAAGATTTTTTTAGGATTTTCTTTCCATTGATTTTTCAAAACAGGGACATAAGGAACTTGTGGCACCCCTGCCGCTTGCAAAATGTATTTGGTCATGATCTTATCCATTGCACAAGCACTTGTTAAAACGCCAGCGCCGACATATGGCAAGTTCAATGTTTCCAAAAATCCTTGAATCGTTCCATCTTCACCATTAGGTCCGTGTAAGACAGGGAAAACAATCGTTCCTTCTTCTTTGATTTCTCCAGGATTGATCACTCTTCCCGTAAAGCCATCTGTCACTTTTCCGCTTGGGTCCCATGTCAAATGTAAGTCTTCTTTGCTCGCTGGTTTCTCTGTTAACAAAGGGCCTTTCACCCATTGACCTTCTTTGCTGATAAATATCAGTTGAACTTGATAGTACGTATAATAAATAGCATTTAAGACTGAAAACGCTGAAAGAACTGAAACATCATGTTCTGCACTGCGTCCACCATATAGTAAAGTAATCTTCAAAAGATTGTCCTCCCGTATCCAATATCTTTCACTTTTACTTCATATTTTAGCACAAAATCAAAAGAATCAAACAGCTTATTTTTCAAAAAGTCGATAAACTTATTTGTTAAATCAAGAAAAAAGGCACGGCATCGCTGCCTGCGCCTCTTTTTCGATTGTTGTTTTTCATCTATTCCATCTTTCGTTCATCAGGGACAATCCCTTGATTTAACAACCATTTATGGAAGAACCATTCTCCTATGCCAATTAATAAAGCAGGAATCAAAACTTTCATCCAGATGTTCGTCATATCATTCATAAAATAAAGATATACCCACAAAATGACTGCGGAAGAACCGGCATCTGCGATCGTCGCCGCAATATTCCCCACCTTTCGCAAAATGAGTAAATCACCTAATACATAAATCATCACAACGATAATGACCCCAACAATTGTCGAATCCATGAAGCTAACTCCGTATAATCCTGTTAATACGATCCATAAAATCGCCCAAATCATGATTGCTTTTACAATTAATGCTTTTACATGTTTCATTTTCCACTCTCTCCTCTCAGATTAGAAAAAAATTAGATAATAAAATATCTTTAATTATTTTATCATTTTAAAGACAATACAAGCAAAGATATCGTACTAATTGAGGGGAATACAAAACTATTGTCGCTACTCATTATTTGAAGATAACTTGACTTGTTCAAGTGCTTGAATTAATGCCTGTCTAAAGTTTTGATGATCTTGAGGGGTAAAAGGTTTAGGTCCTCTAGTCCGCAGACCTGCTTTGCGCAACCTTCCACTTTGGTAACGTTGTTCTAACAAGGAGTCAATCGTTGTTGCACTAAATTCTTTACCCGTTTGATGAAACACTCGTACCCTCTTTGGTAAAACTAAAGAAGCTAACCCATAATCTTGTGTGATTAGAATATCTCCTTTGCGAATCAAGCCCACAATGCGGTAATCTGCGCTATCTGCGCCTTGATCAACGTACACAAAATGAACATACGCTGGATATTCTTTATGGGTGTAATGAGCCACGCTCGTCACGATCATGACTTCCACTTGATACAAACCAGCAATTTCAATTACATCTTCCTTAACCGGCGAACCATCTCCATCAATCAGTATTCGCATGATGCCGCACCTCTCGTTTCCATAATAGATAAACACCCAGCACACCAAGGAGTAACCAGCTGATGTTCCCCCACTTAGCGTATTCCATTAATTGCACACTGATCGTAGGAACTCTTAACTTGTCAGTCAACTGTAACAGCACTGCAACAGGTAGTTCTAGCCAACGGGTAAGAACTAATAATAGCCCCATCAAGAGAAACTGATGGACCACACTCCCTTTGTTTTGTGTCGTAAATTTAATGATGACTCGTTGATCCATGGGAATATCCGTATCAGTGTCATAACACACACGATTTAACCAACCGCTGATCACAGCATGACAAAAACTTAAGAAAAACAATCCAATCACAAACGCAGTCGGGATCAATAAAATCAATAAAGAGAGAGATAGTCCGATCAACTGGACGATCACCGGAGGATAGGGGAAACTACGTAAGATACGATTACCAATCAGCTTAGCGACGACCATTCCAGCAATATAAGGTAGATACATATAAGTGGCTAAATGATCAAATCCATACAAAACTCCTACATAAAATGTACTAAACAAAAAGAGAAAGTTCCCCACCATTCCACTCAAAAAATTCATGAGATTGAGCCAACTTGGAAACTGCCAATTTTTTTTGCCTCGCCCTAAATAAAAAGCGGCTAAAACAAATAAAAAGAGAAAAACATAAATTGTAAGATCAAACAGTTCTGGCTCAACGAGCAAGCGTGCATTTCGAAGCAAAAACAATAAGACAAAAAACACAAGAAACAGCACAAATTTTTTCGTGACAAAAATCGTTGTTTTCATCTCTTTAAAATCCAATTCATACCTAGGATAATGGCTGATGGTGTGATAAGCCATGATATAAAACAATGTATACAGCCCTAACGTCACAACGATTTGGGTCGTACCTGACAACTCGATCGAGCGAAAAAGCAAAACCAATAATAGTAGCGCAAAGATATATTTTTTGCCTGTCATATTCGTAAAACCCTGTCGCTTTTCATGGTAATTAACAGTCACATTTGCTGGAAGTAGCCAAGCTGCACTAAATCCCAATAAAATACTAGACAAATAAAACAAGGGGAAATAGAGCACACCAAAGATCCCTAATAACGAACCCGCCCCTCCCATCAAAAGAGCAATCATCAGTAATGTATAACTATCTAGACCTAAACGAATACTGCGGATCAAAAACAATCCCGTCATACGGAAAGTATAAAATAAGGTAAACGGTAAAATCGAAGCCCAGTTAGCCCCATCGCTCAAATTCAGAAATAAAAGATAAGGAATAAATATAACCGTATTAGCTAAAATAAAAGGTGTTGATTGCGTAAAATTACGACCAAATTGTTTGATTTTCTCGAACATAAAAAAACTCCTTAGCGAGTAATTACAAAACTTATTTTTCATTCATTCTAGCATTAATCATAAGTAGAAACCAATTTTAGCCGATACTCTCAACTAAGAATTTCGACTTATAACGAGCGATAACCTATTGCGACACGTCTTCTTGTCAGTAATAGTAACACTCAAGCCAAAACAAACCACGAAAGATTGCCCATAAAAAATAGGACATTACCCAGAATCTCTTCTGACTAATGTCCTATCTTACTGGTACTTGAGTTTTTGTGAACTCAAGCAGACAAGCCCTTCTCCACAAAAGTCTTGCCCGACACCCTTGCATTCCGGCAAGTGATCACATCATGATCTTGTGTCTCCAAAATCAATTAGGCGCATCTGTAAACCAGAGGCCTTCTCGACCCGTCGCATGTCGTTACTTTAACACATATCCCAAAGTTATGCGAGTCTTTTTTTCATTTGATAATCGACCATTTGAAATCCTTGACCAATATCCGAGATCAGTTCACCAGCCATTTCAAAACCTTGATGAAGGTAAACGGCGATGGCTTGAGCATTGCCTTGATTGACACGTAGAAAAATCTCTTTGATTCCTTGTTCTCTAGCGATAGTTTCGTACCACTGAAAAAGAGCCGACGTCAATCCCTTCCCTCTGAATTGATTCATTAAGTATAACTTACTCAAATATATTTTGGATGCTATTACCTCATAGGCGGTATATCCGACCGTTTGCCCTTGCTCTTTTAAGAGAAAATACTGCACACCTTCCGCCACTTCTTTTTCAATCTGTTGTTTTGATTGATAGGTAGCCAACATATAGTCCACTTGTGCTTGCCCAATGATCGGAACAAATGCTTCTGGCCAAACTTCCTTGATCACTGATACCAACTCGTCAATTTCAGTTGAGGTTACCTTGACTTTTTCTAACATTCTTTTTCTTTCCTCTCTTACTGCTAAAAATTTCCTTGTGCTTTCTGGAACAGATACAACATAATCAAACTATACGCACCGACAGACCAAGGTTTCAATAATAGGACAATTTGGATATATTCCTTAAAAGATATTTTAGTTAACCCTGCGACCAGACAAACCAAGTCATCAGGCGCAAAAGGAATCAACATGGTCAAACACAGTACTTTTTTGATATCCTTCGTTTTCTGTGTCAGTAATTGGTCGAATTTTTGGTACTTTTTGGGCGATAAAATAAGTTGTACAAAACTAACGCCATAATAACGAACCAATAAAAAACCAATGGCTTCACCGATAATCAATCCAATACAGCTATAAAGTAATCCCCAGCCATTCCCAAACATCAACAAGCCTGCCACTGAAGAAATTCCTCCAGGTAGTATTGGGATAATCACTTGAATGATCTGCAGGAGAATAAAAATCACTACTGCATACTCCCCAAATTGTTGGATAAAGCGTTGCAAAGAAGTGGTTGATCGAAAGATCCCATGTTGATAAGCATAAATGATTAACACCAAAAAGAACAATAAGCCAATAATCGGGATTATTCGGATATATTTATGTAAATGATTGTGATTGTTCATTTTCAGTCTCTCCACCTTTTAGCGCTACTTTTCATTAAGAATCGTTGCAAAAGTAAACGTTTCACTTGATAAATAAGTCGAAGAATCGAAAATAGCTTCTCCTATTTTCATGATTCTTCGACTTATCCTATTGGTTTCTTTGTTTTATTTATGATCCAAAAAACTAGCAACTTTCGTCGTAATCAAATCGATCGCTACGTGATTTTCGCCACCTTCTGGCACGATGATATCGGCGTAACGCTTAGTTGGTTCGATGAATTGATGATACATCGGTTTAACCACAGTCAAATATTGTTCGATCACGGAATCCAACGTTCTGCCACGTTCTTCCATATCTCGTTTGATTCTGCGGATGATACGGATATCATCGTCTGTATCTACGTATACTTTGATATCCATCAAGTCACGTAGATTTTCATCTTCTAGAATCAAAATGCCTTCTAATATAATTACTTCTTTAGGCTCTTGGATGATTGTTGCTTGACTTCTTGTATGTGCAACATAATCATAAACTGGTTTTTCAATGGCGTTATAGTTCAGTAGTTCTTTCACGTGCTGAATCAGCAGATCATTATCAAAGGCAAAGGGATGATCATAATTCGTATTCAATCGTTCTTCAAAGCTCAAATGGCTTTGATCTTTATAATAAGAATCTTGTTCAAGCATCATGATGGAATGGTCTGGGAAATTATTGAAAATGGCACGACTTACGCTTGTTTTACCGCTTCCTGATCCACCCGTCACACCAATGATAATTGGCTTGCTTTTTGTCATTGACTAAAACCTCTTTCATATCCGTTTTTACATTCTTATCTATTATAGCGAAAATACACGAAAATGCTATATTTTTCTGAAAATTAATGCTTCTCGATTTCCAAAAGAGGATAAAGTTCTGCTAACGAATCAATACGATAAGTCGGTACGATTTCTGGAATTTCCGGCAACCGATTTTTGTTAAACCAAATCGTATCAATTCCTGCCAAGTTCCCTCCTTTAATATCTGAGGTCAATGAATCGCCAATAATAACTGTTTTTTCTTTTTCAAATTGAGGAATCTGTGAAAAGACATGATCAAAAAATTCTTTCATTGGTTTTTGGGCGCCCACATCTTCTGAAACAAAAATTTTTTTGAAATAGCCCAACATTTTCGCATCAGTCAAACGTTGATATTGCGTTTTCGATACCCCGTTTGTCACAATATAAAGATCCGCTTGTGAAGATAACGTCTGAAGCAGTTCATGACTTCCCTCAATCAAATCATGCCCCTGATTCAAGTAATGTCTGTATCTTTTCTCCATAGCTAAACTATCAACTGTTTTACCAAATTGTTGAAATAGTAGTCCAAAACGACTCCCGGTAACCTCTTCTCTCGTCATATTCCCTTTTTCAAATTCACGCCATAAGTGATGATTTAATGCCTTATAACTTGTTCTCACTTCTGGTGTCAATTCAATTCCTTGCTCTGCAAATAATTCATTTAATGCTTTTGCTTCTGTCATCTGAAAATCAAGTAACGTATCGTCTACATCGAATAATAAAGTATGATAATTCATTTTTTTCTCTCCTATTTAAAATATATTTTCAATTGCTTTAATTCGGTTAATGTCAGTGAACGATAGGCACCTTCAGCAAGTTGCTCATCTAACTGCAAAGGTCCCATCATTAGTCGCTTTAGCTTTGTCACTTTTTTACCACGTGCAAGGAACATCTTTTTTACCTGATGAAATTTTCCTTCTTGTATCGTTACTCGTACTCGACTGCTGTTTTTGGATGTTTCCATGATTGTTAATTGTGCAGGTAAACAACGATAGCCACCCTCAAAAACAATTCCTGCTTGAAAAGCTTCGATATCTGAAGCTGTCACTTGTTCATTGATCTGCGCCTCATAAGTTTTGAAGACTTTTTTATCAGGCAGCAACATTTCATATCCTAACTGACCATTCGATGTCAGTAATAGTAGTCCTGTGGTATCACGATCCAAGCGTCCGACGGGATAGAGCGGCTTCGTTCGATCCGCTGAAGCAATCAAGTCTAACACGGTCATTTTTGTTCGGTCTTTAACTGCAGTCACAGCACCACTCGGTTTATTCAATAAGTAATAGACTTCGTTTGTCGTTAAACGCTTACCTGAGATTTCGATCTCATGGATCAAACTATCCACATTTCGGTTTTGGCAAAATTCGACACAACCATCAATTTTAACTTGTTTTGATGCAAATAAACGCTTCATCTCTTTTCGAGTCGTTTGTAAAGTTTCTTCAATTAATTTATCTAAACGCATGGTGCTTTCCTTTCTTAGCCTAACAAGCATTATAACCCGAAAGAGAGTAGATGCAAATAAGAAAGCCATTGTTATTCCTTGACTTAAATTCAGATTCGCGCTACGGTTAAAGAGTAAAGTGAATTGGATTTCTCATACACAGCGTAATGACCTGGTGGAGAAAAGTTGAATCCTGACTTTCTAAAGGTAGATGCGCGCATCTACCTTTTTGCGTTTTTTAAGCGCCCTAGCCAATAATGTGCACGAGAATAGCCGTCGAAAGTTCACTTAAATAAAATCTGTTGGTCTACGTTGCCGACAGTCACATTTTAAGGAGGAATTTTGGTTATGTCAGTATCATTAGAAGTAAGTAAGAGAGAAGTACGTCCCCGTTCATTGAGAAATAAATTGCGTCATGAAGGTAAAGTTCCAGCTATTGTTTATGGGTACAATGTTGAAAGTACTCCGATTGCTATTGATGGACAAATATTCAGTAAATTATTACGTGAAAATGGCGCAAATACAGTAATCACAATGACGATTGATGGAAAAAAAGTCAACACGTTGGTTCATAAAGTCCAAACGAATACCTTTACCAACCATTTTGAACATGTGGAATTTCTATCTGTGAACATGTCAGAAGAAACTGAAGTCGAAACTGAAATCGTTCTTGTTGGCGAAGCTGCAGGTGTAAAAGCTGGTGGTGTCTTAGCACAAAACCTTTACACTGTGATCGTCTCTGCTACACCAAGCAACTTACCAGAACGTATCGAAGTTGATGTAACAAACCTAAATCTAGGCGATGCAATCACAGTAGCCGATCTACCTGAAAACAACGATTATAAAGTCGTTTCTGATGGTGAAGAACAAATTGCTGCAGTAGCAGCTCCAACTGAGGAAGCTGAAACTACTGATGAAGAAAGCGAACCAGAAGTTATTGGTTCAACGGAAGAATAACAAGTGACTTGTTCGTGTCAAAAGCGTTGGTAACCTTCGCTTTTGGCACGTTTTTTTCTCTCCTTAAAAAAAACTTATACTTTGAAAAAAAGTACACGATTTTTGTTGCATTTTTAAAAAAAGTCTATTAGAATGAACCATCGTTACAGTAAATCGTTTATCCTAAATGAAGAAATAAAACATGTCTATTCGATAAAACGAAGGAGGTTAAACAGATGTTTGAAAGTTTTGACAGTAGTCGTAACCGGTATGCCTCTGTAGGTGTTGTATCAAGTTTACCAGATGAACTGATTGATAGTATCTGGTTTATTATTGACCTAGACCTTAAGGGAGTCATCCCCTTAGATAATATGTTAGCCTTTGATTTAATCGACAATAATGGAAAAGTAACTATGCATTTTTCGCAAGCTGGTAGTGATGTTGAGATGGGAATCGATTTACCGTTTCACTATTCATCAAGTTTTCCAAGCCAAGTATATGCTTATGATGATGGTACTAGAGAAACCATTCTTTTACCCAGCGAGATAAGACAGTATTAAGGTTCACAACCATTCGTTGTCCCTTTTGATTTGTACGCCCAGGCCAAGTAGTTGATCCTTTGAATTTATTCTTTGAGTTTCATTCTTTGAATTTATTCAGCGATTCAATTCTTGGCTTGTTTTATAATGCACATCATTGAAAATATCTTTGAAAATGAATCTGCAATACATTGAAAGTTATCAAAATTATTTCATTTTTACCTAGTAATCTCAGGATAAACACTATATACTACTAACTAAATTTTATAGACAATAAGGAGTTTAAAAAATGCGCGATTTAACAAAAGGAAGTCCAGCTAAACTAATCTTAATGTTCACCGTTCCTTTACTTATTGGTAATGTCTTTCAGCAATTTTACAACATGGTCGACATGATCATCGTTGGTCAAACATTAGGGAAAAATGCGCTGGCTGCTGTTGGTGCAACCGGAAGTTTGACCTTTTTAATCCTTGGCTTCGCTCAAGGTCTTACTGCTGGATTAGCGATCATTACAGCTCAGCGTTATGGTGCAAAAGATTATCGTGGTCTTAAGAAAAGTTTTGCTGCAAGTGTTGTTATCAGTTTGGTTGTCACTATTGCATTAACCGTCCTTAGTTTAGTATTTATTCGTCCGATGCTGCAATTGATGCAAACGCCCGTTGAGATTATTGACCAAGCACAAACGTTCATTTCAATCATCTTACTAGGGATTTTCGCATCTATGAGTTTTAACTTGCTTTCAAATGTTATTCGCGCGCTTGGAGATAGCCGGACACCACTTTTCTTTTTGATTATTGCAGTGGTTGTCAACGTTGTGCTTGATTTGATTTTCATCATTTCTTTTGGAATGGGTGTCGAAGGCGCAGCAATTGCAACGGTTATTGCCCAAGTTTGCTCAAGCCTACTATGTTTAGTTTATATCAAGAAAAAAATTCCTTTGTTGCAATTACGTAAAAAAGATTTTCACTTTGATAAAGAAGAGATTCGTGTTCATTTAAACGCTGCTCTTCCAATGGCTTTTCAATCATCCATCATCGCCATTGGCGCCATCGTCCTTCAAGCTGCGTTGAACAGTTTAGGAACAGATGTCGTAGCCGCTCAAGCAGCAGCCAGCAGAATTGACCAATTTGCTAACCAACCAATGATGTCCTTTGGGATTGCTATTGCAACATTTACTGCTCAAAATTATGGTGCAAAAGAATATGGTCGAATTTTAAAAGGTGTTAAGCAAACACTTATGATGAGTATTGGCTTTAGTGTTGTTGCAGGTGCGATCGTGATTTTCTTCGGTCATTCACTTATGCAGTTGTTTGTTTCACCGACAGAGACTCGTGTCTTTGAATTAGCTCAAACTTACTTCAATATCAATGGTTCCTTATATTGGATCTTAGCGATTTTATTTATCTTACGTTACACACTACAAGGACTTGGTCAAAGTAAGATTCCAACACTTGCAGGAATGATGGAATTAGTCATGCGTTCATTTGCAGCAATCATTTTAACTGGTTTACTTGGTTATACGGGTGCTGCAGCTGCTTCACCACTTGCTTGGGCAGGATCTGTCGCTGTTCTACTATACTCTTACTTGCGTTCAATGAAACAACTTAAATCTTTCGAGAATGAACAACAATACGCTATGGATGATCCTGAAATCCAGTACAATAGTATCCAATAAAAGAAAAAAAGACATTTCTCTCATCGATCAGATAAGCAGAAATGTCTTTTTTATTAGCAATTTACATGATGTTCCGTTCAAAAAATGAAGGAGTCTGGTTAGATGATTTTAGCGATCAATTATTATATATGATCATTTTTACGAGTATTTTCATCCGTATCTTCTACTCGAACGTCTCCTTTTGTATCAATATCCAACTCTTCACGACTTACTTCTTCCGTCACTTGTTTCATATCTTCATGCTCTTTTTTGTGAATACCTACCTCTTCACGTACTACTGTATGTTTATTGACATCAATTTGTTCTTCTTTAAGAGGAATTGTAATCGTTTCGTCTTCCAAAGAATCATCTGAAATATTATCGCTTGCTTCAGCATTTACTGGTTTTCTTTCGATAACGATTTCTTCACGCTTCACAGGGACTTCCACTGTTTTAGTATCATTAACAACGTGTTTATGGATATCAACTTCCCCAGTTGTCACGTCATGGGTATTGACATCTAACTGTTCTTCTTTGAGTTGAATATTTTCATTATTTGTATTTAGTGTATCCGTTGGATCGGGCATATTTTGAGTCCGATCGTTTTCAACAACTGCTTCATTTGGCGCTTTGTAATCTTTAACCGTAATCACTATTTTCCCAGCGGCAATATCCTCTTTGTATGAATACAATGGATCATCGTTAACAGAATCATCCGCTTTTTCTGTATACGAATCTTCCTCATAGGTGTTAGAAGTGAACGTATCTTTGATCCGTTCCCATAGCGAGCGTTCTTCATGCGTGCCTTCAACCTCATCCACATTCGTTTCTACATCAATTCCTGATAAACCAGAAAAACCAAAATTTTGAGCAGCATCTTTTGTCGTATAGATAATGATATCGTCTCGATCGTATCCTTCATCACGCAATTGTTCGATCACTGATAAAGCTTCTTCCCTCGTACTGTAACTACCAATAACTGTTAGATTTCTTTCATTCATGTGAATCCCTCCTGTTAATAGTATGTCTGTATTTAGTGATTCCGCTTACAGATCTATTCTATCGGATATTTTTTTTTAGAACAAATATATGGTTTACAAAGTAAAAAAGATGCCAATCCATTCAGCTAAGTCGAATGGATTGGCATCAGTTCTATCGTTTAAAATCTTATGATTAAGAGATCCGTCCACCAAAATGAGTAGGAAGCTTCCGACTAAGGGACAAAAAGAAAGTGTAAACATCGGTTTATTCGTTTTTGGTAGTGGTTAGAATGTTGTGTCTTACTTCTCTCATTTTTTTTGATCGCGAAATGTAGGATTTTGTTTATCCCAGATTCTTCATTCTGTTTTATTCGAATCGATACTGTTTTCTGCTATTTCTTGTTTTTTGATTTTAAAATAGTCCACATGCGTATGGTTATATTCTAACACCGTAAATTGAAAAGAATCAATTTGGATCACTGTACCTGTCTTGATGTTTTTTTCATGGTTCGACATAAATCCAGATAGTGTGATAAAAGTAGACTCTTCAAATTCAGGGATCGTAACGTGGAAATAACGACCAAAATCATCTAACGTCAATTTTCCTGAAACAATATAGCTCCCATCTGCTTGTTTCGCTATCAAAGCTTCATCCAAATCCGTTTCATCCCGAATTTCCCCCACGATTTCTTCTAAAATATCTTCAATCGTCACTAAACCACTCGTTCCTCCGTACTCATCTTTTAAAATAGCAATATGCTTTCCTTTTTTACGCATGATCGTCAATAATTTTTTGATGGGGATCGTTTCTGAAGTAACGATTGGTTCTTCCACCAACTCGTCCACTGTTAATTGATCGTCTTTAAACGACTGCTTAATCAAATCTGGTAAAGTAACATAGCCAAGGATGTGATCCTTTGACCCAGAAATAACTGGATAGCGGGTATGACCTCTTTGAATAGAAGCTTGAATTGCATCTTTCACTGTCTCACCAGCTTCAAAAACCTGCATAGAGGTTCGATCCACTTGGATATCTTTTGCCAACGTATCATCAAATTCAAAGACATTTTCTAAATAATAGTACTCTTCTTTCGTCAACTCTCCTTTTTCATAAGAATTCATAGCCACTAACGTCAATTCTTCTTGAGATAATGTCTCTTCTCCTTCTGAAACTAATTTCACACCTAATACTTTTCCTAAAGCCGCAGCAGAATGATTCAACACCCAAATAAAAGGAAACATTGCTTTATAAAAATAATGCAACGGACGTACAACAAATAAGACCACTTGCTCTGTATTCACGATACTATAACTTTTAGGTAAAAGTTCACCGATCACCACATCGATATATGTCACTAAGATAAACCCTAACGCAACAGAAATCGTTCCGCTCAATGCTGAGCTAAACGGCAATCGACCGATCCAAGGCTCCAGTAACGCCGCCACTGAGCCTTCACCAACCCAACCAATGATCAACCCAGTCAAGGTAATTCCTAATTGACTAGCCGACAAGTAGTTATCTAAATGATGCGTGACATGTAATGCTAATTTGGCATTCTTTACATTTTCTCTTTCTAATTGTTCTAAGCGTGAACGTCTGATTTTAACTAATGCAAATTCACTAGCTACAAAAAAAGAAGTCACCGCAATCATCAAAAATAATATGGCAAAATTAAGTACCATAACTTCCCACCTCTCTTTTCATGTCCATTGTACCTCTTTTTGAATTTTTTTGGGAAAATAGGTTAAAAAACAACTCCTTCGTCTTTTTAAACGATCGATTTTCTTCACATAAGGTCTCCTACTTTTGATTTTTCTTTTCATTTTTGCGATAACTATCTGATAAATACGATTGATAAATCAGTGATTAAATGTCATTTTTTTCTTTTACTTTCGCAATATTTGTCATTCTTAAATAAGAAGAGGCAACTTTTACTAGACTTTAGTGAACATCTTGCAAACTCTTGTTAAAAAACCAAAAAATTCTTATTAAAGAAAAAAAAAATCTCCTATATCCGAATCATTACTTTACAATGAATTTAAATAAAAAATAATTTAAGGGAGATCATTTTATGCCAAATAATGTGGATAAATCAAATGAAACGACCGATTTTTCATCCAACCAGGAATTACTAAACACAATTAACGCATGGAAGGCAATGCTTAAAGTTTACGGAAAAAACGAAACTTTAGAGACTTTAACTGCATTCAACTATAAAAATTCGGACATCAAATTGATTGCGGATAAGCTTCGGTTACCAAAACCAAGCAATCGAACATCTATGAAAAAGCTAGTTCTTCCTTCAAACAAAAGCACTACCGCCGAGGTGTTCATATCCAAAGATAGGTTACTAGATACTATCAACATATGGAATGCGATGCTTAAAGTTCATGGACCAACAGAAACTTTAGCTGCTCTAGCTACATTCGGCTATGGAAAAGCGGTCACCAAAATGATCACGACTAACCTTCAGTTACCAAAATCAATCAATCGAATAGCTGAAACAGAAAAAATAATTAACGCTTCTAAATCAAAGAAGTCAACCGATTTTTCATCCAACAAGGAGTTACTGAAAACTATTGACAATTTCAAAGAAATGCTTAACACAGGTGAATTAAGCAAAACCTTAGAATGTTTAGCTGAATTAAGCTATACGCCCATAAGTATCAAACTTATCATGGCTAACCTTGACTCGCCAGAAATAAAGGATCGAGAAACTATAACAAAAAAGATAATTGAAGCAAATCAAACAAATATTATAGCGAATTCCAACAAAAATAGAGACAAACTATCAAGTACCCAAAATGATCCACAAACACGAAACAATATGAAAGATTATATCTATAATACTTACATAAAACCAAATACAGTGGAAAATGACTTACATAATAAATCTTGCATAAAAAACTTGACAGAAAAAGCCATAAATAGTATTCCTAACGAGCCTTCAAGTAATACGGAAAAAGATAAAACCTCTCCACAACGTTAATCACTAAAAATAGTGGGACTGGGACATAAAGTTTACTCTTCGCTCTAAAAATGAATAAACGGTGTTCTAGAAGTAGCTCTATCGGAAATAAGCCGAAGAATTCCAAAAATATGAGAAACTATTTTCGGATTCTTCGGCTTATTTCTCAAAGCTAGACACTTCTGTCACAACCTCACGTAAATACTTTATTCGCTAAAGTTTAATTTTTCCGTTCTTTTAACCACGTTTTTCTTGTTACACCAATTAGTAATGGTACTGTTTCATGCTTTACTTCACTATACTCTAAACCAAACCAAGTTTCTGGCGTGGTCGCAATTTTTTTAATTGCAAGTTTTGCTTGCATGATTTGTCGTTCCCATTTGCTGAGAGTCGTCACATTTGAGATCACTTCATCAATCAAGATAAATTGGAAATCACCGACTTCTCTTCCCGGAGTTAACGAGTAAGTCTGCGGTTGTTTTGGTAATCTTCCTTGTTTCATCAAATCATGAATGATTTGACGAACATAGACATTGATTTCTTGTTGTACTCTGAATCCTAAGAAGAGATTCACTTGTACGACAAAATCAGTATCCATCATATCGATTTGGTATTCTTTCGTATAAGGTTCATCCGTCACTTCCACATGTACGAACCAATATACACGTGCTCTTTTTGGTCGTTTGTCCAGAATCGAGTAGACAAATTGTCTACCAACTTTTCCTTCGGCCATATCTGGTACTAAGAACACCACATTAGTTTGATAAAGTGGCAATGAGTGATCATCTCTTAATTCCGCTAATTGTGGAATGTAATCTTTTAATGCCACATCTTCCGCAGCAGACTCACGGATGATATTTCCTTGTTCCCAAATGAACATGACAGCTAAAATAATGATCGCCATCAACACCGCAACAAACCCTCCGTGGAAAAACTTCACGATACTTGAGATGAAAAAGATGATCTCGATCGCACCAAAAAAGAAAGACACAATCCAGGCGAACCATTTGGAATAGTTGCTTTGGATTAAATAGAAATAAAGAAGTACCGTCGTCATCAACATCGTGACAGTAATTGAAAGTCCATAGGCTGCTTCCATATGATGTGATGTTCGGAAAGTAACCACGATCAACGAACAAGCCAACCATAAAATCAAATTAACCGCGGGAATATACATCTGACCGATACTGTTTCCTGGATACATGATTTTCAAGCGTGGTAAGAGTTTTAACTTAATCGCCTCTGATACCAATGTAAATGATCCAGTAATCAAAGCCTGTGAAGCAATGACCGCAGCGATCGTAGCAAACCCAACGCCAATAATCAACCAACCTTTAGGTAACATTTGGAAAAATGGATTGAGATTATTGATTTGTTGCACCTCTTGATTTTGATAAATATTCAGTAACCAAGCCGCTTGTCCGAAGTAATTCAATACTAAGCAAAGTTTAACGTAAGGCCAACTTAAACGGATATTTAATTTCCCCACATGCCCCAAGTCAGAATACAATGCTTCCGCCCCTGTCGTAGCCAGAAAGATGTTTCCTAAAATAAAGAGACCTAATCGATTGTCTGGACTAAAAAGTAGGCGAATCGCGTAGTAGGGGTTCAACGCTCGGATCACCGTCCAGTCTTGGCTGAAATTTATTAAACCCATCACACCTAAAAAAGTAAACCATAAAAACATGATCGGACCAAACGCTTTTCCTACTATCTCGGTACCGAATCGTTGAACCATAAATAATACGAAAATGATGACTAATGTAATAATGACAATAATATTTTGATTGTTACCGAATCGATCAAAAAATTGTGGGATACCTCTTAACCCCTCGATTGCTGTCGTGACAGTCACCGCTGGGGTCAATACTCCATCAGCAAGTAGAGCAGCTCCACCGATCATTGCTGGTACGATCAAGTATTTACTCCCTTTCCTGACTAGTGTATATAAAGAAAAAATCCCACCCTCACCGTGGTTATCGGCATTTAACGCAATCACCACATACTTGATTGTGGTAAGTAATGTTAGTGTCCAAAAAATCAATGACACCGAACCAAGGACAAATTCAGGATTGATACCTCGTAGTCCTCCGTTATCTTCTACGATGGCCTTCATTACATATAGTGGACTCGTTCCAATATCTCCGTAAACTACGCCCATCGCAACTAATAGACCAGCCATTGAAATTTTTTTAGTGTTGTGTTTTGTTGTCAATTGTCCCCCTCTTTTCTACTTTCGTTCACTATCGTATTTTCTTCACAAATCATTGATCTTTTATTTCATGTGATTTACTTAACTAGAGACTCCTACGAAGTGTCAAATCATTATACAAGATTTCATTTAGTAATGTCGACGGATATAGTCTGCTAAAAATGAATACACACCGAGACAAAAAAGAGCTCCTAGCAATGAAGGGATGAGGTAGAATCCTTTGATCGAGGGACCTAATTCACCAAGAACAAATTCTCCTAACCAACTTCCTAAAAAGCCGATCACTACATTTCCAGTGACACCGCCAGGTACATCCTCATTTAAGATCAATCCAGCGAACAGACCTAAAACGCCACCAACGATCAAAGTCAGAAAAAAATAAAGCATCTCGTTCCCTCCTTAAAAAATACACCTTTATTTTACGTTATTTTGAAAATTAGACCAAAGATTATGAATAGCTTTTATCCAAGTAAACTTTCCATAGGGATTTTAGCTATAAAAAGAAGGAGTAAGACATTGTCTCACTCCTTCTTTTTCAATGTAGCAAAAACAAGTATTTTTCACTGGCGTAGGCATTTCACCCTTCAGATTACTCTTTTTGCTATTTTATCGTTTGAACGGTTATTTTGTTTCTTTTTCAGAACCATCTTCTGTTAACATCGCTTTTCTAGAAAGATTTACGCGACCTTGTTTGTCAATCTCAGTTACTTTGACAAGAACTTCATCACCCAATTTGACTACATCTTCTACTTTATTGACACGGTCATTTGAAAGTTGAGAGATGTGAACCAATCCGTCTTTTCCTTTGATCAAGTTAACGAAAGCACCAAATTTTTCAATACGAACTACTTTTCCTAGATAAACCTCACCGACTTTTACTTCTTTGGTTAAGTCTTCAATGATCTTGATTGCTTTTTGGATCATTTCTTTATCAGATGAAGCAATACTTACTTTACCATCTTGATCGATATCGATTTTCACACCAGTTTCTTCAATGATACCATTGATTGTGTCGCCACCTTTACCGATTACATCTTTGATCTTCGCAGGGTCGATTTGGATCATTTCGATTTTCGGTGCATATGGGCTTAATTCTTCACGAGGTGCTGCAATCGTTGAAGTCAATTCTTCTAAGATTTCCATACGTGCTTGTTTTGCTTGGGCTAGCGCTTCTTTTAGGATTTGTTCCGTAATCCCTTGGATCTTAATATCCATTTGTAGAGCAGTTATCCCGTCTTTAGTTCCAGCCACTTTAAAGTCCATATCTCCCAGATGATCTTCTAATCCTTGGATATCTGTTAAAATCGTATAGTTTTCGCCATCTGAAACAAGTCCCATTGCAATCCCTGCAACTGGTGCTTTGATTGGCACACCGGCATCCATCAATGCTAATGTCCCCGCACAGATACTTGCTTGTGAAGAAGAACCATTCGATTCTAAAACTTCTGCCACTAAACGGATTGTATAAGGAAAATCTTCTTCTGAAGGAATCACTTGTGCTAGCGCACGTTCGCCTAAAGCACCATGTCCGATTTCACGACGACCAGGTGACCCCGCACGCCCTGTTGAACCAACAGAAAATTGTGGGAAGTTGTAATGGTGGATAAATCGTTTGCTAACTTCTACTCCCAGTCCATCAATAATTTGGTGTTCACCTAGTGGCGCAAGGGTACAAGCAGATAATGCTTGAGTTTGTCCTCGAGTAAACAAACCTGAACCATGCACCCGTGGCAACAAGCTTACTTCTGAAGCTAGTGGACGGATTTCGTCCAATTTACGCCCATCAGGACGAATCTTGTCGATCGTGATCAATTCACGAACTACATCTTTTTCTAAGTCCTCAGTAATTTGTTTTACTTCTTTTAGTAATTGATCTTCCTCTTCATGCCCGATAAATTTTTCGGCATAAGCTTCACGAATATCGATTTTTACTTGTTCGATATTGTCTTCACGAGCTAGTTTTTCTTCTGTCATAACAGCCGTTTTCATCGTAGCATAAGAAGCATCAAAGATTTCTTTTTTCAAATCTGCATCTACTTGTAACAAAGAAACTTCCATTTTCTCTTTGCCGACAGCTTGGACGATTTCTTCTTGGAAAGCAACTAATTCTTTGATTGCATCAAAACCAAATAGTAATGCTCCAAGCATATCTTCTTCAGAAACTTCTTTCGCACCACTTTCAACCATGTTGATTGCTTGTTTTGTACCTGCAACACTTAATTCAATATCTGTTTGTTCCGCTTGTTCAACTGTTGGATTCAAGACATATTCGCCATTCACACGGCCGACTTCGACACCAGCAATTGGTCCATCAAATGGAATATCTGAAATTGATAATGCTAAAGAAGAACCTAGCATTGCAGCCATCGCAGGTGAACAATCTGTTTCAACACTCATCACGATGTTGGTTACTTGAACTTCGTTACGGAAGCCATCCGCAAACATTGGGCGGATCGGACGGTCGATCAAGCGAGCCGTTAAAGTTGCTTCTGTACTTGGACGACCTTCACGCTTGATAAATCCTCCAGGAATTTTACCGGCAGCATACATCTTTTCTTCATAGTTGATCGTCAACGGGAAGAAGTCAGTATCTTTTGCTTCTTTTGAAGCAACTGCCGCACTTAAAACTACAGTATCTCCATAGCGAACTAAAACTGCTCCGTTCGCTTGTTTTGCTAATTGACCGACTTCGATTTGTAAGGGACGGCCTCCCCATGTCGTTTTGAATATTTGTTTTTCTGACATAATTACTCCTTTTCTTTCTCGTGAAAGCAAGACGCTACTAAACAAATGAAAACCGCCAAACGTCGCTTATCCAGCTTTCATTTGGTTAGTAGGAGTCTATCATGCTTTTTTCGAGAATGGTTGTATTAGGTATTACAGTAAAAAAAGTGAGATTCATTTGAACCCCACTCTTTTTGTCAAAATTAACGGCGTAGACCTAAGCGTTTGAT
The DNA here is from genome assembly GCF_040887165.1 of Enterococcus sp. C65. NCBI lineage: Bacteria > Bacillati > Bacillota > Bacilli > Lactobacillales > Enterococcaceae > Enterococcus > Enterococcus sp. C65. The sequence goes on along the minus strand of NZ_JBFOFG010000002.1, from coordinate 198,996 downwards.
CAATTCGCGGTAACGTTGTACATCAGTCTTACGTAGGTAAGCTAACAAGTTACGACGGTGACCAACTTTTTTCATTAGGCCACGGTATGAATGATGATCTTTTTTATGCATACGTGCATGTTCATTCAAGTGGTTGATTTCTTCCGTTAATACAGCGATTTGTACTTCTGGAGAACCAGTATCCCCTTCATGGCGTGCATAGTCTTTGATGATTTCATTTTTACGTTCTTTTGAAATTGCCATTTCTTTCACCTCTTTCGATTATTCCCCTGTGACTGAGTAAAACGTTGGTGATTCGCTTAACCAAGTAACAGGCGATATGCCTTACGCATACAGCTATACTTTACCTGAATCTACGGGAGAAATCAAGTGAAGAATCATTAAGAAAATTTAGTTTTTAAACAAACTTTCTCCTACTTTTTAAATTTTATGTTAAACTATAATGCGAAAATAGACGTGTAACTGTCTAAAAAGAAAGGGGTACATATTCCATGATCACAATGGATAATGTCATCCGTGAAGGAAATCCTACTTTGCGGGAAGTAGCTGAAGAAGTTGCTCTCCCATTAAGCAAAGAAAATATCGACCTAGGAAAAGAAATGCTCGAATTCCTGAAAAATAGCCAAGATCCAATCAAAGCGGAAGAATTAAACTTACGTGGAGGGGTTGGTTTAGCTGCTCCTCAACTAGATATTTCTAAACGCATCATTGCTGTACACGTGCCAAGCCCTGATCCAGAAGTAACAGAACCCACGCTAAGTACGGTAATGTATAATCCAAAAATCCTTAGTCACTCAGTTCAAGATGCTTGCCTTGGCGAAGGAGAAGGCTGTTTATCTGTTGACCGAGAAGTACCTGGCTACGTAGTCCGCCACGCTAAGATCACGGTTTCTTATACAGATATGAATGGCGAGAAACATAAAATCCGCTTGAAAAATTATGAGGCAATCGTTGTCCAACACGAAATTGATCATATCAACGGCGTGATGTTCTACGACCATATCAACGAAAAGAATCCATTTGCCCTTAAAGAAGGCGTATTGGTGATTGAATAAAAATGATTGAAAGTTGTATTTCAATCTAAATGACTCGTAAGAAATTGAACTAAAAAGCAACATCTTCGGAAATCGCTACTCATTTTTTCGAAGATGTTGCTTTTTGACGTGGGGAGCCCCACTCCTTTTTTATATTACTAAGAATCAGCGATGTGTTCGTTGTTCATTAAACTGGTTTCTGTTTTTACTATGTCCATTTTCTCCCACTTTTTCTTCTTGTCGTTTAAGTTTACTCCCCTCTCTAGTTATGCATTCTACTATCTTTTTCTGCCCTTGTTTCTCTGGAGCTGGGCTTAACGTCAGATTCTTTTCCACCTTCGTTAGGTCTATCTTGTTTGTTTTTGCCCAACGTTCTATTTCATCGATCATTTTCATCCATTTGTCTAACTGTTTTTCTCCATTCTGTTGCGTATAGCATTGATTCTCTCGCCGAGCACGAAGTTGCTGAGTCAAGATTTTTAATTGATCTTTGCGTTCTCCTATTAGCTCATCTTTTTGCATTAATTGATTTTTAGTAATTTCTGTCTCTAATTCAGAATTTGATACTTTTAATTTATTGATTCCAACTTTAATTTTTTCAATTTGACCTTCTATTTTTTTTAATACATGTACTATTTCTGGAGTAGTTTTGCATTTTATATTTTCAATTATTGTTTCTGCTTCAGATCGTAACGCAAGATCTTTCTCGCATCTTTTTCTAGCCATCAAATTAAAGAGTGTGGCATTATTACTCGGCAATTGTTTTATTTTATCCTCAACTGTATTTTTATCATATAGATAAGGTTGTATCAGAACAGCCTGCGACTTGTATATTTCCACCACGAAACTTTTCCACTTCTCTAATTCTTTTTTTGCAGAATATGGGGGCCGCCAGTCAAATTCAGAAGAGTTTAATTCGATTTCTTGTAGTTTTGTTTGTATTTTAACTATTCGTTCTGCCACTGCTCTTAAAAACGCATTTATTTCTGAAACAGGTCGTTGATTTATCTCAAATTGTAGCTTATCTGCTTGTGCTCTAAATTCTAGATCCTCTTGACAAATGGTAAGATTTTTTTTTAAGAGATTCTTTGTACGCTCACTTCTATCGAAAAACGATCCCCAGTGGTCATCGATCCAACTGATCGTTTGTTCAACAGTTCTTTGTTCGTATAAAAAGGGGGATTCTATTATATTTCTTTTCCGCTTTTCCAACATTTCAATACTCTTTAATTCAGATAGCAACTTTATTGTACTCCTTCCAAAAACTAGTTTGTTGTTCCAGTACTTTATCTCCAGAATTCTTTGTCTTTCATTCGATGATTCGCTGTTCTGCTATATTTGCATATTCAGCAAGCTTTTCTTTCGATAGATAACTAATATCTTTCTGTACATAATTTTTCATAGACAAGCGTTGAGATTGTTCTTTTATTAGCTTAGATTGAGGATCCTCCGATTTATTTAGGAGGCTTATTTCAGTCTGATTTTTATTTGAACATGCATTGAATGTTGCTATTCGTAAGTTAGCTTGCTTTAAATTTACGCTAATTTCATCATCCAAAAAGCGAATCACGTTTCCAAACTGATAGATCCATCCTATCATGCGCTTCAACTCCTATATTTTATTTATGTCACGAATACTTCTGTAAAAAAGTAGAATCAAAAAATAAATTCAGCTGCAAAACTTCCTATTGTCCCATTTTACTTAAAAAATGAAACTAGTTTCTTCCTTCTTTTCCCAAAAAATAAAATAACTGGTACGATTCGTAAATGGATAAATCATACCAGTTATTTATTATTTAATGTTCTTATATATTCAGCCCAGGCAACTCTTTTCCTCGCTAAGCCGTTCTTTGTTTCATTAGTTTCAAGTACGTAAACTCTTGTACTACAATATTATTCTCTTAGTGTAACGATCTTACCTTAACCATTTCAGATATCATGACCGACTTTGATCCGGTTGGCCTACTTGTTGCATTATCTTGGACTTCTTTGGATCTGGTTCTGCTTTTTGTGGTGAAGAGTTTGCCCTTTTAGATAAAGGATTTTGACTTGTATTTTTTACCTGTTGTACCTCTTCCATGCTTTTTAATGTCTGTTGTGGTTGTTTTTTTAATTCGTTGATTTTTCCAATAGTTTCCTCAATAGCATACTTCTTATTTTTTAATAACTTAATCGATAGTACCATTGCGGAAGTATGTGTGCTTACATCTTTTTCGTATTTTTGAACGAATTGATTCGCCTCAAAATTTTCTTCTAATTTTTGATTGATTAAAGACGAAACGGGGTTTTCGATTCCACTTGCCTTGTCTGATTCATTGAATTCTTTGCTCATTTCCTCAATAAGCTGATTCTTCTGATTTTTTACGTACTCACTCACTTTTTTTCCTGATTCTGTCAGTTCCTTTCCTTGAGTTTCTCGAATCACTTCGTCAAATATGAAAATTTCTCCTATCTTTTGTTTGAGTAAAGACGTATTTTCAATTCCACTTGGTTCTATTGGATTATTTGGTGAATTTACTTCTTTTTTGTCCTTATTTTTTGACCTTCTCATTAGTTTATTGAACATTACCTTTAGCAATGAAGGCTTTTTATTTGTATTTCTTACCTTTTTCATTTCTTTCATGTTACTTGATGCCTGTTGTGTTTGTTCTTTTTTTGATTCGTTGAGGTTTCTGCTATTTTCCTTAATATACTGTTCCTTTCGATTTATTAAGATCGCAATCAGTGATTCTCCTGATCTTATCAGTTCCTTTGTTCTTACCATTTCTTGAGTTTCTCGAATCACTTCGTCAAATATAAAAATTCCTTCTATGTTTTCTTGGATGTTTGCTGTGACTTTAGCCTTTTCACTATCTCCTTGAACTGTTTCGCTAGTTGATTTATCCATTTGTTTTAGCTCCTTTACTTTAGTATGTAGAAAAATAGTACCTGAATAATTCATATTCAATGTTATTGCAACTTATATTACTATCTTGACTTCTTTTGATCTGGTTCTGCTTTTTGTGGTGAAGAGTTTGCCCTTTTAGATAAAGGATTTTGTCTTGTGTTTTTTACCTTTTGTATTTCTTTCATGCTTCTTAATGTCTGTTTTGATTGTTCTTTTGTTAATTTGTTGAATTCTTCGCTAACTTCCTTAATTAATTGATCCATAAGCTTATCCTTCGAATTTTCTAAGTTCTCAATCATTGATTTCTTTGACTTACTATCTATTTCTGTTGTGTCATGTATTTCCAGAATACGCTTGTTCAATAGGAAAGTTTCTTCTAACTTTTGATTGATGAAAGTCGGAATTGGGTTGACTATTCCACTTGTTTTGTTTAACTCGTTGAATTTGTTACTAATTTCCTCAATATTCTGATTCTTCTGGTTTTTAAAGTATGTAACGCGGTCAAATCTTGATTTATTTAATACTTGTTCTCCTTTTTGTCCTATTGCTTGAATTCCCCATTGTGAAGTGAAAATTTCTTCTATTTTTTGCTGGATAAAAGGCATATTTGTATTTACTGTCCCACTTGTTTTCAGTAGATTATTTGGTGAATTTACTTCTTTTTGGTCTTTCACTTCTGCGTTTTCTTGGATGTTTGCTGTGACTTCAGCCTTTTCATCATTGCCTTGAACTGTTTCGCTAATTGATTTATCCATTCTTAGTTCGTTGAATTCTTCACTAACTTTCTTAATTAATTGATCCATAAGCTTATCCTTCGAATTTTCTAAGTTCTCAATCATTGATTTCTTTGACTTACTATCTATTTCTGTTGTGTCATGTATTTCCAGAATACGCTTGTTCAATAGGAAAGTTTCTTCTAACTTTTGATTGATGAAAGTCGGAATTGGATTGACTATTCCACTTGTTTTGTTTAACTCGTTGAATTTGTTACTAATTTCCTCAATATTCTGATTCTGATTTTTTTTACAGAGGCTAATGAAGCTTTGTTTTGCTGCTAATTCTTGTACAAATCTTTGTTCTAATTTTTGTCCTACTTCTTGAATTCCCCATTGTAAAGTGAAAATTTCTTCTATTTTTTGCTGGATAAAAGGCATATTGGAATTTACTTCTTTTTGGTCTTTCACTTCTGCGTTTTCTTGGATGTTTGCTGTGACTTTAGCCTTTTCCCCATTACCTTGAACTGTTTTGCTAGTGAATTTATCCATTTGGTTTAACTCCTTTACTTTAGTATGTATTAAAAACATCTATTGCTAAACTTGGTTCCCACTATTTTTTTATTATGTAGAAGAATAGTGCTTGAATTATTCATATTCCGTATTATTGTAATTTATAAATAAAATAGTCGAACACTTATTTTTTCAAAAAAATAAAATAACTGGTACGATTCATAAATGGACAAATCATACCAGTTATTTATTATTTAATGTTCTTATATATTCATCCCAGACTACTCTGCTCTTCATTAGCCTTCGTAGAGAATTCCTGCTTTTATCAACTGTTGCTTAATCGTCCTCAACACATTAGTATCTGGATAACGGATGGTATGCAGATGAATCCCATCGGTCAGCTCAGATAACAACGTAGCATTACTTTTTTTATAGCGTTTCATAAACAATTCAATTTCTTGAGTTGTTTGGATATGAAGCATGCCTGTCAACTCACCATATAAGGGATGTTCTACAATGACATCTAAAACTTCGCCACCAGCTTCAACGATCAAGCGTAACTCTTCTTCTGTTTGCTCACGACCATGTTGGACAGCAATCTTGCTCACTAAGCCGTTCTGTGTTTCATTGGTTTCAAGAACGTAACCCCTTGCCGTTGCAATAATAGTCGCACCTGATGCTCTCAACAACGCAATATCTCCGACAATGATTTGACGGCTCACTTGAAAACGTGAAGCGAATTTGCTGGCACTGACCGGTTTTTCTTCATTTGCCAGGGTATGCAGAATCTCTTTGCGCCGTGCTTCTCCATCAATCATCCACTTTCTCCCCATTCAATTCATTTTGATAATCACGAGAATGTTTCATAAGATCGATATATGTCGCTGTGATCGTTTCTTTATATTTCGTATTTTCTAACCGACTAGCGATTTTTTCTAATACTTCTTGCTCCCTTTTTTCGTCATAGACTGCTTTTTTCGTTGCTTGTTTGGCTTCGCCAATTTTCGTTACCGTGTCCATACGTTTTTCTAGTAATTTGACGATTTGTTGATCAATCTGATCGATTGTTTGACGTAAGTCTTCAAGTTTTTCTGGTTGTTGATCTTCTAATATTTTTTTGATTACTCGAGCAGGATTGCCTGCAATCACTACATTATCAGGAAAAGATTTAGTTACAACAGAACCCGCTCCAACTACGACATTGTTTCCTAACGTAACACCTGGCGTAACGATCACACCACCACCAAGCCAGACATTATGACCAATTTTGATTGGTTTCGCATATTCTAAGCCACTATTTCTTTTCACTGGATGAAGTGGATGAGTGGCTGTATAAAGTTGAACATTTGGCGCAAACATGCAATTGTCGCCGATTTCGATCGTACTTACATCTAAAAATGTACAGTTGTAGTTCGCATAGAAGTTTTCACCTACACAAATATTGTAACCATAATCAAAATTGATCGTTGGCTCCATGTAGATTTTTTCTCCCGTTTTTCCAAAGGTTTCTTTTAGTAATTGAGAACGTAGCTCTGCTGTTTCTGCTTGGTTGATGATCGTACTTTGGCTTCTTGCGTATTGACGATCCGCTACCAATTCCGGATCATTAGCAAAATATAATTCGCCAGCAATCATTTTTTCTTTTTCTGTTCTAATGGTCATAATTTGCTCCTTTTGATAATTTTTCAAATACTATAGCACCGTCCGTTTGCAGAAAATCATATTCTTGGTCTAACTGGATTGGCTCTTGGTTGATTACTAAGATTTGAGACTTCGTATTACGAAATTGGATTAAGTCACAAAACGGGTGTACTTGAAAACTCGTTCCGACGATGACGATCAACTCTGCTTGTTGAACAGCCGATGTTGCTCGCTCTATGACTTCATCATTAAATCCCTCCCCATACAACACGATATCTGGTCGAATTTGTCCCCCACATGTTGCATGTTGATCTGTTTGTAAATAGGTTTCCCAAGAAACGGTGTTCCCACATTTCCTACAATAGCAATGATAAAGATTTCCGTGAAAATTCACAAGTTTTGGACTTCCCGCTTTTTCATGTAATCCATCGATATTTTGGGAAACTACCCAAACTTGCTTTTTTGAGGCTAACTTTGTCATTTCTAAGTGAATAATATTTGGTCTTGCTGTTGGATGATAGATTTTTTTCACAAATGAATAAAATTTTTGTGGCTCATTGTTCATTGCTTCATGACTTAGAAGGTATTCGGGTTGTTCCAATCCATGATAGATTCCTTTTAACGATCGATAGTCGGGAATACCAGAAGGCGTTGATACCCCAGCGCCAGTTAGGAAAGTGATTTTTGAACTAGTGGCTATTGTTGCTACCGCTTCTTCAACGGTTACTTTTTTCATTTCCTTTCACCTCTCTCTTATTATACATCTATCTTTCGTTTATTGATTGATCGTACTTTTTATTCAAACGATTTCATTTTTTGAGAAACATCTCACAATATAGACTGACAAACCAATGAAAACGTGCTACAATACTGCTAGATTCTTCGGTATGATCATCACTATTGCTATCTAATAGTACGATAAACCAAGCATATAGAACAAAAGTGAGGTGAGTTGGTATGGTACCATCCATTATTTACTGGGGCGTGATTTTAGCTTGTATCGCCTGGTTAGCATTAAGTATTTATTTTTCAATTTTTTACCTTGCTCGTAAAGAAAATGGAAATCTTTGGGCATTTGCATTTTTCAATGTACTTGCTGCGATCGTTTTAGCGATTACCTTAGTTATTTTCCGAACATGGGGTTGGGGAATCACTCAATATTCAAGTCTGATTTATCTAATATTGGCTATTTATGGCGTAACGATTATTCTTCAAGCAATCTTAGGTCGTGAAAAAAAAGTAGTTAGTAAAACAGCATAATAAACAGAAAGCCAGGATCGAAAATGATTGATCGGGTCAGCTATTGCTAAGCAGCTCATCTTTTCGACTGCTTTATTTTATATAATAAGTAGGAATTAGGACACTTAAATAGATTCGTGTCCTAATTTTTATTTATTTAATGAATAATTATTCTTTTACAACTCTCGCTCTTTTTGAATATCATTTTTCTTATTTTTTGTATAATTATAGAAATTTTCTATAGCTATCAATACTTCACAAGAAAACTTCTGTTATAGATTGACAAAGTGCTTTGTCTATCGTAAACTATTTTTTGTATAAATAACTGAATACGAGATACCTCAATCAATGAGGTAGAGGTCGCGAGAATCATTAACCCTGTGGAGTGAAGCAAACACCGTGAAGCAGGACTAGGGAAGATCGCCGAAATGTACTCTTCTTTGCTTGAAGTTTACGTTGGGACACAAGTTAAGAGCTTGTGGACTGTCTTAGCAGTGATGCTAAGTTGCGCTATGTTTTGTGAGAGGTTTATCACTTTTGTGAAATGTTAGCGACCCTTTTATATTCTTGAAGCGGTCGTTTTTTATTTCTCCTGATAAGCTACTGCAACGCATTTGTTTAACCGCTCGTAAAAAAATTATGCGTAAACAGTTAATTTGATAAGTACGTCTATCTGACAGTAAAATTAAGTTAGCTGAAGCGGAACTTCGCCCGTTTCATTCCTGATGAAATCGTCGAGCCGTATGTGTAAAAAGAAAAGGAGAAAGATTATGAAAAAAAGTTCAGTTACACTTACCCTATTGATGGCATTTATTTTTTCATTCTTCCCTGTAGGAAGTTTCGTGAATGCCGATGAGAAAACACCAACAGATGAGTTCCGTGTAGGTATGGAAGCGGGGTATGCCCCTTTCAACTGGTCACAGCAAACAGATGCCCACAACGCTGTACCGATCCAAGGTCAAAAAAGCTATGCTGGTGGTTATGATGTCCAAATTGCCAAAAAAGTTGCGGATGGATTAGGGAAAAAATTAGTCATCATGCAAACCAAATGGGATGGATTAGCCCCTGCGTTACAATCTGGCAAAATCGATGCGATTATTGCTGGGATGAGCCCCACAGCAGAACGTAAAAAAGAAATTGATTTTACCGATCCTTATTATGAATCACAACTTGTTGTAGTCGTCAAAAAAGATAGTAAATATGCCAATGCAAAAAGTTTGGCGGATCTATCAAATGCTAAGATTACTGCTCAATTGAATACTTTCCATTATAATGTCATCGATCAAATTCCTGATGTGCAAAAGCAACAAGCAATGGATAACTTCTCTGCGATGCGTACCGCTCTTGCTTCAGGTATGATTGATGGTTATGTCAGCGAACGACCTGAAGGGGTAACAGCAACTAGCGTCAATAAAGATTTAAAAATGTTAGAATTTACTGGTCAGAATGGTTTTCAAACAAATCCTGAAGATGTCCAAATCGCTATTGGAATGCGTAAAGGTGACCCAGATATCCAAAAAGTTAACCAAATTCTTAGCGGTATCTCTCAAAAAGAACGTACAGAAATTATGGATCAAGCAATCAAAGATCAACCCGCTTCAACAAATACAGAGGGAGAAAAAGCTGGTTTGTTCACTGATTTCAAAACGATTTGGGATCAATATGGGAATATGTTCCTTCGTGGTGCAGGACTTACGTTATTTATTGCATTGATTGGGACAGTTATTGGAACTACCTTAGGCTTGTTGATCGGTGTTTTCCGTTCTATTCCTGAGTCTGACAATGCCGTGACACGTTTCTTCCAAAAGTTAGCAAATTTACTACTATCGATTTATATTGAAATATTCCGTGGAACACCAATGATGGTTCAAGCTATGGTCGTCTTTTACGGATTAGCATTAGCCTTTGGAATCTCCCTTGATCGTACGATTGCTGCCTTATTCATTGTATCGATCAATACCGGTGCTTATATGACTGAAATCGTCCGTGGTGGTATTTTCGCTGTCGATGAAGGACAATTTGAAGCAGCGCAAGCAATTGGTATGACACATGGACAAACAATGCGAAAAGTAGTTGTTCCTCAGGTCTTACGTAACATCTTACCTGCGACCGGGAATGAATTTGTTATCAATATCAAAGATACAGCAGTCTTAAGTGTTATTGGTGTAGCTGATCTATTCTTCCAAGGAAACTCTGCTGCAGGAGCAAACTTCCAATTCTTCCAAACATTTACAATCGTAGGTATCATTTACTTGGTTATGACCTTTACGATTACCAGAATCTTGCGTGTAGTGGAGAAAAAAATCGATGGTCCTTCAGCCTATACAAAAATTGAAGAAGTTGACAACGCCAACTTGCAGGAATAAGGAGGAAGAATCATGAGTGAAGAAATCATTAAAATCAATCATTTAAGAAAAAGCTTTGGTGAAAATGAAGTATTAAAAGACATCAGCATGGATATCCATAAAGGTGAAGTTGTAACCATCATTGGTTCTTCTGGCTCTGGTAAATCAACTTTCTTACGCTGCATCAACCTTTTAGAAAAACCTACTGGTGGCGAAATTATGTATAATGGCGAAAATATTCTTGCGCCAAAATATAACTTGCCTAAATATCGAACAAATGTCGGAATGGTATTCCAATCGTTCAATCTTTTCAATAACATGAATGTCTTAGAAAACTGTATGTCTGGTCAGACGACTGTCTTAAAAAGAAACAAAGACGAAGCTCGTAAAGTCGCTCTTGAAAATCTAGAAAAAGTTGGAATGGAACGTTATATTGAAGCCAAACCTTCTCAATTATCAGGCGGTCAAAAACAACGTGTGGCAATCGCTAGAGCCCTCTCAATGGACCCAGATGTAATGTTATTTGATGAACCAACATCAGCACTTGATCCTGAGATGGTCGGAGAAGTATTGAATACCATTCAAGACCTAGCTCACACTGGTTTAACGATGATTATCGTGACACATGAAATGGAATTTGCAAAAGATGTTTCTGATCGTGTCATCTTCATGGATAAAGGTGTTGTTGCTGAAGAAGGAACCTCTGATGATATTTTTGTTCATCCAAAAGAAGAACGTACCAAAGAGTTTTTATCACGTATCTTAAAAAAATAGAAGAAAGCCTTTATCCGAAACGACAGGTTCGTTTTGATAAAGGCTTTTCCTTTTTTGGGAAATGATTCACTATTTTCTCATGTTTATCTGCAATCTATTTGAACACCATTCATTAATTCATCAGTCGATCAGCCCTCTCTTCTTAGATTGATTGGTCTGATTGCATTTGTTTGAAAATGAATTTTTGAATATTTTCTGAATTAAGTTGTAATTTTTAGAAAATTCTATTAATATAGAAATTATCAAATTTTTTAGTTAGGATGATTAAACAATGGTTGAAGAGCAACAAGAACTACAGCGTGGACTTAAGAATAGACACGTTCAATTGATTTCGATTGGTGGTGCGATCGGAACAGGTCTTTTCTTAGGAGCAGGAAAAACGATTCAATTAGCTGGTCCCTCTATTTTACTGGCTTATCTTATTACCGGGTGCGTTTGCTTCTTTATTATGCGTGCCTTAGGTGAACTTTTATTATCTAATACAAATAATCATTCATTTCTTGATTTTGTTGCAGAATATCTTGGAAAAAAAGTTGCTTTCGTAACAGGTTGGACTTATTGGTTTTGTTGGGTTGCGATCGCTATGGCGGATTTGACAGCGATCGGGATGTATGTCCGTTACTGGGTTCCAGGAGTCCCACAATGGCTTCCTGAATTGATCGCTCTGATTTTACTGCTTGGTTTAAACATGGTGGCTGTTTCACTATTTGGTGAATTAGAATTTTGGTTTGCTTTGATCAAAGTCGTTTCCATTATTGCATTTATTATCGTTGGTATTTACATGATTCTTACCCATTACAAAACAAGTGCTGGACCTGCTAGTATCACCAATCTCTGGTCACATGGCGGCTTTTTCCCAACTGGTACGAAAGGATTCATTCTTTCCTTTCAGATGGTCACATTTGCCTTTACAGGAATCGAATTAGTCGGTTTGGTTGCTGGTGAGACCAAAAACCCTGAAAAAGTCTTACCCGAAGCTATCAATAATATTCCTATTCGAATCATTCTTTTTTACCTTGGTTCTTTGTTCGTTATCATGTCTATCTATCCTTGGAATAGCTTAGATGCGAACAACAGCCCATTTGTCGAAGTGTTTTCAGAAATTGGGATCACCATAGCCGCATCTTTGATTAATTTAGTCGTATTGAGTGCTGCGGCTTCTGCTTGTAACAGCGCGATCTACAGTACAGGACGTATGTTACGCTCTCTTTCACAAGAAGGTAGCGCGCCTAAAAAATTCCGTCAGTTGACTTCTCACCGTGTACCAGGAAATGCGTTAGTTTTTTCAACTATTGTGATTTTTATTTCCGTTATCCTAAATTATGTGATGCCTAGTGAAGTATTTACACTCGTCAGCAGTATTGCGACTACTTGCTTTTTATTTATCTGGGGAATACTCGTTTACACTCACTTAAAATATCGTAAAAGTATGTTAGGTAAAAAAGAGCATACGTTCAAAATGCCTTTTTATCCTTATAGTAATTTTCTTGTTTTTGCCTACATGATTTTCATTTGTCTAGTTTTATTTCTTGGCAAAGACACACGTATTGCTTTACTCTTAACTCCTGTTTGGTTTATTGGGTTATTGATCATTTATCGAATGAAATACGAGAAACAATCACTTTGAAATACAGACAACAATCCATACTAAAAAAAAATAGATTGATAAAAGTATGTTAGGACTCTCTTTTTTATAAGCCGCAAAAAATCTTTAGAATATGAAATTGAGACAAAAGTGTTTCGCATCAAGAATAAGAAGGAATTTCCGAAGATGCCACTTTTGTCTCACCATTTATTCGGTTTTAGAGCTTCTAGAAGCGACTGAGGCAAGTTTTGGCTCAGCCTCCAGATTTTTTGGTCAATTACTTATAGAACATCTCCCCTTCAATTACTCTCTCACAGAACCACTCAGGATATAATGATTATTTCAACTCAAGATCAATACTTTATACTCATTATTTGATTAGAAAAACATTGCTAAACTACGTTATTTTTGTTACTTTAAAAAAAGTATAAATAAGTAAAGGAGAAATCTATGACAAAAAAATTGACGTTCAAAGAAAGTATGTTTATCGGTTCAATGTTATTCGGTTTATTTTTTGGTGCTGGTAATTTGATTTTTCCCGTTCACATGGGACAAGAATCTGGCTCTGCCGTTTTCTGGGCCAATCTTGGCTTCTTAGTAACTGGGATCGGACTACCTTTTTTAGGTGTAATTGCCATCGGTGTTTCAAAAACATCAGGGGTTTATGAATTAGCAGAACGGATCGGCAAAAAATATGCTTTGGTTTTTACTGTTTTGCTTTACCTCGTCATCGGACCGTTTTTCGCCTTACCAAGATTAGCAACTACCTCTTTTGAAATTGGTTTAGCTCCATTTATCCAAGCCAAGCAACAACATGTATTTTTAGTTATTTTTAGTATTTTATTTTTCTTCACTGCTTGGTGGTTATCCAGACGGCCTACTAAAATCCTTGATTATGTAGGAAAATTCCTTAATCCTGCCTTTTTGATTTTACTAGGAATCTTGTTGGTACTTGCTTTTATTCATCCATTGGGTGCAATCGATCAAGCTACTGTCCAACCTAGTTATCAAGAACATGCTTTCTTTACTGGTTTTACTCAAGGATATAATACGTTAGATGCACTTGCTGCCTTAGCATTTGGTATCCTTATCGTTACTACGATTCGCAATATGGGTGTAACAAAGCCTTCTGAGATTGCTAAGGATACGATCAAATCTGGTGCAATCAGTATCGTTTTGATGGGAATCATCTACACATTACTTGCTTATGTGGGAACAATGAGTCTCGGTGGATTTGCTTTAAGTTCAAATGGCGGGATCGCACTAGCGCAAATCGCAGATCATTATTTAGGAACTTATGGCAGTATCTTGCTCGCTCTTATTGTGATCCTTGCTTGCTTAAAAACAGGGATTGGACTAATCACTGCTTTCGCAGAAACCTTTACCGATCTGTTTCCTAAAAGAAATTACATTGTATTTGTGACACTAGCTAGTGCACTTGCTTGTTTGGTCGCTACTGTGGGATTGACAAATATCATCCAAATTTCATTACCTGTCTTGATGTTTATTTATCCTTTAGCAATGACCTTGATCTTACTCGTTCTTGTGGGTCCATTGTTTAAACAACGTCCTGCTGTTTACCGCATGACCACTTATTTTACACTAATTGCTTCAATTTTAGACGGTTTAAATGCTTGCCCAGACGGAATCAAGCAAACCAGCTTTGTCAAAACGTTGTTAGACTTCGCAACGAATTATCTGCCATTCTTTAAATTAGGAATGGGTTGGATCGTCCCAGCATTGATTGGTTTAGTAATTGGCTTGATTTGGAGTATGGTTAAAAAAGAAACACCTGTTGTAGAGTAACGGCATCTAGGACGATCATTCTTCTAAAAGAAGGAACGGTGTACTATCATCACTTCTGTGAAATGAACAGAGCATATTTGAAGTAACTTTCCATTATTAGATTGCATCTAACAGTGGAAAAGTGCTTCAAATATGCTCTATTTATATATACAAGAAGGAACCTGTGTATTTTACTTCTATTTTCGGCTCTGAATTTTTTACTAAGTCATTAGAATCAACAGATAACTGACAAAATTACTTTTTGAATGAATCCATTGGATGTACTTAACTATTTAGTCAAATGGCTAGCAGAAATATATTTTCCTAAAAAAATTACCAACTTCCAAAAACTTTCGTCACAAAAAATTCACAACTCCTGAGTAATATATAAGCATACCAACAAACAACCCTAACAACACTTTTTCATTTTTAACTCCTTATCCTGCTAGCTCCCCGGCTAGCAGGACTTTTTTATTGAACTAGAAATGGCTGAGACAAGCCTGAAAAATAGTTTTGTCTCAACCATTTTGTGTTTTAGTTTATCTATCACCAACTAGCCAGCTTTTGTCATTCCTAATAGTCTTACCAATTTTTCAAAGTATCATTCTTGGTTTTCGTTTTATCGTATCAAAAAAAATGCCAATTCATCCAAGTAGGATTATGAAAACCTGTAAAGTAATAGAGGCAGAAATAAATTACCCAAACACTGCCAACTAAGACATCGATTCGTTTTCCAACTTTAGATTTTACTGATTCTCCCAAGCCAACAAACACCATCATCAGACCAATCAAAAATAAATTTAATGCGTTTGTATAATAGTTATCCAAATCTGGAAATAGGACGAACACTATATTTAAAGAAACAACGATTACAGCTGCAGAAAGGAATAAAGAATCAAATATATTCCATCCGGCTATCTTCCAATTTTTGGTCATATAATTAATCAAACGATTCTTTGGCACCCATAACACCTCTCTATTGATTGATAAAATCCATCTATCCTCATGACTTAATTATGTACTGCTCTAGTATTGATTTTAAGTTTTCTCTTCGCCAACATCATATGAAAAAAAGCAAAAAGCGACGGAAAATGAAGAATCTATTCCATCGCTTTTTTTGCTTCTATTTAGATAACCGCTCTTGATCTCCTGCTGGAGAAAGACTGGTGATTTTTTCGATTTGATCAATTGGAACCATTCGTATTTGTTGTTCCTTGTTTTGTAGGCGAATCATGACTACTTCTTTTTCAACATTTTTTGTAGCTACCCAGCCTGAAATCGTTTCGTACTTATTACTTTTTCGATTGGCTCTTACTTGTAAAATCACTAAACTATGTTGAGTAGCTGCTTTTTGCAGCTCTAAAACAAACTTTCCTTGCAAACGTACATTCTCTGCTATTTTTTCAGTGTCATTTACAAAAGAATCAAAAAGCTGATACGACGTATGCGTGACTAACTTGGTCAATTTCTTCATTGGTGATACTGTTTCTTCGTTCATTGAATGCACTCCTCCTTTAGCTAAGAAAGTGTTACTTAATTAACTATATTCTACCTAAGATTTAACGAAATAACAAGAATATTATCTATACTGAGCAACAAAAAGAAAGCGTTACCTATATAGATATATCGTTATTTTATTTATCTTTTTTCCATTCTTGCATCCAATACTTGAGCCCTTCAGTCAATAATTGGTAAGTTTCGTCAAAGTTATCGGTATAGTATGGATCAGGAACATTTTGTGTTTCTTTTCCAGGAACCCGACTTAAAAATAAATGGATCTTATGTTGTGCGTCGGTCGGTGCCATCCGTTGTAAATTCTCTACGTTAGATTGATCCATGCCAATGATCCAATCAAATCGTTGAAAATCTTCTTCTGTGATTTGGCGTGCAATCATTTGACTCGTATCCACGTTCTCATTTTCTAAAATTTTCTTTGTTCCTTTATGAGGTGAACGCCCCACTTCATAAGTGCTTGTCGCTACAGAATCAATCAAAAATCGATCAGATTGTCCGTCTTCAGCTACCATTTTCTTCAACAAACCTTCTGCCATTGGTGAACGGCAAATATTTCCTAGACATACAAATAAAACTTTCGTCATGTTTGCTCTCCTTCTAATCATTTGTTTCCAGCTCTTCTTTTGCATACAACCGATAGGAATATAATTCTGTATCTTTGGCTAAGCGGAACAATTGGACGGCGATTTCTAGAGGCGTCTCTTCGTAATCATGTGTAATCCAATTGATTAGAACCCCACTACATCCATAAGAAAAAAAACGAGCATAAAACAATTTGTCCGCTTTTGATAACTGCTTTTCTTCATCCATTTGATCAAAAATCTTAATAAATGATTGCTGGATAACAGCAGTAAACTCTTTTTGTAGTATTTCTTGGTCAGATGTAACAGTGTTCGCATAAAATTCTTTTTGTGCAGCAATTGCCTTCAACATTTTTAATGCTTGCTCTTCCCAGTTGTCTAAAGAAAGAGAATGAGGATCTAAATAGCATAAACAATCTTCGTAATATACCCATCGCAACAAATCGTATTTATCTGTAAAATGGTAGTAAAATGTTTGGCGATTGATGCCTGCCTCATGGGCGATTTTCTGTACACTGATCTTTTGAAAAGACTGCTTTTGACATAAATCAATCAATACGTTTTTAATCAATTGCTTAGTATGCGGTGTATCGCCCATCTCATCATCTCCTATCTTCTTTACAAAAACTTCTCATTCTACGATTTTCTTGAAAAAGTATTTATATGGACAGTCGATTCAAGTATCCTTTTTTATACTTGATAATCGTATCCAAAATGTTCATAGGCATATGGTGTGGCGATCCTTCCACGAGGTGTCCGTTTCAAGAAACCTTTTTGGATCAAAAAAGGTTCATACATATCTTCAACAGTTTCTCTTTCTTCACCAATATTGACAGATAACGTACTCAATCCAACCGGTCCGCCACCATATAATTCAATCATCGTACGTAATAGTTTCTGATCGACATAATCCAAACCTGCCTGATCGACTTGTAACAACGTTAATGCTTGATCGGCAATAGTTTGATTGATCTTGCCATCTCCCTGTACTTGTGCAAAATCACGTACCCTTTTTAACAAGCGGTTAGCAATCCGTGGTGTTCCTCTTGAACGTCTAGCAATTTCCAGTGCACCTTCTTCGATGATCTCTGTTTGAAAAATGTCAGCAGAACGAATCACGATTTCTCTTAAATCAGCTTCTTCATAATATTCCATATGAGAAATGATCCCAAATCGATCACGAAGTGGCGCTGAAAGCATACCTGCACGAGTTGTTGCGCCAATTAATGTAAAAGGTGGTAAAGGAAAATGAACAGGATGAGCAGTTGGTCCTTGTCCAACCATTATATCAACGTAAAAATCTTCCATGGCAGAATAAAGCATCTCTTCTGCTACACGAGGTAATCGATGAATTTCGTCAATAAATAAAACATCGCCAGCTTCTAACTCATTTAAAATAGCAACCAGATCTCCTGGTCGCTCGATTGCGGGACCACTAGTTGTTCGTATATTGACTGCCATTTCATTCGCAATCACCATTGCCATTGTCGTTTTCCCTAATCCCGGCGGACCATATAACAAAACGTGATCCAGCGGCTCTTCCCTGTGACGGGCAGCTTCAATATATATTTTGAGTTCCTGTTTCACTTTCTTTTGACCAATATATTGGGAAAGTAACCGTGGGCGGAGGGTCTTCTCTAAACTTAATTCATTCTCGCCCGTTTCAGGGGATAATAACTGTTCATCGGTCATCATTTTCCCTCCTTATTTTTTCATCATTAATTTTAAAGCTTGGCGTAAGTATTCATCTGTTGTGAGATTTTCTACTTCTTTTAGTTGTTTCTCGACCCGCTTGACCTCTTTATCACTATATCCAAGTGCTGATAAAGCTTCCATTGCTTCTGATAATGCCGTCGCATCTTGTGCTGTACTTTCATCAAATAAATTGAAGGGCGTATCGATACTTAATTCGCCAAATTTTCCTTTTAAATCTAAAATCATTTGTTGAGCTGTTTTTTTACCCACACCAGGGAATTTGGTCAGATAAGTCACATCCCCTGTTTCAACCGCTTGAATCAATCCTGAATGATCATCACTAGCCATAATCGCTAAGGCACTTTTTGGTCCAATTCCTGAAACACTAACTAACCTTAAAAATAATTGTTTTTCTTCTAAAGAATCAAATCCGTACAGAAGATGTGCATCTTCTCGAATGACCTGATGGACGTAAAGTTTGATTTCTTTGTTTAGCTTACTACTATAACGATAGGGATTGCCTAATGCAATTTGATAACCGATCCCATTTGTTTCGATTACTAAATAATAAGGATTGATAAAGGTTACTACACCTGTAAGATATTCATACATCTGTTATCCTCTTTCTTTCACACACATATGTTCGCATATTTTCTTCCATTGTAGCATACTTTTTCTTTTGAAAAAAGAGAACAGAAGATCGAGCTACGCTTCTCCTTTTTAACGTAAGTTTATCAAGGTTTTTAGGATAAACATTTTTTGCAAGAGATTTTAAATTGAACGATCAGAGTTTCAGCACTTTCCTCAAAACAAAGGATCAATATTCAGGAAACAACGCTTCAATAAAGATAAATAAGAAAAAACCTTGAAACAATCAAAAATTGTCTCAAGATTTTTTACCCAAAAATAAAGCTCTTCCTTATTCAACTTGTGATAGATATTCTCCATATCCTTGTTCTTCCATTTCTTCATATGGAATAAACTTTAAAGCCGCAGAATTGATGCAATAACGTAGTCCGCCTTTTTCAGCAGGACCATCATTGAATACATGCCCTAAATGAGAATCTGCTTGACTGCTTCGCACTTCCACTCGGTGCATACCATGAGAAAAGTCGGCCTTTTCTTTAATATCTTTTCTAGTGATTGGTTTACTGAACGCCGGCCAGCCACATCCCGCATCGTATTTTTCGGCTGAGCTAAACAATGGCTCCCCACTGACAATATCGACATAGATCCCTTTTTCATAGAAATCATCATATTTCCCACTAAATGGTCTTTCTGTTGCGTTTTCTTGCGTCACAGCATATGAAATTGGAGATAATTCCTCTTTTAAATCACGCTCATTTTTCTTGAAATCGCCCACTAAAAACGCCTCCTTTTTCTTTTAATCATAACGACAAAAGTATCAGAAGCAAACATTCTGCTCATAGTAATAATTGCTTAGACTTTACGACGTCTAGCAAACTCGACGAAACGAAATTTATCTAAACGGTGAATTGATTCTGTATACTCGAAACACCTTGTATCTTCGAGGTGAACCAGTCCTCTTACTACCACGACATAGCGATCTCCATGTAGATCCATCATCTCTTCGATTTCAGGAGTTACTTCTTCAACGGTAATTTCTTTCTGGGCGTAAGCAATCGTTAGTTGCAATTCATTTTCAAAGTATTCGTAGATCGAGCCAGCAGCTTGTGTTGCTGTTAAAGTTGGTACCACATTTTTTAATAAATAATCACGATCTAATATAACCACTTCTCCATTGATTTTCCTTTGACGAACCAAATGCCAAACCGGCGTTTTTTTCTTCCAGCCTGTTATTTCACTCAATGATTGGTCCACTTCTGTTTCTTCGATTAATTGAACGATGGTTTCACTTGGGATTCGTTGTGTTTCCTGTAATTCTTTGTAGCTTGTTAATCCTGCAATTGGAAAATCAAATCGATTGCGGTCTAAAACAATCGAACCCTTTCCTTGTTTCTTTTGGATATAACCTTCAGTCGTTAACAGGTTAAGCGCTTTTCGAATTGTTTCTCGTGAAACACCATAAATTTGAATCAGCTGATTTTCACTAGGGAGCAAAGTATGCGGAGGGTATTGTTGATCCAAAATTTTTTGCTCTAAATCTAAAAAAATTTCATTAAATTTATTCATTACATTTCCTCCACTTAATATTCAATTTCTTTTAGTCGCATATAAACTATACTACAGCTTTTTTGTTATTTCAATTGCCCCCTCTTTTCACATATCCCTACACTAAGCCAAGTGTAACGATTACATTTTTTCATTTTTCGCTTGTAAAACGCTTGCAATAGTAGGAAGAAACAAGTATAGTATGGATAAGATAACTTGTGTATACAAGTTTTAAAAGAAAGGGGTTTATTCCTATGGCAAAGTACCAAGCAGATGCTGAGAAACTGTTAAAGGAAATTGGTGGAAAGGAAAATATTGCTGCAGTTAGTCATTGTGCCACTCGGATGCGCTTTGTCTTAAATGATCCAAAAAAAGCCAATGAAGAAGCAATCGAAGATATTCCTAGTGTGAAAGGGATGTTTACCAATGCTGGGCAATTCCAAGTCATTATTGGTAACGATGTTTCAACCTTTTACAACGACTTCGTTGCTGTATCAGGTGTTGAAGGCGTATCCAAGGAGCAAAGTAAAGTTGCTGCTAAACAAAATCTCCACCCTGTCCAACGAGCAATCGCTGTTTTGGCAGAAATTTTTACACCATTGATTCCAGCCATTATCGTAGGGGGACTGATTTTAGGTTTCCGGAACGTATTAGAAGGAATCCAATTTGAAAGTCTTGGTGGAACAATTGTTGAACACTCTCAATTTTGGAACGGCGTAAACGGCTTTTTATGGCTACCTGGCGAAGCAATTTTCCATTTCTTACCAGTTGGTATCACTTGGAGTATTGCGAAAAAAATGGGCACTACACAAATATTAGGAATTGTTTTAGGGATTACGTTAGTTTCACCGCAATTATTAAATGCCTATAGTGTCGCATCAACAGCTGCGGCTGATATTCCATTTTGGGATTTTGGTTTTGCTCAAGTTGATATGATTGGTTATCAGGCACAAGTCATTCCAGCGATGCTTGCTGGATTTATGTTAGCTTATCTTGAAATTTTCTTCCGTAAATATATTCCACAGTCGATTTCTATGATATTTGTTCCATTGTTCTCTCTACTCCCAACAGTCTTAGCTGCCCATGTCATCTTAGGGCCTGTGGGTTGGACAATCGGTAGTTGGATCTCAAATATTGTTAATACTGGCTTGACTTCTTCAATCAGTTGGTTATTTAGTGCCGTCTTTGGTTTCTTATATGCACCTTTAGTAATCACCGGCTTACACCATATGACGAATGCAATTGATATGCAATTGATTGCCGATTTCGGCTCTACGAATCTTTGGCCAATGATTGCTTTATCAAATATCGCACAAGGTTCGGCAGTTCTTGCGATCATCTTCTTACATCGCGGAAATAAAAAAGAAGAACAAATCTCGATTCCAGCAATGATTTCTTGTTATCTAGGGGTAACTGAACCTGCAATGTTTGGGATCAATCTAAAATATGTTTACCCATTTGTTGCCGCAATGGTTGGTTCAGGTTTAGCTGGAATGTTTGCCAACTTGATGAATGTACGTGCTAATGCAATTGGTGTTGGTGGACTACCTGGTATTCTAGCCATCCAAGCAGAAACTTGGGTTCCGTTCATCATTTCTATGATCATTGCAGTTATTGTTCCATTTGGTTTAACCGTAATCTTCAGACGTCAAGGGATCTTAAATAAAATCGATCCTGCTGTACCCGTAGAAGACACAACTGGCTTACAACTACAAACAGCTGATGGAAACAACGTTTCACCACAAAAATTTGAAGCTGCCAATGCAACAGCAGTTTCTGCTCCGACAGAAGAGTTATTCGCTGTAGCAGATGGACAAATCAAGGAAATCACCGAAGTAGCAGATCCTGTTTTTGCTCAAAAAATGATGGGTGAAGGTTATGCTGTACTACCTTCCAACGAAAAAGTTTATGCTCCAGTCGCTGGTAAAGTAACAAATATTTTTGATACACAACATGCGATTGGTCTTTTAACTAATGAAGGTCTGGAAGTTCTCGTTCATATGGGTCTAGATACTGTCGAATTGAATGGGCTACCTTTTACGATCCATGTAAAAGAAGGCGATTCAGTCACGCCAAAAACACAACTAGCCGACATGGACCTCACAGCAATTGAGCAGGCTGGGAAGAAAACGGACATCTTAGTTGTATTAACAAATAATGAAAAAGTTGCTGCCTTAACATTAGATCAAACAGATCTCGTTCGTCATAGCGAACAAATTGGAAAAGCGCAACTAAAATAAAAAATACTACTGTATAAAAATAACCTGAAAAAATTCTTCTAGTGAATTTTTTCAGGTTATTTTTCACTCTTTAAGCGTTGGTACTTTCATCAACACTTTAGTCAGTTTGATCGTCACTATGCTTAAAAACGACAAAAAGAAATAGCCGTCACTTTAACCGAAGTCTGGCTATTTCTCTTTGAAATATCTGATTAAACGGTCACCGTCTTTCGCGGTGCTGTCCAGGGGAGTTGTTGGTCGCAACTCCTCTTTCGTTTTGATTATACCAGTTACTTTAGGTATTTACAACGTTCTTAAAGATAGAATTCCTCTTAAAAACCCTAAATAAAAATAACGTTTTTAGTGGCGACAATGTGCTACAATAAACTCGACAGTAAAGTGGATCGACGGTGGCAACTTCTCACAAAGGTGGTGGTGCTTATGGGAATAAGTACTAAAATCTATGAAAGGAGTTCGCTTTTTGTCCGCATATGAGATCGTTCAAACCATGCTTGGCTTTGGTACTTTCACCATCGCTTTAGTCAGTTTGATCGTTACTATGCTTAAAAACGACAAAAAATAGCCGTCACTTTAGCAGGAGACTGGCTATTTTTTGTAAAATAAAAATTCGCCACCGCCTTTTGCGGTGCTGTCCAGGGGAGTTGTTGGACGCAACTCCTCTTTCGTTTTTATTATACCAATTACTTCAGGTATTTACAACTTTCGTAAAGATAGAATCCCTCTTAAAAACCCTAAATAAAAATAACGTTTTTATGTTTTAAAAAGTACGTTTTTCGTGGCGGCAATGTGCTACAATAAACTCGACAGTAAAGTGGATCGACGGTGGCAACTTCTCACAAAGGTGGTGGTGCTTATGGGAATAAGTACTAAATCTATGAAAGGAGTTTGCTTTTTGTCCGCATACGAGATCGTTCAAACGATGCTTGGCTTTGGTACTTTCACCATCGCTTTAGTCAGTTTGATCGTTACTATGCTTAAAAACGACAAAAAGAAATAGCCGTCACTTTAGCGAGTATAGCTATTTCTTTTTGAACTATTAAACTAATTCGCCACCGTCTTTCGCGGTGCTGTCTAGAGGAGTTGTTGGACGCAACTCCTCTTTCGTTTTCATTATACCAATTCCTTCAGGTATTTACAACTTTCGTAAAGATAGAATTCCTCTAAAAAAAGCCTAAATAAAAATAACGTTTTTATGTTTTATAAAACACGTTTCTCGTGGCGATAATATGCTACAATAAACTCGACAGTAAAGTGGATCGACGGTGGCAACTTCTCACAAAGGTGGTGGTGCTTATGGGAATAAGTACTAAAATCTATGAAAGGAGTTCGCTTTTTGTCCGCATATGAGATCGTTCAAACCATACTTGGCTTTGGTACGTTCACCATCGCTTTAGTCAGTTTGATCGTCACTATGCTTAAAAACGACAAAGAATAGCCGTCACTTTAGCGGGAGACTGGCTATTCTTATTCTTTGTCGAATATTTAAATTCAACCGCCACCGTCTTTCGCGGTGCTGTCCAGGGGAGTTGTTAGCGCAACTCCTCTTTCGTCTTGATTATACCAATCACTCATACACTTTGCAATTCTAAATATGACTGAAAGTAGTGGACACAAACTTGAACGTTCCTATCTCAATTTCTGATTTCCGTCAACTACAGCTACATAAAATTTTTCAAACCTTGATAAACTGCACCGATTGGAAATCCAACAATACTGTAATAGTCGCCTTGGATCTCTTTAACAAATGCACCTGCAAAACTTTGAATACCATACGCACCAGCTTTATCCATATAATCACCGGTTACTAAATAGGCTTCGATATCCTTAGTTGTCAAAGGATAAAAGGTCACCTTAGCTTGTGCTAAGATTTTTTCTTCTTGATCACCTTTCGTCAACACCACGGCTGTATATACTTCATGCGTTTTCCCACTAAGTTTTTGAAGGATAGCTTTTGCCTCTTGTTCATCCGCTGGTTTACCGATGATCTCATCATTAAAAACAACTGTCGTGTCACTTGCAATCACCAATACATCATTATCGTATTGATGTTTGACTACTTTTGCCTTTTCAGTTGCCATTCGCTCAACATAATTTTTAGGTTTTTCTTGAACAAAAGGTGTTTCATCGATATCAGCCGGATGAACATCAAATGCACTAACCAGTCGCCCTAATAATTCTTTTCTTCTAGGGGACTGCGAAGCTAACACAATTTTCATCTGTTTCTTCTCCTTTTCATGAGACTCATTAATGTGGATCTTGGATGCGTTTAAACATTCTTTCCATATCTGAATTAGTAAAATGGATCAACACAGGGCGTCCATGAGGACAATTAAAAGGATTTTCACATTGGGCTAAGTCCTTCAATAAAACCCTCGCCTGAGCTTCATTCAAATAATGATTTGCCTTGATTGAACGTTTACAGCTCATCATGATTGCTGTGGCTTCTCTAAATTTCTTCACGCTGACACTACCCGTTGTTAACAACATATCGATCATTTCTCGAATAATCGCTTCTTCCTCTCCAGCTGGATACCAAGTAGGATGTGCTCTGACGATAAAACTATTTTGACCGAATTCTTCTAGATAAATACCTGCTTCTTCAAGCAATTGTTTTTTCTCTTTCAGTTTCAAAGCATCACTATTGGGATAATCTAATACAAACGGCACAAGTAGTTCTTGTAGATCGTTAGAAACTTCGCCAATTTTTTCTCGAAAATATTCATACTTGATTCGTTCTTGCGCTGCATGTTGATCAATAATGTATAAGCCATCCTGACTTTGAGCAAACAAGTACGTTCCATGCATTTGTCCAAAATATTCTAATTGTGGAAAGCGTTGTGTTACCTGCTCATTTTCTAATTTCTGAATTGCTTGATCTAATGAGCGCCCATTTTGACTTAAATCAAACTCTGGATGTAGCGCTAAATCCTCACGATAAACTGTTTCTGAAGAAGTTTCTTCTTCAGCTGTTGTTTCATGCTCGTTGGAAAAGTTTTCAACAGTGGATAACTCATTTTCACTCTTATCCACTGGTTTTTCTACATAGTTATCAACAATATCACCAGAGTTATCCACTGTTTTTCTTTTGCTTTCTGGATAACTAGTAGTTTCTTCAGAAAATACAGGAGAGTTTTCAACATTATCCACAGACTTATCAACAGATTCATGCACAAACTCGCTTTTTTCTTCCGCTACAAAAAATGTTCCGGTTGTTTGATCAAAATTCAAGCTTTGCGGTTTCTTAGGTTTCGCTTCTTCAAAAGCGTAAGATAAATCAATTTCGATTTGTTCCGCTTTTGGTTGATCAGCAACCTTTTTCTTGAATCGCAAATTGTCAGCTGCACTGGGAATTAAGTTCTCCTGTACCAATGCTTTTTGAATCGCTTGAGTAATTAGCTCAGTTAATTCCTGTTCCTTCGATAAACGAACTTCTTGCTTTGTTGGATGGACGTTCACATCCACTAACAATGGATCCATTTTGATTTCAAGTACAGCGATTGGGAATCGCCCTACCATTAGTTTTGAACCATAGCCGGCTACAATTGCTTTATTCAAGGAAAAATTTTTAATAAAACGTCCATTAATGATTGTTGAAAGATAATTACGACTAGCACGAGTCACTTCAGGAAAAGAAATATAACCGAAGATTTCAAAATCTAAATCTTTCGCTTCAATCTTCAACATTTTCTTTGCTGTATTCAACCCATAGATTCCGGCAATCGTTTGTTTCAATTCGCCATTTCCTGAAGTTGCTAACATCTTATTCCCATCATGGACTAATCGAAAAGCAATTGCCGGGTGACTTAAGGCTAAGCGATTCACAATATCACCGATATTCGCTAATTCAGTATGCAACGTTTTAACATATTTTAAGCGTGCTGGTGTATTAAAGAAAAGATTGCTGACTGTGATTTTCGTTCCTTGCCTTAAAGGAGCTGGGCGGTGTTCCATTACCGCACCTCCCTTAAGCTCTAAATAGGTTCCTTGCGTTTCTTCTTGATTGGCTGTTTCTACCGTCATCTCTGAAACAGAAGCAATACTAGGCAATGCTTCTCCTCGAAACCCAAGCGTACGAATTCGGAAAAGGTCGTCACGATTGTGGATTTTACTTGTTGCATGACGTTTAAAGGCGTTCTCAACATCTTCTGTCAAAATACCTTCTCCATTATCAATCACTTGGATCGTTTTTAATCCTGCTTCTTCAACTAAAATATCGATTTGACTACTTCCTGCATCTATGGCATTTTCCACAAGTTCTTTGACTACCGAGGCTGGACGTTCGACAACTTCACCGGCTGCGATTTGATTGGCTAAGCGTTCTGATAATTCTTGGATTTTCGCCATCATTCTACGCCTTCTTCCTATATAGTATTTATAGTTAGCTTACTCTTCTTATTTATCGTTGATTTACAGCTGTTTTTTCAATTCATAGAGTTGATTCAATGCATCCATTGGTGTCATTTCTAACAGATTCATTTGTTTCAATGTAGAAATAACTGCTGTCTCGGCATCGCTTAATTCACTGAACAAGGACAGTTGTTGCGTTTCTTCTTGTTCTATCGATACAGTATCAGTTACTGGTTGTGCTATTGCTTCAAGCGGTTCACTTGGAACAGCCACGGAATGATGGCTCACTTCTCCTGATTCTAATGTATGCAAAATATCGGCAGCTCTTGCTAATAAATTAGAAGGTAGCCCTGCAATTTTCGCTACATGGATCCCATAGCTTTTATCAGCTGGGCCATCCATCATCTTATGCAAAAATACTACTTCGCCGTCTTTTTCAACAGCCCCTACGTGTACATTTTTTAATTGAGGTAATTCTTGCTCTAGAACTGTTAACTCATGGTAATGTGTAGAAAAGAGCGTTTTTGCTTGTACATGTTGATGGATATATTCAATGATCGCTTGAGCTAATGCCATTCCATCATAAGTCGCAGTTCCTCTACCTAATTCATCAAAAAGAATTAAGCTGTTTGGTGTTGCATGCCGCAACGCTTGATTGGCTTCCATCATTTCCACCATGAACGTACTTTGTCCAGCAATCAAGTCATCACTTGCACCAATCCGAGTAAAAATCCGATCAAAAATTGGTAAAATCGCTTTTTGCGCAGGGACGAAGCACCCCATTTGAGCCATTAAAACAGTTAATGCTAACTGACGCATATACGTACTTTTCCCTGACATATTCGGTCCAGTTATCAATAAAATCATTTCGTCTTCAGCCATATCCACACTATTGGGAATATATTCTTGATGTCCTAATACTTTTTCAACGACTGGGTGCCGACCTTCTTGAATCAGTAATTGGTGTCGATCCGAGACCATCTCAGGACGAACATATTGGTATCGCTCACTGATCGTAGCAAAACTTTGCAGAACATCGGCTGTACTGATTGATTTTGCTAAAATTTGTAATGGTTTGATCGCTTTTTTGACTTCTTCTCTCACTGCTAAAAACAGCTGATATTCCAAATCAACAGACTTTTCTTCTGCTTCTAAAATTTGCGTCTCTAACTCTTTTAATTCTGGTGTGATAAAACGCTCTGCATTGGCCAATGTTTGTTTACGTTCGTATTTTTCCAGTTCAACATTTGCCAGATTCGCTTTAGTGATTTCGATATAATAACCAAATACACGATTAAAGCCAACTTTTAAATTTTTGATCCCAGTCTGCTGACGTTCTCTTGCTTCTAACTCTGCTAGCCACTGCTTCCCATTAGTCATCGCAGAACGGTACGTATCTAACTGATCATTAAATCCATCTTTAATGATATTCCCCTCAGTAATTTGTAGGGGCGGGTCTTCTTGAATTGCTTGATCAATCAAATGAACCAGATCATCCATCGGTTGCATTTCCTTCAATAAGTCAGTCCACTGACCTTGATCGATCCCTTCGATCAGTTGACGAATCAACGGTACTTGTTCTAAAGAAGTCTTTAATTGAATCAAGTCACGCCCGTTGACATTTCCAAAAGCCACTCTTCCTGCTAGGCGTTCTAAATCATAAACCTTCGTCAATGCACTTTGTAGATCAAGTCGTTCAAAATAGCTATTCAAAAGAGAAGCTACCATTTCTTGTCGTGCCTTGATTTGATTGAGTTGAATCAGCGGACGGTCAAGCCATTGTTTCAGTAAACGCCCGCCCATAGCTGTTTTCGTTTCATCTAGCAACCATAAAAGCGTGCCGTGTTTTTTTCCTGTACGTATGGACTGGCTTAGTTCGAGGTTAAACTTAGAATAGTAATCCATTTTCAAATAGTGATCCGGTTGATACTCGATCGCTTTTTGGATATGCGCAAGACTTCTTTTTTGTGTCACTGCTAAATAAGTAAGTAATTTTCCGGTCACTTCTTTTTCAAGTGGATCGGATAGCTCACTGGTTAAGAAATTAAACTCTGCATTTTCTTCACTTGTTTCTTGTTTTGAGAAAACTAATCCTAATCGATTCTTTAATTGCTCAGCAAGTTTTTCACTAATTTCATTTCCTAAAACAAGTTCTTTTGTTTGCAAAGCCGTCGTTTCGTTCAGTACAGCTTCTTCATCAAACAAATGAGCAGTTTTTAACTCCCCTGTGCTTAAATCAGCGTAGGCAAATCCAAATTCGTTGCCTTGGCTAACAATTGCTGTCAAAAAATTATTGTCTTTAGCAGATAGTCCCTTACTATCCATGACTGTTCCAGGTGTCACTAATTGAATCACTTCACGTTTAACCATCCCTTTGGTGGTCTTAGGATCTTCTACTTGTTCACAAATAGCCACTTTATAGCCTTTTTCAATTAAAATATCAATATAGCCTTGTGCTGCATGATGGGGTACTCCACACATTGGGATTGGTTCGTCTGCATTACGATTCCTGCTGGTTAATGTTAACTCTAAAATTTGAGACGCATTGATGGCATCTTCATAAAATAATTCATAAAAATCACCTAAACGATAGAACAAAAAAGCATCTTGGTATTGGGCCTTGATGCTTAAATATTGTTCCATCATTGGAGTATTCTTAGTTTTTTGAGGCATTGTCTTCCTCCTCTATCCAATTATTGATTTCATCTTGCAGCATTTTCGTCAAATGATGCAATAAATCATTTGCTTCAAGCAATTGTTTCCGATAAGCTACTACGATCGGATGTTGATCAAATTGTTTCGTCAATTGTTCAACCCGACCATTCGCTTCTTTTTCTGCTATTCTTTTCCCATAATAAGCATAGTTTGCTGCTTCTTTTTGTGCAGATTTGATATCTTCCGTTAACTTTTCTAAATAGGAACTAGTTTGTACTTTTCGCTCTAGTTCGTGGTAGCGGATGATCGTTTCATGTTCACTTAAAAGTTGAGCTAATTTATCCGCTTCTCGTTGAATATTCGGCTCTTTATGCAAAAGATGTCTCACTTTCTATTCTAAAAATGGACGGTCCTCGTTGATCTGGATTAATTGGATGGTTTTCGCTTTACCAGTTGCATCGTCAAATTCCAGTAAACAGCCACTCAAAATACCTCGTCCTCGTTCAACGACTTCAAAACGTTTCGGCAAAGCTGTTAAAAATTTTTCGATAACTGGTTCTCGGCGCATACCTAAAATTCCGTCATAAGGACCTGTCATACCTACATCAGTTAAATAGGCAGTTCCCTGCGGTAGAATCCGAGCATCATTGGTTTGTACATGCGTATGGGTCCCAATGACCGCTGAGACTTTTCCATCTAAGAACCATCCCATGGCTTGTTTCTCACTTGTCGTTTCTCCATGAAAATCAACGAAAATGATTGGCGTTCTTTTTTTTGCTTCGGCGATCAAGCGATCCATCTTGCGGAACGGATCATCTAAGTCGACCATAAAAGAACGTGCTTGCATGTTGATTACAGCTAGTTCTACTTGATTGACTTTCACGAATACCATTCCTTGACCTGGCGTTCCTTCAGGAAAGTTTGCTGGACGAACGATTTTTTTTGCTTGATCGATAAATTCAAAAATATCTCGGTTGTCCCAAGTATGATTGCCCATCGTGACAACATCTACACCGTCTTGTAAAAACTTTTTATAAATTTTTTCAGTTATTCCTCTTCCAGAAGCTGCATTTTCTCCATTTACGATTGTGACCTGTGGTTGATATTTCTTTTTTAAACGAGGAAGATAGGTTGTAATCATATCTCTTCCCATTGAACCTACTACATCACCAATAAATAAAACCCGCACACGTTTTCCTCTTCTCTTTTAACATCATTCTATATTATAGTTGTTTTTTTGTAGAAAGAAAAGGGCAGAAAAATCCTCTGCGTAACCCTCATCTGAAACTACTAAAAAACTAGCTGAAGTCAGTCTCCAACTAGTTCTTTTTACTATCCTAGATTATACTTGTTTATTTAAATCATGGAAAGTTGCTTCAATGCTTTCCAAATTCCATCTTCATCATTTGTATCAGTAACCAACTTCGCTTCTGCTTGTACCTCTGGAACTGCATTTCCCATTGCAACACCAATGCCTGACATACGCAGCATCTCCCGGTCATTTTGGCCATCACCGAAACTAATGATATCTTCTTGCGCAATTCCGACTTGTTCTGCTAGGTGTAAAATCGTGGCTGCTTTTGAACCGTCATGTGGAACAACATCCACACTTTTTTCATGCCAACGAACAAATCGAATCTTATCGTAACTAGAAAAATGATGATCGTAATTCTGATCAAAAAATGCTAAAGCTTGATAGATATCTTGTTCTTCCACAAAGTACTGATCCAGTTCAGGTAAAACAGCACCAAATGAATGCGTTGCCTCTTCCATCATTCCCACATGATTGGAAGAATAACGTTTGATATTATCTAGACTCACAAAAGCAGTATCGATATTTTTATCTTGTGCTTCTTTGACAAAATTGTCTAATTGTTCACGGTCAAGCAAATTTTTATAAACTTGTTCATGATCTAAAAATCCAGCAGCGCCATTACATAAGATATAATTTGTAAATGCTAGATCTCGGATAACCTCTTGCGCATGGAAACGACTACGTCCAGTAGCAATCGTTACCAAATGTCCTGCTTTACGTAACTTATCCAAGGCTTCTCTTGTGCTGTCTAATGCTTGTTTATTTGTGTCCAGTAGCGTCCCATCAATATCAAAAGCAAATAATTTACGTTTCATTTTTTTAGTCGACTCACTTTCTTATAAATACTTGCTTGCTTCTCTTCTTGTCAAAGCAGACCATTCTTTTGTCAATTGTTCTTTTACCCAAGAAACATTTGTCTTGCTGTAATCGCGCAATGCCCACCCAATCGCCTTTTGAATAAAAAATTCCTTTGAGAAGCGATCTTCAGTAATCACTCGATCCAGCAACAGCTGATTGGTAGCTTCTTTAAATCCTAACTGTAACGTAATTGCTATTCGCCGAAGCCAAAAATCTTCTTTTTTTTCAAACAAAAGAGAAACCGTCTCTAATTGTTCCATATGAAGTTTACACCATGTAGCATAAACTTTCCGCCAAGCATCAATCGTATCCCACCATGCTTTTTCCGGTACCAATACAGACAATTCGACCAACTCATCCAATGATAAACGTTTGATGTTTTGTTGAATCAAATCAATCGCCAGGTACTGATACTCCCGTTCTTTTTTTTCATAATAATAGAAAACAAGGAAAAAAAGGTCTGGAACATCAAGCACTTTGCTTTCACGCAAAAGTGTTTGTTGCAATTTCCAACGTTCTGGTTTGGGCACACCTGCAAATGAGAACTGATTTCTCATATACATTTCCATTGGATGTGCTTTTTCTTCATTTTTTTGAAAAACTAAAAGTTCCAAGACAGTCCTCCTTGAAAAATCAAGCCCGTATCTTAGGTGACAGCTGAAAAATCACTGTCACTACCTTTTAGTGGCTCTGTAGGTTGAAAATAGGCTGTGCTTACACAAGCATGATCCTTCATTTATTTCTTTTTAAGATTGGTACGTTTATTTTTCATGCTTTTAAAAGATACCCTCTTATTTTATAGAGTGAAACAAGGTTTGTAAAGCGTTTTTAAAGAGAAACGTACTTGACAGTTTCACCTTGTTTCCCTTATACTGGACTTTGTGTAAAATAATGCAGCGGAAAAATAATAATTTCGTCCCTAGTTCATTGCCCCGATTCGGGTTCAATTGCGTAACCGCGGCTGCAAAGGTGAAGATTGAAGAATGGACTACACGATTATGAATTTTTTATCGGATTATTTTACTCCAAAAACTAAATTTATTTTATTGGAGGAAATTTTAATGTCTCGTTATACAGGACCATCATGGAAAATTTCTCGTCGTCTAGGTATTTCATTATCAGGCACAGGAAAAGAATTAGCACGTCGCCCTTACGCTCCAGGTCAACATGGACCAAACAGCCGTGGCAAACAATCAGAATACGGTATGCAATTAACTGAAAAACAAAAACTACGTCACATGTACGGAATGAACGAACGTCAATTCCGTAACTTGTTCGTTAAAGCTAGCAAAATCAAAGAAGGTAAACACGGGGTTAACTTCATGATCTTACTAGAACAACGTTTAGACAATGTTGTTTATCGTCTAGGTCTTGCAACTACTCGTCGTCAAGCTCGCCAATTAGTTAACCATGGTCATGTGATGGTTGATGGCAAACGCGTTGATATCCCTTCATACCACGTTGAAGTTGGTCAAGTGATCTCAGTTCGTGAAAAATCACAAAACATGACAACAATCAAAGAAGCTGTTGAAGCAACTGTTGGTCGTCCAGCATTCGTAAGCTTCGATGCTGAAAAATTGGAAGGTTCATTAACTCGTTTACCAGAACGTGACGAACTATATCCAGAAATCGACGAAGCTCTTGTCGTTGAATACTACAACCAAAGCCTATAATTTTCAAAGCTTTGGCTTACAAGCCCACTATCTATTCGATAGTTGGGCTTTTTTTATGTAGATTTCCCTCTCTCTTTTCTAGCTCTCTTCTTTATTTGAATTTGATTCGCCCGTGTAACTCTCCTAGAATCATATGTTGAGACTTGCCAAAAAGTTCAAAATGAAACAATGTTTAACTGAACATATAACCTATCCTCAAAGGAAGATAGACTAATATTTTGAAGGAATACTTCGTTTATTTAAAAAATATACTTTACAAAAAATAATTTTTCTTATACAATTTCGTTAACTTAGAAAATAAAAATGGTTAACAAAGGAGAACTTATGACAAAATCACTCAAAGAACTCATTCTTGCTGCAGAATTTGCAGCGATCATTGCCGTTCTTTCACAATTCACTTTCCCTCTAGGTCTAATTCCTTTGACTGGACAGACTTTTGCCATTGGTTTAACTGCTACTTTCCTTGGTAAGAGAACAGGAACTGTCTCCGTCTTGATCTATCTTTTATTAGGTCTTATTGGGTTACCTGTTTTCTCGGGGATGTCTGGAGGGATTGGTGTATTATTCGGTCCTACCGGTGGCTATCTAGTTGGTTTTATCCTCCAGTCTTGGCTAATTGGATTTATCATGGAGAAAGTCGGTTCTCGCTATCCTCTGACAATATCCGCAAACTTAGTTGGTTCAGCAGCCGCATTATGCTGTGGCATGCTTTGGTTAATGATCAGTAGCAGTCTTTCTCTTCACACTGCATTTTTAAGTGGATTTCTTCCTTTTATAATCCCTGAAGCAATCAAATCGATTGCTGCCGCTTCGGTAGGTCTGTTTCTAAAAAAACGTTTGTCTCGACTTCAGTTGTTTAGTATGGATAAATAACTAGACAAAACAACTACTACGTTGTATTCCTTTACGAAAAATTTTTTAAAATAAAATCGTCACTGATTCAAACTGATTGTGGCATTACCTAAATTCCTTGAATTGTTGATAAATAAAAAAAGCTTACAATCGTAAGCTTTCAGACTATAGACAAAGTACTTATTTATAGTGCTTTGTCTTTTTTATACGTTAAAACAGAACGATAAATTGGAGCTGTACCTGATGCTTTCAAAACAAAGTAAGTTTAAAGATCTCTATAAAAAAAGAGAAGAAACGATTGAACGAATATTCAGCACCACAAAAGAATCTCATGGGTTACGTTATACCAATCAAATAGGAATTGTAAAAATGCACATGAAAATCGGGCTTACTTTTGCTTGTCTAAATATGAAAAAGCTAAATCAAAAAATATCAAGCGAAAAAAGAGTATTTTTCTAAAGAAAAGAAGACAAACCTTATTTTTACATAAGGATTGTCTTCAATCTGATATAAATTATATTTTGTAAAAATTTCTGATTCTTAATTCTTAATACGTTGCTATACAGTTGATTCGTGAACACCATGTACATTAGGATACTATCAGTAGCATTGAACTAACAGATCACTACTTTAAATTTTGGAAGGATCTATCGCCAGAAAAAAACGCCTCCAACATAAAATTAGAGACGTTTAAACATTCTTTGTAGTAACTAAATAATTGTTGCCCCTTACCAAGCGGCAACTATATTTCCAAATCAACGTATTTATTTCTATATCATGAAAGAAAGCTCATCAATAGCAGTACACCTATTGTTATTACTAACTCCATAATATTTTCAATCCATACTGGAAAGAATAATCCTTTGTAAGGTGACCGAAAAAGGGATCGATATTTTTGGGGGATAGTGAAACTCAGTACACTAGATAGTGCCCATAGAAACAAAGCGAATGATGCATGGTGTTTCATAGCTAAAAAAAGACTTAGAGCTAAGAGAATAAATTGACAAATTCTTAGAAAACCCAGGGATTTCATCTCCCACCTCCTCATGTACTAAATACAATCTCTATACTCATTTATTATATCAATAAATTTAACAGAGATTGTATTTTAGTTTAAATGATCAATTTACCAACGGTTATCATATTTAGAAGACCATCTTGATTCAGTAAGTGTAATCCGAGCAGTACCGGTATTTCCATGGTTGTCAATTTTATCTCTGCAATCTTTTGAGTAAAGATGAAGCGCACCCATTGCTATACCTGCTAAAAGAGCTGCAGCTCCAATATAACTACTGATCCAGCAGAAGTACTAAATTTAGCTAAAGCCGTAGCAAGGCTACCGGTTCCTGCAGCAGCAACATACATACCATTATAAGCGGTACGAGCAGTTTGTTTGCCAGAAGCTGTATTATAATATACATTCCAGCCACCATTTTGTATACGTTGACCTAACCCAGCAGCGAAGGCTTCTGCTCCCTCATATTTGTTAAGTATATATTGTGCCGTGCTTTCAGGATTGGCCTTCGAAGCTACTTGATATTGAGGTGTAGCTAGTTCCTGTTCTAATGCGACCCATTTCGCATTTTTCACCACTTCTATTGAAGTTGCTTCTGGCACAGCAATTTCATCAGCTGCTACTACTATTGATGCCGTGGGAGAAAATATACCTAAACATAAAAGAATTGCGAAAAATAAAGCATAAATACTTTTAGAGGACCTACCAATTTCTTTTTTCATTTGTTCTTCTCCATTCATTTATTGCATTGCAAACGTTTACAATACAATAATAACCCCTAATGGAAATTCATACATTATATTACCCAAAAATAATGATGATAAAACGGTGTCGTTATAATAACGTTTTTTTAAATAATAAAATATTTTTTAAACACCAAAAAGCTAAAAAAACAGCATTCATACAAATTATATATTTATAAAAAAACAAATATTATTTAAACTATTTGTTTTATAGCTTGATAATCTTCTGGATATAACCCATATTTAGCATACTTGTGTGATTCCTACAGCAGTCCTCATATACAACTATTTTAGTTTTCTTTTTTATAAAAAGCTTGCAGTGTCCATCAAAACAATACTCTTGATCTTGAAATTCGATCTAAGCGTTATAAACTTCGTTTTGCTGAAATTGTCCGATACAATAAATTACTTCCTTATAATCAAGTGCAAATTTTATACCTTCTTCAAAACAACTATTAGGTTGCAGCCATTTTTTGATTTTTTTCTGATATACTTCAGGAATAGGTCTTTCAATTTTTTTCAAACGTTCCTTCTTTTTTTTAACAAGCTATACCGATTTTTATAAGAAATTTTAAGTATCTCTGCTTCTAATCTTTTGTATTCAAGTTATTCATACTTGCTTCAGCCGCAGTCATCAAAACTTCATCTTGTAAATCATATTTTTTATTTGACATAGCCTTCCCCTTCTGAACACTATATAAGATATAAATAATTAATTATATTTTGTCATTTTTCTTTTTAATCGACACAAATCTCAATGCGATAAATGGCAATAAGAAAAAGAAAGGCTCTGTTTATAACCCATCTCAGACTATAGACAAAGTGCTTATTTATAGTGCTTTGTCTTTTTTATACGTTAAAACAGAACGATAAATTGGAGCTGTACCCGATGCTTTCAAAACAAAGTAAGTTTAAAGATCTCTATAAAAAAAGAGAAGAAACGATTGAACGAATATTCAGCACCACAAAAGAATTTCATGGGTTACGTTCTACCAATCAAATAGGAATTGTAAAAATGCACATGAAAATCGGGCTTACTTTTGCTTGTCTAAATATGAAAAAGCTAAATCAAAAAATATCAAGCGAAAAAAGAGTATTTTTCTAAAGAAAAGAAGACAAATTTTTCTTTTGTTTTTGAAAATAGACATATAAAAAAGAGGTTGAGACAAAAGTGTTCAGCATCAAGAAATAAGAAGGAATTTCCGAAAATTGCTTCTCAAATTTTTGGTAAATTTCGGCTTATTTCCGAAGATGCTACTTTTGTCTCACCGTTTATTCGTTTTTTAGAGATACTAGAAGAGACTGAGACAACTTTTGTCCCAGTCCCTTCAATCTGAAAGCTTTCAATCGTAAGCTTTTTTATCTTCTATTTTTACCCTTAGCTAAATCGTCGTTTATTTTTTTAGATCTACTTTTTGTCCGACCCAATAAATGATGACTCCTCCCACTAGCATGGAAGCTAGCTCACCCAAAGCAACAGTTCCCCAAGTGAAGAAAAAGGGTAATTGATAGAATAGCTTCAATTGTCCAGCAACTGTAAACATAGAAAATGCAAAGACCAAAGCTGTAATCACCATTTTTATTTTCATGTTTCTTACTCGTTTTGTTATCTCATAGTTAATCAATAAGACGAGTAAGGTGCTGATACTACCAACTACTACATCAATCCATCCCAATGGAGAGGAAAGATTGGCTAAAGCAACACCTAGCGTGATAGCCAAAATATACTGTTTATTATAGAGCGACAAATAATTGAACATTTCGGAAAGACGTATTTGAATGGCACCAAAACTGATAACTGACAACACGAATGTAACTGCCACATATAAGCCTGTTACAAGTGCCATTCGAGCAATTTCTGCTGTGGTAAAACGATTAGTAGAACGAATTTTCTTTTGATCCATATTCTTTCTCCTTTACAAGGTCGTGATACAATCGATCATCCTTGTGGTCAAAAATGCCACAAAAGATCTCGTCTCTCTCAACTCTTGGTAATAACTACGACCAAAGGATGGGAATTGACTTCCAACTGAAGTGCCGTAGTGCGAATAAATTCGCTAATCATAGCTTATCTGAAAACAATAAAAAAGACAAAATCATTTTAATAACCAACCACCGTCGATTGGAATGATCGTCCCTTGGATATAGCTTGCTTGAGGGGTCGCCAAGAACAACGTTAATTCAGCAACTTCCTCTGGTTGCGCCCACCGTTTAACAGGTGTTTCATTCGCCACCCATTCTGCCATCTCACCATTTCCTGCAAAATCAGCTGCATTCATAGGTGTTTGAATCGCGCCTGGTGCAATTCCTTTGATACAAATACCTTTAGAAGCATAATCTAATGCTAATTGCTTCGTAAAGCCAACAATTGCATGCTTTGCGCTGGTATAGGCAATCCCGCCCCCACCACCGACAAAGCCAGCAATTGATGCCATATTGATGATTGTCCCCTTTTCTTCCTCAAGCATATCTGGAAGGATCAAGTGCGTTAGCTGAAACATACTCTTGACATTAACAGCAAACACTCGATCCCATAAAGCTTCATCTGTTTCCAACAATGGCTGATACTCATCTAATATTCCTGCTGTATTTAGCAAGATCGCAACTTTTCCAAACGTTTCGTGACACTGTTCAACCGCCTTTTTTAACAAAGAATGATTCGTGATATCACCTAAAAAATAAGCAAAGGTTTCAGAAAATTGCTGGGATAGATCGTCCATTCGGCCTAATTGCTGATCAAAACCAAACACCCGCGAACCTTGTTCTAAAAAGGCTTTAGCTTGTGCCTGTCCGATACCTGAAGCTGCTCCAGTGACAAAAACAACTTTCTCTGTTAGATCACTGTATCTATTTTTCATTCCACAATGATCCAATCTTCAGCTAAAATGTCACAGACTGTAGGCGCAAAACTGGAAAATCCTTCGTCACTTGTTTTGATTAAAAAGTAAGGGGTAACGGGACAACCGTCAAATTCTTCTCCTGAAACAAGAACGACATACAATTCAAAACCACTCCAACCTTTTCGAATCACTTTATTCCCTTTTTTTAATGCTGGTAAAATTTCTTCAAATGTCATTTATTTCGTTCCTTTCTTTGTCTTTTCGGTCTTGGATCAACACAAATTTTTGGTACAATTGGATATAATCGTTTAACTGTAACTCTCCAGTCACGATAAAGTATTCTAAATCAGACCATGGCTTACGATGCACTTTGCTCGTTGAAAGTAATAAATCAACTTCTCGTCCCCGATAATCTGTTGGTAAAAATTTCAAACAATAAACATTTCGAAAAAAACGATGTAAGTCTTCTATTAACAACTGCTCTTCAAACAGAGGGAAATCTGTCATCAAAAGAATCGTGATCTGCGGTAACTTTGGTGTAAATGCACCCATTGTCTTTAAAACCGTTAAATACCGCCCCATCAAAAAAGACGTATTTTGAAATGCTAGCTGATCCACTTTTTGCTCGGTCTCAAAAAACAAATCGAGCCACTGGATAATTTCACTATTTTCGATCATCAAATGATTTATAAAGTCACTGTCGTTCCCATCAATGGTTTCCTTAGCTTCTGGAAAAAGATAGGCAAATAAATGACTACTAAAAAGATAGGTTTCAGCTTCTTTTGTTAAGGGTTCTTCTGACAATCCTTGTTCCACTTGATAGAGAGCTAATGCTTCTTTTGCTTCATAAAGTGCATGGTAGGGTGGTGTTTGTCTCCTTCGATGGAAAGCAAACATTTCTTCTCGGATGTCTTCATCCGTATAGTACTCTTCTCGTGTCATCAAAACTAAAAATAACGCACCTAATTCTTCTTCATTTTGAAAATAGTTAGGAAACACTGGTTGCATCCAATGACAAAATTTTTGAAACATAGGATTATCAGTAATCAGTTGTCGCTTTCGTTCGTTTAACGATACGTAATGCTTCTGAGATTTACGCAAGAAGAAAGCTCCTAACATATACTCTAGTCTTCTTTTTTTGATCTCATTAAGGCGAACATTGAAAAAAGCCATGATTTGTTCAGCAATTTTTTTCACATCTAATTGTGAAATCGTTACAAAAGGCCAAATTTTCCCACGAAACAACTGCCAAAACGTCATGTGAAGGTAAAGCCGGATGATTTCTTCTTCTCCTTGCACCACATAAGTCCCACGTTGTAAATAAATCCCGTAATTTTTTAATTGTTCTCTCCACTCGTTGATCTTTCGACGCGCAGTTGATTCGCTGATATATTGTTTTTGAGCAAATTGATAGATCGTATGAAACTCTTCAAAAAAAATATCGTGCAATAGCTGGTATTTCAGCGTACTTTGCACGAGAAAAATCAAAAAACGCTCATGTTCGATAGAATCAAGCGTATCATAAAAGGAATAGCCAGAACGAGGGGTT
Organism: Enterococcus sp. C65; assembly: GCF_040887165.1. Lineage (NCBI taxonomy): Bacteria > Bacillati > Bacillota > Bacilli > Lactobacillales > Enterococcaceae > Enterococcus > Enterococcus sp. C65. The sequence goes on along the minus strand of NZ_JBFOFG010000002.1, from coordinate 158,469 downwards.
TTCATAAACAATGTTTGAGAGCTCTCGTTGAACTGATGGTAATTTTTTGTTAATTCGTTTAAGTACTTAGCGACACTTCTTGCATCTAATTGGACTGTTTGTGCCAGTTCAGCAATCGTGTGCCACTGATGATCCTCGAAACTTTCCAGCAGGAGAATTTTATAATAAAGGTCTTTATCAAATCGTTTTAAATATTCAGATGACAAATACAACTTTTACCACTCCTTTATGCTAGAACGTTTTTTTCATTGTAGCATAAATCCTGGGAAACAACATCAAAACAGGTTAGTAAAAAACTGAAATAATAATGGTAATAAAAAGACGGTCAGCATGCCATTGACGCCAATGGCTAAGCCTGAAATAATCCCTTCGATCTCACCCAATTCGATTGCCTTTGCTGTACCAATCGCATGAGAGGTACTTCCTAACGCAACCCCCTTAGCAATCGGACTGCTGATCTTAAAAAGACGAAAGATATGAGTAGCGATCAACGACCCAAAGATACCAGTAGAAACAACAATTGCAAGCGTGACCGCATTGATTCCTCCCATCGTATGAGAAAGATCAACAGATATCGCTGTTGTCACTGATTTAGGTAGCAGAGAAATGACCATCGCTTTTTTTAATGTAAATAAATAGCCAATACCCACACTGACTAAGCAATTAGCTACGATCCCCGCTAAAATTGCCGCAATGACTGGGAAAAAATTTTCTTTTAACAAATGAAAATTTTTATATAAAGGAATAGCTAATGCAACTGTTGCTGGCGTGATCATCATGGTCAAAAAATTCCCACCCACATTATAATCCTGGTAACTGATTCCAGAAAAATGAAGAAAAAGAATGATCACTAAAATAGACAATACCAACGGATTGATAATTGGCAATTTATACTTGCGTAAAAATTTATCTGATAATACGTAGACACCTAACGTTAAGCTTAATCCAAATAATGGGTTACGAATAAATTCAGTCAATTTGTTGCTCCTTCCTTTTGATTTTCTGCAACTTTTGGCTACTTGTTTGTTTCAATTGAACAGATTGTAACATTTTTTCTACTACTTCTGCCGTTTTGCCTGCTACGACCATCGTTACGATCGAACAGATCACTACCGCACCTAATAAAATAGGCCAAATTGTCGCAATATCACCAAAATAGTCAAGTAAACCTACCCCTGCCGGGACGAATAAAATCGTTAAATTATTTAATAAAAAATCACCTGTTCCTCCTAAATGCTCAGGCTTTACTAGTCGCATCTCAAAAGCTAGGAACAAAAATAAGATACCTAGGATACTTCCAGGAATTGGTAAATGGAACAATACACGAGTTCCTTCACCTAAAACTGAGAAAAAGAGGATAATAAAAAATTCTTGAAAAAATTTCATCTATGAAACACTCCTTATTGTTAGCTTTCATTTTACTAACAATATTTTTCTGAAATTTTCAAATTGTGCTGTTTCTAAAGTACAATATTTGAAAAATATAGTCGTTTTTTTTTGGTATATTTATAATTAAGGTTGGTGTTTTGTGGGAAAGTTCCGTACGTTGTTTTGGAAGTTGGTCAGATTTCTTTTATACATAGAAATCATTTTTTTATCTGCACTTATTTATGACCAATAAAAACGTCGGATGCGAAGCACTACACCTATTGTGTTGTTGTTTCTTTTTTTTTGCATTTTTATAAATTTTGGAGGTATATATGGATTATTCACTTATGACCCGTCTTGTGGCGGAAATGATCGGTACAGCTTTATTAATCATTCTTGGGAATGGTGCTGTAGCAAACGTAGATTTAAAAGGAACAAAAGGTTATGGAAGTGACTGGATGTTGATCGCTGTAGGTTATGGCTGTGGTGTAATGATGCCAGCAATGATTTTTGGTGGTATCAGTGGAAATCATATTAACCCAGCGTTCACAATTGCTCTTGCCTCAAATGGTTTATTCCCATGGGCTGAAGTATTACCTTATATTGCTGCTCAATTGATTGGTGCCGCAATTGGGCAATTGATCGTTGTAGCTTGCTACAAACCTTATTATGATCAAACAGACGATGTAAACCATGTATTAGGTACTTTCTCAACAATCAACAGTGTTGGTTCTAAATTCAATGGTTTTGTTAATGAATTCTTTGGATCATTTGTTTTATTCTTTGGTGCACTAGGAATTACTAAAGCACCTTTCTTCCAAGACAATCTTGGTACAGCACACTTAGCTCTTGGTTTCTTAGTATGGACGTTAGTTGCTTCTCTCGGCGGACCTACTGGACCTGGTTTGAACCCAGCACGTGACTTCGCACCACGTTTAGTCCACGCATTGTTACCATTAAAACATAAAGGTTCATCACAATGGGGTTATGCATGGGTACCTGTTGTTGCACCGATTTGTGCTGGTATCGTTGCTGTTTTCTTATACAAATTCTTATTTATGGCTTAATTTATCAAAAAAACTTGGAATCACTTCGATTCCAAGTTTTTTTATTTGGAGAAAAAATTGATTTCTGTCCTCTTTTAACCTATGTCATACTAAGTAAGCACGCAAAATAAATCGCAGACTTTACTATTTATTTTATGAATGGAGGAACTCCTATGCCTTACGAAACAGAGCTTCAACGACATCTTGATATATTTGCTCTTTCTTTATCATTAAAGAAAAATAATAGATGGTCTCCGGAAGATGATAAAGTGAATTACCCACTTTTATTTTCTATTTATATTAAAATGATCCAACAAGATGAACAAGAATTTTTTGTACGTAAGCAAGACAAATTAAAAATGATTCAGTCACTCAACCGAAGCAAGGATTTCTATTCTTTTACTCGTCACACACAACTTTTTCATACTTTAAAGCGGATGGTTTCAAATGATCCTCGAGATTTTATTCTTTTGCCCTTATCTTATAGTATAAAGAAAAATAAAAAAAGTGGTCATGTTTCCGGAGCACTCATCTACAAAGAAACGAAAAACTATAGAATTATTCTAGTGGATAAAAGGAAGCACCTGTCAAATTCATCTGTAAATATGGTTAAAATTTCTTCGGAGAAAATGGCTCCCCTTTGTAAAGAATTGTTTGCACAGAGAGATCATCCTAAACTCGAAACTTGTTATGATATTCTGTACAGAATTATTGACCATTCCTCTTCCAACAGCTTTTCGTCACTAGACTATACGATGCATGAACAAAAAGAAGGAAATTGTGTGGTCAAAGAAATAGAAGCTACTGCAAAAACTGCGCTCTTACATTGTCGCCATGACCTTCTCGCTTCTCAAAGTAGAAAAAAAATAAAATGGAGTGATACTTTTGAGATGCATCAACGTCTTTTAACTGCGATCAAAGCAGAATATGGGGAATCTCCTCATCTTGATTATTTATTTGAACTGTACAAACTGAGAAAACTAGCGAATGCGATCAAGGAACCTTTAGCAGCAGAAAAAAACAGAATACATGAAGCAATCAAAAAAATGTTTACCGATCATAACGAAATTCAAAAAATCTTAAAAATAGAGAGACCGACATACCTAAACAAAGCAATTATAGAAGATCAGGAAACAGGAGCATATCCAAAAGATGGTAATACCAAAAATATGATCGATATTTTTGAAAAAATAACTAGCGAAAAAAATAGGAGAGCTAACGAAACAAGAACCGAAAAAATGGCGCCAAAAGACGTATTCATTCGCTAAAGGAAACATTGTAAATCAATAATCTGCTTGTGCGCAAACAGTCTCAAAGCTTACACTTATCTAAGGAGGTAGACTTTTTACAACTGCAAGCATCAATTTCATTGTTACATAATTAAAACTATAAGCACGAGGTGTATTAAAAATGTCTGAAAAAAATCTAAGTAGTACTGAAAAAAAAGCAGAATTACTGGCCTTATTCTTAGGTCTAAAAGATAGCAATGTCTTCTATTCTAGTGGACCCGATGCTAAAGAATTTTATCAATTACTATTCTCTAATTATCAGAAGATGATCTTAAAAGATTCAGATAATTTCTTCGTTGCTAAAGAACACAAAGCCTCTGTAATTGAATCCTTACAACATACTATTGATTTTTATGAAACTCAAATGGTAACTGAAATTGTTCACTTGTTAGAAAGATTAAAATCCGATAATTACACTTCTTTTATCATTACCTCTGCTAACTTTCTTACTGAAGGTGAGGGCACTAAACATAGTGTCGGATTACTCATACATAAAAAGAAAGACTATTATACAGTAGCCATATTAGATAAAGGCGGTTACTATAATGAGCGACAGGGAAGCTATGTAAAGATTCCTAAATCAAAACTACAATTACTTAGCCAGGTACTCTTGGATAACAAAAGCACCAATAAAACCGTAGGTAGTTATAATAAAATGCAAAACTATGGCATTTTAAACGCGATCGTAGAACTTTCAAATAATGATGATATTTCATATGTCTCACCAAAAGCATCTGATTTAAAAATTAAAGTAAAAAAGCAAATGGTTGGTAATTGTATCTTTGCTGGTGTTAATCTAGCCTTTAAAACAGCCTTATTTTGTTGCCATACGGATGTTTATAAAGATATTGATCATCGTAAAAATAATATAAGTATAAAACCTATGGAAAAGATAGAAGCTAGCTATGAGACTAATCAACGTTTCTTGAATGTACTAAAAGGTAATGATATCAATGAAAATAAAGTTTTAGACATCATTTACTCATATTATGAAGAAAGAAAACACGCTAAAATGTCTCTTCCCAAAATAAATAAAAAATGGAAAACTTCAAAAAATCCTTTTCTTAGAATAAAATATCATATTAGAAAATGGCAAATTCAACAAAAACAAGAGATAATTTATGCCCATATCACGAAAGAAATCATGCAGGACCCTTATCTTAATTTAAATAAAAAAAAGATAGAATCTATAAAGGCAACCCAGCCAGCTAAAACTATGTCTAATGAAGCTTCTTTGCAAAATAACTATTGGACACGTGACCGTTAAAATAAAAGTTCTATAATTTATGGAATTAATGAAACAGAATTGATTCTGTAGTCTCCCCAAAAGTTAGACCAAAAGTCTAACTTCTGAAGTTCGGTACATTCTTCAGTCCCATTTTCATTTTAGCGATTAAAAAACATATCTTCTCTAATGTGATTAAATAACCATAACCTAGATAACTGCTGTGTGAATGGTTCTATCAAAAAAATGATCAGATTAGTAGACAAAATTTAATCATTCGGAAAGTTGCTCACGAGATCGTGCAAAAAAAGGCCTTGATTGTTGTTGCGATTCTTTCACCTGCTCCGTACGCCTGTAAAAAGCCACGACGACCCTTCTAATAAGAAATGATCGTCATGGCTTTTGCAAACTCTTCATACAAATGTTCATTGCGGTAGCGATTAAACCCGGGGTCGTGTTTTCGTAATAGCGTGCGTAACTTCATGGGATGATAACTATCGATCAAGTGATTTTTTCGTACAAACTCCCTCGTCAATTGCCATTCATAATAATAGCCAAAAGGACGGCAACTATAGCGGGTACCATGAATGATTTTATCTTCAAAACGACGATGGGTGTGACCAAAAACAACCTGTTTGATATTATCGTATTGATCTAATAGTTGTCCAAAAGAAGCGGAACCTAAAAAAGCATTTAAGTTGTTCCAGCGTTCGTATGGAGCGTTCTGATAAACAATAAAGTCTTTTTTAGGAACGAAATGCGTCGCTAAAATGACGTCCAGTTTTTTGGCTTCTAACTGGTCTAGTAACTTTTTCATTGCTATCAGAACTCGAGCGTTGACTTCAATGTCACTTCCCTCTCGTTTAATAAAACGATCATACCAGTAAAGGTTCTTCATGCGCAGAATTTGTTTATTTTCTTTTAACTCTGAGAATTGATAATCATACCAACCATTCATCCCAAGTAGGACTGTCTGCTTATTCAACGCCAGATATCGTTCATTTAAAAAATGAGAATCTGGAAAATGATTCATCATTTCTTCTCCCTCAACATCTACCAATTCATGGTTCCCAAAGTTGAACGTTGTAGGAATTCCTTTTTTAGCAAAAAATTCAACAACTGCTTGGCAAAGATCGACTTTATTCGCCACATCTCCAGCTAAGTGAAGCCGTGTGATCCCTTTGTCTGTGAGAACCTTCCACAAAATCAGCCATTCTTGTTCACTAAACTGATTGATATCTACATGTAAATCGCTGATAATTGCCAAGTTTCCCATACGCTTACCTTCTGTCTCCTATTTTCTACTCGTGATGTATGATTTGAAGATTACCTTTTAGTAATCCACTGGGGCCTTTTAACTGTAAACTCTTATAAGTCGGTTCAACTGCAATTGTCGTCGGATCATCTAGATACATCAATGCACTTTTTTTGATGTAGATTGGTCCAACAGCTGTTTCTACTTTGACAGAGTATAAACTCAAATCTTTTGTTGTCTCTTTCTTTACGAGAATCAAACGAAAGGATGTATCAATCTGACAAGTTACTCGACTGTCGGCAAAAGGACCATCTCCGTCTTCAATATCAAGTAATAACTGTTCATCTTCATTTTGTTGTGCTAATAATTTTTCTTTTGCCTCATCTGTTAGTAATAATTCCATTCTTATCACCTCAAACTTAGCTTAATGATTTTACAACTCAGATGCAACTAACTTGTTTATGCTACACCTTTATCAACTTCTACCTGCTTGCCATTCTTGTCGTGTCAATCCTCGCAAGACAACTGAAACGATTTTTCCTTTGAAACGCCTTGCATCAGGGATGATTCCTTCTTTTTTCATCCCAAGTTTTTCCATTACACGCCCCGACTTAGGGTTTTCTGCATCGTGATAAGCAAAGATCCGAACCAAGTTTAACTCTTCAAATCCTAATTTTATCAATGCTTGACTCGCTTCTGGAACAAATCCTCTTCCCCAATAGTTCTTATTCAGTGCATATCCGATCTCTGCGTTATCTTCATTTTCTTGTACTCTTAAATCAATTGTCCCGATGAATTGTTGATTTTCTTTTAATTCAATACCGTACTTCCCTAAAGGTGCTGACATAAAATAATTAGCGATGCTGTTTTTCGTATCTTCAACGGATTGATGTGTTGGAAATACAAACCGTGTCGTTTCTTCATCATGAGCATAGTCATACATGTCTTTTGCATCATTTAATGTAACGGGGCGTAAAATCAAGCGCTCTGTTTCAATACGTTGATGTTGCGCAAAAACCAAATTTCGATTGATCAATTGTTCCATCGCTATCCTCACCTTTTGCTTTTTCGTTTTCTTAACTGTAGCGAAATTTGTTATAACTTTCAACTACTTCCGTCGAAAGAATTCTTAAACCTGCCTAAAATAAAGGACTGGAAAGTTCAAAATAAAAAATCCTTAATCATTGCTTGAAAAAGAATAATTTTTTGTTCACGTTTTATTAACATCTTTTCGTTATCGTTGAAATAACCAATAAATACAATGGATATCGGAGGAGTTCCTATGAGAGAATATACGAAAAAAATCTATTTTATTGAAGAAACCCAAAATATTGAAGGATCTTATATTGAAGTAAAAACCTTATTTGTCAACGAGGATAAAGAACAAGCCCTCACGACATTTAAACAATTATCAAAAAAACTAATGCCTTCTTTTGGCTTGGTACTAGGTGAGTATAAAATCAAAGCCGGAAAAAGTTATTTTTCCCAATTGTTAAAACGGTGGGCACATTTACCAGCTGAATTTTATCGTACAATGAAGATTCTGAATTACCAAACATTAGCTGAAACGAAAATGTGAAAAAGTTAAGTTTTATTTATGATTCGTTTAGTATCCTTATCAACACCATAGGAGGCGAACGAGATGATAAAAAAATTTTTCACACGATTATTTACCCAGCATCAACCTAGAATTAATCCTTATGAAGTCGAAAATGAATTTATGTTGAAGACAGACTTCCCTAAATGCTACTAATAGCTTGCTTTATAACCAAAAGAGAGACTGACAGATTATTTTCTGACAGTCTCATTTTTTCTCCTATTTAAATCTTCTAAATATATATATCTATATACAAATCCATAACCATTAATCTTCCTTAAAAAAAAATGTACTTTTATTAAACAAGCTTATGTTCTAGAAAAGTATTTCTCTTGCTTTACAACATATGATTGTAACGAAGGCTTAGTTCTTTGTTGTCTAGGTAAGGTAAGAATATCTCCCATTTTTTTTAATTGAGGTATAGAAGGTGGCATTTGTTCATTGTTGATTCCTACAATACGAGAATCTTTTTTAAATTCTTCAACAATTTTATTCCGTTTATAAAGCCTCCAATTTCTTTTATAAATATTGTTATATCTTCTTTTTAAAACTATGTATTTTATTTTTTTATATATATTATTTTTTCTTTGACTTCGTATTTTTTCTAATTTCATCATCTTCTGTTGTAATTTTACATTTTTTGGATGATTTTTTCGCTTCAGATAATAATTGTTAAAAATATAGTCAAAAGACTTATTTTGTTCATGTTGATTACTTTTCAAAGCCTTAAGAAATCGTTTTCTCATCTCTAAAGTTGAATTAGGGCAAGTGTTCCATTTCGGTCTCAATGTTGGTTTAGAATTAGAATATGACAGAATACTTTTTTGACAGTTAAAAAGAGCTACTTTAAGTGTAGATTCTACCTCGCTAACAATGCAGTTTCCAACATTTTGAGGTGACATATCAACGTTAAGCCTAGAAACACACTTTTTTGTTGATATGTGAACTAATTTCTTTAATTCTTCGAAAGGTTGTATCGTTGGTAGAGAAAACTTATTACTTAAATAAAGTACATGATTAAGCTGGTCTATTCTTTCATCAGAGATGGTTACAAGTCCAACAGGAAATTGATGATTAAACTGTTTCGCTTTATCAACCATTACTACGTCATAACAATTTCCCTGTTTATATATTATTAATCCAGAACAATGTCCTTTACCAGCATAAAGAGGATAGGCAAGTGGTACAATCAAAAATGACGTAGGATCATTTGTTTTAAGACTTTCTAGTATTTGTAACGATGCAGCAGTACTTGGTGCATTACAAAAATCTAGTGTTTTTGTTAATGACGAAAGAATGTGTTCTTTCCTATTTTCATCAATAAAGAACCCATCAGTATCCTGTTCAATCATTTTTTTGTAGGTAGAAAGTAGCATCACTTCGTCCTCTGTGCCAGTATCACCGTCTCTCTTGTGCTCTGTGACAGCATCTTCCATTCTATAGTATAAGTTGGTATTAGGTTTTAACCCTAAGGTCAGGGCTAAAAGCTCATAACGACGTTGATAATCATCCATATAATTCAATTCCTTTCTATGTAGAGATTAAGATGAATAATTAAAAAAACTTTATTCGATTCATTAGTGGGAGTTGCTAACAAATATAGCATAGTTGAAGATATAATATTCATTAATTTTTTCCTCAAGAAAGAAATAGTTGTTCTAAGCTTACATAAATGTGAGCACATCCCGTTATGACTATAAAAAAGATTACTCCACCATCTATAGAATCTAATATTTTTTTATATATAAAGAAAATGAGACCGATAACAATCGTCCCATCTCGTTTTTACTTTATTTCAAGGCTTGAGCAACATCTTCAATCATTAATTTCATGGATTCTAAGCCTCCACCACTTAGATACCAAACGTCTGGCTGTAGCGAAATCACTTTATGATGTTTACCTGCATCCGTTTGTGCAATCAACTCATTCGCAGCGACATTATCCTTACTGTCATCGCCACCGATCGCTTTCGTACGATCTACCACAAAAAGAATACCAGGATTTTTGTCTAATACATATTCATAAGAGACGCTTTGTCCATGAGTAGAAGCTTCAATATGTTCATCTGCTTGTTTAAAACCAAAGACATCATGAACAAGTCCGAAGCGTGATCCTGAACCATAGGCGGATAATTGTCCTTCATTGACTAACGTCACTAACGCAGTTTGATCAAGATTACTTGTTTTTTCTTTTATCTCATTGATTTTTTTAGTTAAATCGGTAAGTCCTGCCTCGGCTTGATCTTCTCGATCAAAAATCTTTCCTAAGGTTTGAACATTTTGTTGTATCGATTCCCATGGCTTGCTTGAATCAACAGCTAAATATAAAGTAGGCGCAATTTTGTTTAATTCCTCTTGATAATCGCTTTGTCTCCCTGAGATAATGATCAAATCAGGTTGCATTTGGTTGATTTTTTCTAAATCAGGTTCTTTAAGTCCGCCTGCGGAATCCACTTCTTTATATTTTGCCAAATAGTCTGGTAAATTCTTAGAGGCCGCACCAACGACTTTATCCCCCACTCCTAATGCATCCAAAGTATCTAAAGAACCATTATCAAAGACGACGACTTTTTGAGGATTTTTTTTAACTTCAATTTTCTCACCATTACTGTCTTTTACGGTCAAAGAAGATTGAACTTCTCCGCCACTGGTTTTCGTATTTGTCGTAGTACTTCCCGCATTGCTACCACATGCTGCTAACGCTACTGTTGCTACTAATAAAAAACTGACAACTAATTTTTTCATTCCGATTCTCCTTCTGCTATTTTAAAAATAAAGACAGAATCTGCGTCCTTCAATCTCGCAAACTCGAATGTCCATTTCATATAATTCATCTAAGATGTTCTTTTGGATAATTTCATTGGTGGCTCCTTGAATAAACAGTTCCCCATTTTTCATGGCAATGATCTCATCCGCATAGCTTGCTGCAAAATTGATATCATGAAGCACAATAATGATCGTTTTCCCTAAATCTCGAACTAAGTGTTGTAAAATTTGCATGATCTGAACAGCAAAATTCATATCCAAATTATTTAACGGTTCATCAAGTAAGATATAATCAGTATCTTGGGCTAACACCATCGCTATATAGGCTCGTTGTAGTTGCCCACCCGAAAGCGTATGGATCATCTGTTTTTTTAAGGAGGTTAAACCTAAGTGTTGCAAAGCTTCCGCCACAATTTGTTGATCCTTTGTAGTTAGCTTGCCTTTCGTATAAGGAAAGCGCCCAAATTCTACCAGTTCTTCCACTGTGATTTGCATACTAATGCCATTTGATTGGCGTAAAATGGCTAATTTTTGAGCTAATTCTTTTGATCGCCAGGCTTTCACTTCGTTATGATCAAGATAGATTTCCCCAGTGTCTTTCGCAATCAAACGACTAATCATGGATAAAACCGTTGATTTACCAGCACCATTGGGACCAATAAAAGCCGTTAATCTTTGTTCATGGATTGATACATCGACGTCTTTGACTACCCGTTTGTCATGGTAACTTTTATTGACCTTTTTTAAATCGATCATCCAATTGTCTTCCTTTCTCGAATCAGTTTGATCATAAAGTACAGTCCTCCTGAAAATTCTACGATGACACTGACAGTGGTATTCCATTTAAAAATTTGTTCAACCAGCAGTTGTCCCCCCACCAAAAACAGTAACGCAACCAAAAAACTACCTAAAAACAACTCTCGATGCCGATAAGTCGCAAATAATCGATAACTAACATTCGCTACAATAAAACCTAAAAAAGTTAATGGTCCTACTAATGCCGTTGCTGTCCCTGTTAAAAGACTGACACCGCACAGGATTAAAAATTGAAATCGCTCTGTATCGATTCCTAAATTGATTGCCTGCTCTTGCCCTAGATGAAAAACATCTAAATAACGACTTTTATAAAACAAAAAGAGCCATGTACCACTAATCAATATAGTTGCTGGTACTAGATAATGACTAGGGATGTTCCCAAAACTAGCAAATAATTTTCCTTGTAATAAATCATATTCGTTTGGGTCCATCACCACTTGTAGAAATGTACTAACACTACTGAACAAAGTCCCTAAGATGACACCAGTCATCAAAAGCAAAAACAAGTTCGTTTGTCCTTTCTTTAGTAAAAAGAAAAAGAGTAATTGACTCAAGCCAACCATTAACGCAATATTTGTCAAAAAAAAGCCAGTCCCTGTTTGCTGAAGCATGGTCACACCCCCAACGACAAAGAAAAGGACCGTTTGAACTAAGACATAGAGAGAATCTAGTCCTAATACTGAGGGTGTCAGAAACTGATTTTGGGTAATTGTCTGAAAACTGATCGTGGCACTACTGGTGGCTAACGCAACCAGTAAAAAAGCAACGATTTTTTTACTCCGTAAGGCCCAAGCAAATTGCCAATTTCCATAAGTGTTGATCGTTAAATAGCTCATAATCACTAAGAGGACAAGAAGCAACAGTCCAATGAATACGCCCCTTTTTTTAAGCATATTTTTTCCTCCTAACCAACAAATAGAGAAAAATAATTGCCCCGAAGATCCCCACGATCACACTTACTGGGATTTCGTAAGGGTAGATCACCAAGCGAGCAACGATATCACAAAAAAGTAAGAAAACACTTCCCAACAATGCAGTAATACCAATTGTTTTATGTACTTGATCTCCATATAAACGGGCTGTGATATTTGGAATGATTACCCCTAAAAATGGAATACTTCCCACCATGATCAAAACAATCGCACTAGCCAAAGAAACGAGACCGATCCCTAGTAACTGCATTTTTTTATAGTCAATCCCTAAATTGACCGCAAATGACTCCCCCAATCCAACAATCGTAAATCGATAAGCAAAGAAAGAAATAACGATTAATAATGGAACGGTTACATAAAGCAATTCATAATTTCCACGTATAATCGTGGCAAAATTCCCCTGTAACCAAGAAGACATATTTTGGATCAATTGAAATTGATAAGCAAAAAAAGTGGCAATGGAGCCGATGATATTACCTAACATGACACCGATCAATGGTAACATCAGTTGATTCTTTTGAGGTAACGTTTGTGCCAAAAAAAGAAATAAAAGTGTCCCACCAAAAGCAAACAAAAAAGCGGTAAATGAACGTAAAAGCAACGGTGCATTTGGTAAAAAAAGCATCACCACTAAAATACCCAATCTTGCACTATCCATCGTTCCAGCTGTGGTAGGCGAAACAAATTTATTTTGCGTCAAATGTTGCATGATCAAGCCACAAATACTGCTAGTTGCTCCTGCAAGGATCAGGCAAACCGTTCGTGGCAGACGAGTGGCAAGAAACAATTGCGTGCTTTGTCCTTTGAATTGAAGCAAATCAATTACTTGAATCGTTGAGACACCAATAAATAATGAGCTGATAGTCAGTAAACCTAACAATCCTATGAGCCAACCGTAGCGCATCAAACCCCTCCTGTAATTGATAATGATTCTCATTCTTATTCTAAGTGAACAGATGAACAAAAGCAACCGTTTTTTTTCCTTTCAAACTTCAATTGTTTGTATGTTATACTTTTATTAGCTATACAATGAAAAGGAGGATATTTTGATGTCAAAAGATGATGTACAAAGCCACTTAGATAAGGGGATGTATGGTACACCATTAGTTAATCCGGAGGAACAACATAAATATATGGGGACATTCCGTGAACGTTGCTATTTAAGTATGACTGTAGCTGAGATGAAAGATCCTATAAACAAAGAAAACTTTCTCAAAGAAATCGAAAAACAACCCGATGTTACGGTTCTTCTGAATGGCTCGCTACCTTTAACGATCCAGAATCAATATATCCAACTTGCTACCAAACAAAATGTACGCTTTACGATCGTTAATGATTATGTATCTGATGATCCCAATAGCTTTGGTTTATTAGTCGCTGCTAAAGAAGCGGTCAACGAGCCAGTCATTGATGTAGAAAAGAAATATCCCAAACAAGAGTCTCTTTCTCCAAAAGAACAGCCGAAGAAAAAAAGCTTTTGGGAACGACTATTTTAAGCTTATGCTGACTGTCATATTCCCCATAAAAGGCATGATACTCAAAACAATCTCTAAAAAAGAGAAGATACTAAAATTGACAAGCAATTTAAGTATCTTCTCTTTTTTTGGCGTTGAACACTATTTTCAATCTACAACATACCTCATTCAGTAAAAAATCTTTCACCTATGTTATCCCATAGCTAATTTCTTTTGATCTTCATAACTATTCAATCAATTTTAAGGGGCATTAACTAAATTCCATTCAACGTGCCCCGTATAATTTCCGGGTTGTGCTACCTTTGCATCAGTGATTTTGAGCGAGACATTTCCTAAATCATAATTATAGACAGAGGTATGAATTGCTTGAGTAGCTTTCATTATAACGGTTGGGCTATCCGTTTTTATTTCTGGTGAAATAGTACCTTGGACTTCACTACCACAATCAACCAAGTCCGTACTAGGATTAAATGGCGCATTTCCATCATTGATATTTTTCTTCACGATACCTTGGTTAGTTAGGACGATCGAGCTTGTTGGAATCTCCTGAGCGCTATCCCAAACAAGTTGCGCTTGTAGTGACCAACTATTATTAGTTTGACTCTCATCACATACACCGACATCAAAAGAAGTTTGTTTAATAAATGGAATATATTGCTCTCCTGATTCTTTTAATGGTGTTTCAAGAAAGCTAAATTTCTTAGGGATATAAGAAAGTCCAAATGAACTTGTTGTTCCCGGTCTCATATTGTCTGAAGGAGATGGCATTTCTGGTAATGGTGACCAGATGGCTTGATAAGTCGTATTGAGTAAGTCTGTCACCTGATTTCCACTGCCCCCTTCTTTTATGTTCCAGCCGATAAAAATGCTATTTGGTTTCTCAGCGACTAGAGTAGCTTTGAATTGATCAAGTGTTGCCATTTGTAGTTTAGGATCGGTAGGAGAAACCGCAACAGATTGGAAATAGTGTTTTGTTATACTATTATCTTCAAACGTTCCCCCGTTGGCATCAAAAGTAGGACCAGCGATTATCCGATTATTTGAAAGATAATTATAATTCAATAGTTTATTATCTTTGGCAATAACTAATAGTGGAGTCTTGTTGTCTGTAGTAAAGATATTAGTAGTATCAGTGACATTCGTCAGATCAAATTGTCTTAAATCTAATAAGTTTAACTCATTCATGCCAAGAAACATGCTGTTCATAATCTTTACTTTTTCGGTTTGAAAAGAGCTCAAATCTAATTTTTTTACACTAGATAAATAAGAAAACATATGATCCATATTTACTACTTGACGAACATCCCAATTTGCTAGTTCTAATTCTTGTAATTTTCGATCTGCATTGAACATATAATTCATATCTATAATATGGGAAGTATCCCAACCACTCAGATTTGCTTTAGTTAAAAGGGGATCATTAGCAAACATCGCTCCTGTGTTTGTCACTGTACTAACATCCAATCCCGTCAAATCTACTTCCTTTAAATTCGACCAAAATTGAAAAGCATGTCTTAAATCTGTCGTTTGAATTGGTACTTTATTCCCCGAAGCAATTTTAAAACTGGTAATCGATTTATAATTAGGGAAAACTGCAGTGTTGATATTGTTCAAAATAGTCGGCTTTCCATTGATTACTGTAGGCACAACGATTTCTTGGCTCTTTCCAATGTATTTCGTTAAAAGATAACGATCCTTTTGTGGCGTCAACTGATATTGCCATTCCGATACAGTACCGGTTGCTGCTGTAACAGAGGAAGTTATTTGATCTACAGGCGATGTCGCTACATAACTTCCCTCAATAGAATGTTCATTCATTAGGTCTTTTAAAATGACACTGTTTGCTAGTTGTTCTTGCAATTGATTCTGCAATGAAACTGGCCAATGACTTAAATCTAAATTTTTTAATGCGTGACAATTAGTGACGAATCCTTTGACACTTTTAATCATGGTTGTCTTCCAATTGTTGATTCCCTCAATTTTTGTTAACTGTGGACAATCATTAAACATATCACTCAAATCTTCTGGCATTTCATTTTCTAAGATTGTCACTTGTGTTAAATTCGGACAATTCATAAACATACCTGATAGATTAGTCGCATCAAGTTTGTTGATCTTTACAGATTGTAATTGCGCACAGTTTTTAAACATTTCACTTGTATTAGTCACTTGACTAAAATCAGTCTGCCCAAAATCAACATTTCTAAGTGTTTGATTTCTAAAAAATACTTGTGACAAGTTGACACTATTTCCCTGATCACTAGCAATACAAGGGGCGAAAGGAAGATCAGCAGATACCGTCAAAGAATGCACTTCATTTTTGTTGATATCTCTCAAAAATTGTGGAGATAAGATTAGTTTTTTTATATTTGGTTGAATAGCATCTAAAAATGAAGAATTAATCACGATGGCTGGGACTTGGGTATTGTCTGACAATCCTGACAGCGTTAGTTCTGAATCATTCAATAGATAGTTGATGTGTTGATAGACTCCCTGATGAATTCCTCCCGTTGGCGATTCTACTACTTGCTTCAAGTCGTTGTTTTCAACGGCAGTCGCTGTTTGCTCTGTTTGGCTATCTGCAAAGCCTGATTGTCCATAATAAACCATATTTCCTAACAAAATCATCATGATCGAAACATATTTTATTTTTCTCAAATCAGTCAGCTCCTCTTCACTTATAATTGTTTCGCCACAACGAAAAAGTAACCAATACCTAATAAGATGAAACAAATTGAAGTAATAAGAATTAGTGTATTAAGATAAAGAATCGTTTTATTTTCTTCTCCTATAATCACTCTTTTATAATTCATTAAAAATAGGTAAATGGCTAAGCCCATGAAGAGAATACCCGTTGAAATAATAAAAATCGGTATCGTATACATAATTGTTCACTCCTTCCAATCAAATAAATATAAGACTTATACTTATTTGATTCCTCCTTTGAAAGTATGTTATTTCTGTTCATAAAGTAAATCATTCATACTCCTATTTTTTCTAAAAATGGATATAAACGAAAAATAGAATGAGTACTCATTAATTTTTCTTATATCTTATAATGAGATAACTGATGCCAGCTACATTGACTAAAAAGAGAATGATCCAACTAATTTGGAGCCATTGAGGAACAACAACGTGATAAAGCGACTGTTCATTGATATCATTAGCCGTTGTTGGATTGATCGTAAATTCTTTGCTAAATAACCATTCCTTGCCACCTGCCTTAACTGAACCAGTAAAAACATATGTCCCTGCTTTTAGTTCATCCTTTTTCCAATCAAATTGAAAAGGATAGACTGAATAAGGTGCAATATTTACATTTGTTTTTTGTTGCTCTTTGATGACTTTATCTGTATTTTTTTCAAGAATTTTACCTGCAACAGTTGCTTGATCAAATATATAAGGGTTAGGATTTAAAATATCTGCTTGAATGATTTTTCTTCCATTTGATAAAATCGGAGCGACTTTTTCTAAAGTAACAGAAATAGGTTGATTCATTTTGGTTTTTGCATTGTTGGTTAAAACTACTCCTAATGTGTAGTTATACGTATTTTCGATTGATACTTCTTTTTTCTGGTCTTTTGGTGTTTTTTCAGCTTTCTCAGAAACCACGATTCCTCCGACGACCACACCGGGAAATTTTTCTTTGGGTAATGTAACCGTAAGAGAGGTCTTTACTTCACTCTTTGCTGGTACTTTGACTTCTGACTGTGTCGCTTTGACGATCGAAGTCAATGGTAATTTCAAATCTTTGTTGTCTTTTATCGTACCTGTATAATCTAACAAACCATTCACATTGGTATTTGCGTTTGTAACTTTAATCGTTAATAGTTTCTCCTGATTTGAACTATTGATCAATTTAACACCCAATTGATCTTGTGTACCTGGTTGCTCACATAGATAAAAATAGCCTAAATTAGTATCAATTTGATGTATATTGGGAATACGTTCGATCGTATAGCCTCCCATTATTTCTTCTGCTTGAACATCCAACGTACCAATAAACATAAACATAAGAAATAAGATGATTGATTGCACTTTTTTTAACAATACCGTTCTTCCTTCCTTTTTTTGATTATCAGCAGCTCTTTGATCAAAAGCTTGGTCTGCCAATAATCAAAAAAAGGAAAAGAGTAAGTCCTTTCCCTTCTTAAGGTAATTATGGAGCAACCGATAGATTCCATTCGACATGTCCTGTATGTGTCCCTGCTGGCGTAGTTTTTGTATTTGCTATTTTAAGAGACACTTGTCCTAATCCATAATCATAGGTGTCATTATGCACAAATCCCTGTGTTCCTGACATCAATAAAACTTGAGCATCTGATGTAATCTCAACATTTGGCACAGCAGTAACTGAACCAGCTGGAGCGTCCACTAACTGACCATTTCCAGTATTGACCTTCGCATTAGTTCCAGTATGGGCAGTTTGAATCGACATTCCTTTTTCTCCATTATCCCAAACAACTTGTGCTTTTAAAGACCATCCCATAGTTTCCCGAGTTTTGTCTTTGACCCCGACATCAAATGTGCCAGAATTTTGTGGCATGGTCACAGGGATCGTCTGAGAGCCAGTTTCCAATAATTTTGTTGACGGGATTGTAAAAGTACCTGGTTCATAAGCAATCCCAAAAGCAACCGTAGGATTATTTGATTTATTCCCTGGATCAGATGAGCTGGCAGGATCTTTCGTATAACTTGGTGGCGTTGGATTACTCCCACCATTCGTTGGTAATTCAAGTGGCGCACTGATCGGTGTTTCAGCTGTTGCTGGACTCGGAGTCGTAGTTGTGCTTGCTGCGTATACCCTTGGATTATTAATTAATAAAAAAGAAGCCAACAAGCCAGTGCTGATTAAAAAAGTACTTTTTTTCATTTATTTCACTCACTTTCTTTTTTCACACATTGGGTATTTTTATACTGTCCTGATTGAACAAAAAAAGCGTATCATTAAACTAGATTCAGTTTTTTTGTTTTTTTTTGATTTCACACTTATTCTTAAAAAAATTAAAAAACAAATCACTAAGAAAAACAGATGACACTAACTTTTTACATATGACTTTTAAAAATAAATCGTGTACTTAGCAACCCGATGCATAAAAAAAAACCCATAAAATCCGAAAATAACACCCTTATTTTCTGGATTCTATAGGTTATTTTTTAGCTAGTGAGTTTTGCCATAATGTGATTAATTTTGAGTCAGGATATTAAGTTCAGGATACAATAAATTCAATACATCTAAAGTCAATCTTCTCCCTTTACCTGCAAATGGGTACACGTGCATATGCATCGCTGGATTAAAGTTAGCTTCGATAATCCCATAAGCAGTAGCGCTGTTTTCCGGTGCTACCTCTTTGTCCGGAATAATCAAATCGATTCCACTAATTTTTGCGCCTAAAGCTTCAACTGCAGAAACAGCTATCTGCTTATAACTTTCAGAAAATTCGTCTGTGACATCAATCGAATCGCCACCTGTACTAATATTAGAATTTTCTCGTAGATAAACAACCTGATCTTTCTGGGGAACAGAAGAAACGGTAAGCCCTTGTTCTTTTAACATCAGTTGCTCTAATTCTCCTAATTGAATTAGCTCTAAAGGTGCTCGATGATTTGTGCCTCTTAAAGGATCAAGATTCTTTTCAGCGACCAATTCAGCAACTGTACGTTGTCCATCTCCAACGACATTAGCAGGTTTACGAAGCATGATTGCTTTGACTCTACCATCAATCACAAAGAAGCGATATTCCGTGCCTGGCATAAATTCTTCTACTAAAATCGAACGATCTTCGCTAAAGGCAATCGCAAGTCCTGCTTGATAGTCCTCTAAATCAGCACCATATTTAAAAATCGTGATGCCTAGTCCATAGTTCGTTGATTTAGGTTTAATGACAAATGCTTTGTTTGCGAATCTTGGATAGGCTTTGACTGCTTCCTCCATTGTCGTAAACTCGGCTCCGTTTGGCACACGATAGCCGGCTTCTCTCAAGACTTTTTTAGTGACCGTTTTATTTTCCATGATCAAGGGAACGATATAGCTATCTTTACTTGTCATATTTGCATTTTTCACGTACTCAATATGATCGTGATGCTGTAACCGCAAAAATTGATCAGATTCGTCAATCACTTTCACTTCAATACCTTTTTGGATCGCATCAAATAACAAGATTTGCGTAGACAACTCCATCTCTCTAAATCCTGCGAGTTGATACGGACGTTCATGCGCTTTTTGATAGTAAGAAAGACCCAAAGAGGTAGCAAACTGATGTTGACTACTTTCTTTTGCTGCTTGATAGATTGTTCCTGCTAGTGTTTCACTTGGACGTTCCAGTTCTTCTAACATTTTTTCAATCAGTGGTAGTGCCTCTAGTTGCTCAAGTTCGAGCGCCATTTTCTTCATATCAGTTAAAAGATAACGGCCTTCCTCGATAAACTCGGTTTGATTTAGAGGATGTTCAAGAGAGACGATTTCATTTTTTCTAGTTCCTTCTTCTACCCATTGATCAGCTGCTTCTTTTTCTTCCGTCCATAACATATAAGTTAAAAATAACTGTAAGAAACGAACTTGTTCTTGATCAATTCCTAAACGTGCATTGGGATTTAAATCGATATTTCTTAATTCGATATAACGCACACCCGTTTTAGCTAAATCTGCTACCCGTTTACCACCACGAAAACGAAGTGGCGTATAAAATTCTTTTTCTTCTGATAGTTTTCCTTCTTCAACCATCTTTTCAATGTCGAACAAATATTGCTCCATTGAAGCATACGAAACTTTGACATTTGGATGATTCGTATAACCATACGAACTATTCCGAATACTTCGAACTGGCTCATTAGGAGCTGGTTTATCAATGAAATAGTTTGCTTCACTTAATGGTGATGCCCCATAAAAATAGGTAATCAACCACCGATAGCGCAGAAAATTGCGCGCAGTTTTCAAATATAGCTCTGTTTTAAAAGCAGCAAACTCCGAAAACTCTGTTTGTTGCACAAACAACGATCGAAGCAAATCATCTCCAAATTCAAAATTAAAATGGATACCACTAACCATTTGCTTTCTTTTCCCATATTCTTTAGCTAAATAGCGGCGATATAACACATCTTCAAAATTTGCTAATTTTGCAATCATGATGTCTTCATCTTTTGTTGGCAATGCTGGTGGCATACTTAAAGGCCAGATCATTTCATTTTCAGGAATTGAGCGAGCAGCAACATCATAAATGGCTGACATATATTGGAAAAGCTCATGGATCGAATCGGTGACTGGTGTAATTAATTCAATTTGTGTTTCACTAAAGTCTGTCTGTATATATGGATGAAACGTACGATCGCCAAAAACACTTGGATGATCAGTACGTGTTAGATCTCCTGTAAGGTTCACTCGCTGTCCTTCTCGTTCCACACCAAAACGTGCTTGATCGATAAATGGACGTGAACTAGGATGTTTTAGTAATTGTTTAAAATTCATGTTGATTATCCTCCAGTTCGTATGCCTCTAATTATAGTAAAAAATAGCCAGAAAAAGAATGAAATTGTTTCAAAATATAAAAAAAGCCTGTCCAATTTTATGTACGCTTACTTCGTCGGTTGGGTTGGTTCACTCCCATACCTTACTAATACCATCATTATATGTAGAATTACCGTTACCTTTCTATAAGAAAAAGCATCTAGCTAAAAAGATTCAATTTTTTAGCTAAATGCTCTTCTTGCTGATAAAAAGAATAATTGCTTACTCTTCTTTCAACAATCCTTTAAATAAACCAATAACAAAATCATTAGGTTCAAATGGTTCAAGATCATCGATTCCTTCGCCAAGCCCTACCAATTTCACTGGTAAGTGAAGTTCATTACGGATGGCTAACACGATCCCACCTTTGGCTGTACCATCTAGTTTGGTTAAAACGAGCCCAGTGACATCAGTTGTTTCTTTAAATTGTTTTGCTTGTACCATTGCATTTTGACCAGTAGTCGCATCTAGTACAAGTAATGTTTCGTGAGGTGCATCTGGTAATTCTCGTTGAATGACACGTTTGATTTTTTCCAACTCATTCATCAAGTTGACTTTGTTTTGTAAACGTCCAGCTGTATCTACTAACAACACATCTGCCTGTTCACTTTTAGCACGTTCCATCGCATCATACACAACTGCTGCTGGGTCGCCACCAGCATTTCCCCGAACCACTTCGACACCAGCACGTTCGCCCCAAACCACTAATTGGTCAATCGCACCTGCTCGGAAAGTATCGGCTGCTGCCAGCAGCACTTTTTTTCCTTCATTTTTGTATTGGTGGGCTAGTTTTCCGATACTGGTTGTCTTTCCAACACCGTTTACCCCGACAAACAAAATAACTGTTAATCCTTCTTCTTGTAGATTTAATTCATTAACTTCGTTGATTCCTTCTTGTTCATATAAATCCACTAATTTTTCAATGATTGCATTTTGGATCTCAGCTGGTTTCTTTGCGTTTCTCAGTTTTACTTCTTGACGCAACGCTTCAGAAATCTGAATAGCCGTATCAAACCCAACATCCGCACCAATCAGTGTTTCTTCTAATTCTTCAAAAAAGTCTTCGTCTACTGTCCGAAAATTAGCAAACAATTCATTCATTCGTTCGCCAAATGTTTTTCTGGTTTTTTCTAACCCTTTATCATATTTCTCTTGTACTTCGACTTCTTCTGGTTCTTGTTGTTCACCAGTAAAAGCACGCTTGATTTTATCAAAAAAGCCCATACGATCCCCCCTAATCTAAAACAAATTTTTCGATAACTTTGGCTACACCATGTTCTAAGTTACTTGACGTAACATAATTCGCTGCTTCTTTAACAAATGGGACGGCATTTGCCATGGCAACACCCATTCCAGCGTATTCAATCATCGGCAAATCGTTTTCTTCATCCCCAATTGCCATGATCTCAGCTGGTTCTAAACCTAAATCTTTTGCTAGTAAAGAAATACCATAAGCTTTTGTCACACCTTTTGGCATAAATTCTAAAAGCATACTGCGGGTCTTGATGATTTCATAACGTTCATGAAATTCGGCTGGTATTTCTTTGATCTTAGGATCTAATTCCGCTTGCGGATAGGCAATAACTGCTTTATTCAACACAAACTCGTCTGTCAGATCTGCTAAATTTGCCGGTTGAAACTGCAATAATTTATTTAATGTGTTGTATAAAGATTTCTTCCCTGGTGCAGTCGGTAATTGTAAAACCACATGATCTGATAATACATCTAAGGGCAATGCCAATTTTTGCGCAAGATCATATAAACGATGGATATCAGCAACTTCCATCACTTTTTTCTCAATGATTTCTCCTGTATCATTTTTTTGAACAAGACCACCATTGAAGGTGATGCTATAATCCCCTTCGTCCACTAATCCTAACTCTTGCAAATAATGAGCCATTGCTGCTAAGGGACGACCAGTACATAAAACGATCTTAACACCTTTTTCTTTTGCTTTCGCTAAAGCTTGCTTATTCTCATCTGAAATTTGTTTTTCTTCATTCAATAATGTACCGTCTAAGTCGATCGCAATTAATTTAATCATTTATTTCCTTACACCTTCGTTTCCATTTTTCCTTCTTCATTGATATCTTCCATACGGACAGACACAATTTTTGAAACACCTGATTCTTGCATGGTTACTCCATATAAAACATCGGCAGCTACCATGGTACCTTTTCGGTGTGTGACCACGATGAATTGAGTGTCATCTTGGAAATCACTTAAATAACGTCCGAATCTTTTCACATTTGCTTCATCTAACGCAGCTTCTACTTCGTCTAAAATACAAAATGGAACAGGACAAACTCGGATGATTGAAAACAGCAAGGCGATAGCAGTTAATGCTCTTTCTCCGCCAGAAAGCAAGCTCAGACTTTGTAATTTCTTGCCCGGTGGTTGCACTTCGATTTCGATCCCTGTTTTTAATAGATCCGATGGGTCAGTCAATACCAATTCTGCGCGACCGCCACCAAACATATTAGGAAAGACTACTTTAAACTCTTGCCTGATTGCTTCAAAGACTTCTTTAAAGCGAGCCCGTACTTCAGCATCCATTTCTTCCATTGTTTCAAACAATTGGTTCTTTGCAGATAACAAATCATCACGTTGTGTGGCTAAAAACGTATGTCGTTCATTCACTTGCTCAAATTGCTCAATCGAACGGATATTCACTGGTCCAAGGTCTGCGATCTGCTCTTTTAAGACTGCTACTTTCGTGCGACTACTTACAATATCGGAAGTTGGCTGGTAATCAGTGACAGCTTTTTCAAAGCTGATTTGGTATTCCGTTTGCAAATAGCTCAGCTGATGATCCAACAACATTTCTGCACGGTCTTTTTGCACTTCCAGTTTCGATTGTTCTGTTAGCTGTTGCTTTTGTTGTTGGTTTTTTTCAGCAAGTACTGTTTCAAGCTGATCGATTTCTTTTTGCGTACGTTCTCGTTGTTCCTTCACTGCCACTAGTTCTGCTTGCAGTTCTTCACGCTGTTGCGCAAGTTCCGTGATTTGGCTCGCTAAACTTTCTTCAGTGATTTCATGATCAGAAAAATCTGCAGTCAATGTTGCTAATTGTTGCTCTAAACTTGTCTGACGTTCAAGTGCTTCATTTTTTTGAACACGTGCTCCACGTAATTGGATCTGTAAATGATTGAATTGCTCTTTCAAGACAGCTAAATCTGCTTGTTCCTGTGCTTTTCGTGCTTGGACTTGTGATCGTTTTTCTTCCATTTGATCACTTTCTTGGTTCAGTGATTTGATCTCTTCATCGATTTGTTGTCGTTGTTGTTCGATTTCCTTTTGTCTTGCCGTTAACTCTGCTTGTTGTTTTTGATATGTTTCGATGAATTGTTGCAATTCTCTCGTTTCAAAGTTTGAGAGTTGCTTTTCTTTTTCAAAGCGTGCTAAGTCATTCGTGATATTTTGCAGTTGATTCGTTATTTCCTGCTCTTCAAACCGCAATTGTTCATTTTGCGTACGCAACTTTTCTTGTTTTTGGCTCAAGTCAGCGACTTTGGTTTGTAGTTCTTGAACAATTTTTTCTTGATTTTGCAACTGCTGATCTGCTTGTTCATATTCTGCTGTCAGCTGTTTCAATTCTTGATTTTGAGAGAAGAGACTGCCTTGATTCCCCCGTTTATTTGCTCCACCCGTCATGGAACCACCAGCATTCATCACGTCTCCTTCCAGAGACACTACTCGGTATTGGTATCGTATGGTCTGAGCAATAGCATTGGCACTAGTTAGATCCTTCGCTAATAAGATCGTTCCCAATAAATTGTGGACCACGGTTTGAATTTCTGCAGGGAATGTCACCTGTTCACTTGCGATACCTAAAAACCCATCTACCGCTGCTGCTTGCGAAAGAACGTGCGCAGGTAACTGTCTAGGTTTAATCGTTGTTAACGGTAAAAAGGTCGCTCTACCCCCTCTTTGCTTTTTCAAATAAGTGATTGCTTGACGTGCATCGTGTTCGTTTTCAACAATGACGTGTTGCGCTGCTCCACCTAGAGCTGTTTCGATTGCAAGGGTAAAAGAGCTAGGTACATCAATTAACTCAGCGACTGCACCTACGATACCAGATAATTGTTGTTTATGTTGTAAAACTAACCGAACGCCCTGGTAGAAACCAAAATAGTTTTCTTGGATTTCTTGTAAACTTTTTTGGCGTGCCTTTAATTGTTGGACTTGGTTCATCAATTGGTACATTTTAGGTTGTTCATTGGTTAATTTAGTTTGTACTGTTTTCCCTTTTGTTTGAACTTCTTCCAACTCATGTTGGTTCTTAACTAAAGCTTGTTGAAGATTTGCTTGTTTTTCAGATAGTTCCTGTTTTTGAGAGGATAACGCCAAGACAGAGGCTTCTACTTCTGATTGCTTCGCTAATGTTTGTTTACTTTTGGACGTTTCTTGTAAATATTGACGTTCAAGATATTTCAATTCATTTCCGACATTCGCTTGTTCTTGCATCAAATCAACATATTGATCTCGTAATTCAGATAATAATTCCTTCGTTGATTTTTGATATTTTTCCAATTCTTGTTGTGTCTTCATCAACTGTTGTTGTGCTTCTTGGATTTCTGTTTCTTTTTCAGTTGTTTCTTTTGTCAATTTTTCCTGAAGTTCCTCAAAATGCGCTACTTTCTTTTGCGCCTCGGCCAAAGAAGCCTGATATTCTTGCGTACTCTTTTGTGTATGCTTTGTCCGCTCTATTAAGACATCTTTTTGCCCTTCTGCTTGTTTTAATCTTTCAGACAATGCCAACAGACTTTGTTGACCTTTTTCAATTTGACGGTCTTTTTTGGCGTTTTGCTTTCTTTTTTCTGATAGCACGGCTTCTTGCGATTGGATATGTGTCGCTAATTTTGTCAGCTCTTGATTGAATTGTGTCAGCTGAGTTTGTTTTTCTTCCCACTCTTTTTTCGCTACGTTGATCTCTGTAATCATCAACGCTATATCCGTTTGGGTTAATTCTTCTTTTAACTGCAAAAATTTCTTAGCGATTTCACTTTGCTCAGCTAGAGGTGTTAATTGCTCTTGCAACTCGTAAATAATGTCTTGCACTCGACTAAGATTATCTTCTGTTTCAAATAACTTTTGTTCCGCTTTTTTCTTGCGTTGTTTATATTTTAATACACCTGCTGCTTCTTCAAATATTCCCCGACGGTCTTCTGGCTTACTACTAAAAATTGCTTCTACTTTCCCTTGTGAAATGATCGAAAACGATTCTTTTCCTAAACCTGAATCTAAGAACAGTTCTTGGATGTCTTTCAATCGACAAGGTTGTTTATTGATAAAAAAATCACTTTCGCCTGTTCGTCGATAGCGACGAGTCACGCTGATTTCTTGATAATCCAATGGTAAATAATGATCGGTATTATCCAAAAGTACTGTAACTTCTGCCACATTCAAAGGCTTACGAGAGTCTGAACCAGCGAAAATAATATCGGGCATTTTCCCACCTCGAAGGCTCTTAGCAGATTGCTCGCCTAAAACCCAGCGGATTGCTTCAGTGATATTACTTTTGCCACTCCCATTTGGTCCAACGACGGCTGTCACACTATTTTCAAAATCAATCACTGTTTTATCTGCAAAGGATTTAAATCCAGCTATTTCAATTCGTTTTAAATACACGAAGCGTTCCCTCACTTACTTTTACAGTGCTGCCAGTGCATTTTCTGCAGCAGCTTGTTCTGCTAGTTTTTTCGATTTTCCTTGCCCAGTCCCAATCAACTTGTCATCTACATAGACTTCGATCCAAAAAATCCGTTCATGTGCCGGACCTTCCTCTTTTATTAATCGGTATTCAATAAATACATCACCTGATTTTTGCAACACTTCTTGCAACTTCGTTTTATGATCCATCTCATGTGAAAAAGCACCTGCTTTGACTTTTGGAAAGACAACTGTTTGAAGAAAGGCATGGGCTGCTTCAAACCCTTGATCAAGGTACAAAGCACCTAGAAAGGCTTCAAATAAGTCACAAAGAAGAGCTGGTCTGGTTCTTCCCCCAGAATTTTCTTCTCCTTTACCTAACATGATATATTTATCAAATCCACATTCTTTGGCAAACTTGGATAAACTATCTTCACGAACGATCGCCGCACGTGTCTTTGTTAGTTTACCTTCTGGGATATCTGGATATAAACGATATAAATATTCTGAAACCATTAATTCTAATACGGCATCTCCTAAAAATTCTAATCGTTCGTTATCTGATAGTTGAAGGTTGCGATGCTCATTCACATAGGATGAATGGGTAAAAGCTTGTTCAAGTAGATTGAGATCGTGAAAAACGATAGTATACTTTTCTTTTAATTCATTTGTCAGCTGATTGTCCATTTTTCACATTCCTTTATGGATATTTTTTCAATACTTCCTTATTATACTGGTTTTTGTCTAAATTTGAAATGGTTCCGACAAAAGGTAAGTAAAGGTTTAATAAACCTCAAGGATCCAATGATTTTTTCGATTAAAGAATTTATTAGCTGATCATTTGATTGATTTGATAAATAGTATTCAAAAGTTGCCAGCTATACGAAAAGACCTCCCAAACCGTTTCCGTGTTTGGGAGGTCTTTCTCATTGCCAGATTCATTCATTACTTTCGCTAAACGGCATGTATGTCCTTATTTTAAGAACGTGATTCTGCTGTTACCGTTACTTTCGCCCATGGATTTGGTGCATCATATGACCAATCCCAATCTTTAGTACGATCGCTCACTGGTAGTACTTCATTACGGAACAATGTTGGAATTGCGAAAGCTTCTTCAAATGCATATGCTTGCCATTTTTTATATGCTTCTTTTTGGTAATCTGCATCAAATGCTTCACTTGAATTGATATCATTGATCAATTTCGTATTTTCTTCTGATTCAAAACGAGTGTAGTTGAATGCTGCATTTGGTCCCCATAGTCCGTTTGGATTTGGATCAGTTCCTGTACTCCAAGCTGCTTGATATACATCAATTTCAGGATCGTCATTTTCTAATTTATCGTAGAATGAGTTAAATTCGATTAAACGTCCAGTCGTGTATTTCACATCTAAGCCGATTTTTTTCCATTGTTGCACATAGTAATCAGATAATGGTTGCGCTGTTTCGCCACCTGACATTGAAGCAAAGTTGATCGTTAATTTATTTCCGTCTTTATCTTCACGTAACCCATCACCATCTACATCTTTATAGCCAGCATCATCCAATAATTTGTTTGCTTTATCGATATCTTGCGTAAATCCTTTTAGATCGTCATCGTGGAATGATTCAAATACAGGAGGAATCAATGAAGTAGCATTGCTTCTTAACCCTGCATAGAAACGTTCCCCTACTGCATCGTTATCTAATGCATAACCCATTGCTTGTCGCAATGATTTATCTGCCATTTTAGAATTTGGATCGTATTCGACACTGCTCTTTTCAGCATTCCATTTACCTAATTTGAAGCCTAAGTAAGTGTATGATGTTTGTTCACGTCCTAAGTTTGTGTAACCTGAGACATCTTTATATGTGTCATACGTATCTGTAGGCATTTGGAAAATCATGTCATAAAGTTTTGAGTTCAAAGCTTCTGTTGCACTAGCAATCGGCAATGATTTCATCGTGATTTTTTTCAATTGTGGTTTGCCATTCCAGTAATATTCATTTGGTAGATACTCTACTGATTCTCCTGCAACGATATTACTCATGTAATATGGACCAAAAGTCACTGGATTTTTACGTACTTGATCACTTGATTCCATGTCTTTGATTGCTACACCTTCAAGTGTGTGTTTTGGAGCTGCATATGCCCAAATCCCACCACCTGATTGAAGCATACTTGGTTCCACTTTTTTATATTCGATTTCAACTGTCTTATTGTCCACTTTTTTGATACCTGAGATTGTCGGAGCGCTACCGCTATGGTATTCTTCCATCCCAACGATGTTTCGGAAGTTATCATCATAACGGATACCTGTATAATCCTTGTTACCGATAATTTCATAAGGGAAAATCACGTCATCAGCGGTTACATCTTTACCATCTGACCATTTTACATTGTCTTTTACTTTGATCGTTGCTTTTTTCGTCTCTTGGTCTAAATCTAAACTCGCTGCACCATCATTTGTGATCTTGAAGTCCGCATCATTTGTAAATAGTGCTTCATGAGAAGGTGCCATAAATGCTGCATCGTAAGAATCTTGATAAAATTCCCATTGGAACAATCCTTTGAATTGACTATCGGTTGCTACTGCAGCCTCCAATTCGCCATCTTTTATTGCATCTTTATCATTTTTCGTTGAGATTGGAAATGTTAATTCCTTCTTCTCACCGTTATTTGCTGAACTCCCAGAAGAGTTAGAACCTCCGCCGCTTCCACAAGCAGCTAATACCATTACTGAAAAAAGTGTAACAACGCCTAAAATTGATTTCTTCATTCCTTATTTCCCCCTTTGCTTTCTTCTTTATCCTAATCGTTGGCGTGCATCGGCAGAACGCTTAAACGCTTGTCCAACATAGTTTATACTCAACATCAATACTAAAATTAGAATTGACGCAGGTAACCAGATCCATTGTCGATTCACTAAAACCTCACCGTTGCTGGCATAACCGATTAGTGTTCCTAAACTAGGAACATTTGCTGGTAAGCCAAACCCTAAGAAAGTCAAAGTGGTCTCGATCCCAATATTTGCTGCAAAGTTCATCGTTAAGTTGGTAATGATCAATGAACTTAAGTTAGGCATGATTTCACGGAACATGATTTTAAAATCACTTGTTCCCATTGTTTTTGAAGCACTCACATAATCACGCCTTGCTTCTGATAAAGTTTTACTTCTGAATAATCGAGCTTTAGCAACCCAATAAAATGCACTCATAATGAAGATGAACGACCAAACATTATATCTAGAGATAATCGATACAAATACGATAATAATCAACATAATCGGTAAAATCATAATGAAGTCAACGATACGCATCAAAATATTATCGATGATCCCCCCATAAAACCCAGAAATGATCCCTAGTCCAACCCCGATAATCGAAGTGATGACTGTGATTGCAAAACCAATGGTGACGGAGTTTCTTGCACCGATAATCAGTTGTCCTAAAACATCCCGACCACCTTCATCTGCTCCTAAAATAAATTTTGTCCCCTCGGTAGAGATAGCACCTGGAGCTGCATATTTATCAAAGATGCTGACATACATTACTTTATCTTGGTCTGTAAATAACGCACCGATAAAGATAACTAACAATAAAATAACTAGTAAGCCTAATGAAAAAATGGCTATTTTATCTTTTTTAAATTCACGGGCAATCATTCGTAATCCCATTGGTGGGATACTTTCTTGCACAACGTCTTTCTTTTTATCACTCATTTGTCTTTTCTCCTTTCTGATTGAATTTTATTGGATACGGATACGTGGATCAACAATGCTCATGATGATATCTGAAAGCAAGGTTCCGATCAACGTCGCAATTCCTAAAATCAATACTAAGGAGGTAATAACTGTATAGTCACGTTGTCCGATCGAATCAATAAACAATTTACCAACTCCTGGGTAGCCAAAAATCTTTTCAATAACTACTGAACCAGCAATCAAGGAAGTAATTTCATAACCCATTTGTGAAGCCATCGGCAATGCCGCGTTTCGGAAAATATGACGACTAAATACTTTATTGGTTGGTACCCCTTTTGAACGGGCAGTTCGCACAAAGTCTAAAGATTTTGAATCAATGACTTCGCTACGTAAATACTGGATCGTTACAGCTGTAGCTAAAAAGGCTTGAGTGATCGATGGTAAAATGATGTATTTCATGCGATCAATCAACTGAGTGAAAAAGCCCCCTTGGATTCCTAACGTCTGGGAGCCGCTGGTTGGGAACCAACCTAGACGATAACCAAATACAAATAACATAATCAATCCAAAGATAAATAACGGAACAGCAAAACTAAAGAAATTGTAGATTACAACAGCTTTATCCAAAAATGAGTTTTGGTATCTGCCCGCCAACATACCTAGTGGTACAGCAATCAAATAAGTAATGATAACTGTTAAGATCGACAAGTAAAGAGTATTGACGATACGCTCACCAATCAAATCAGAAACTGAACGTTTGTATAAGAAACTTTGACCGAAGTCTCCTTGTAACGCATTCCCGATCCATCGGAAATACTGGACATACCAAGGATCATTCAAACCAGCTGCCTGTCTCATTTGCTCGATGACTGCTGGATCTTGGTTGGGGTTGATCAACCCGGTAAAAGGATCTCCAGGCATCGCTTTTGCCAACATAAAGATCAAAATACTAAGAATAATAACTTGTGGGATCATTAATAATACACGTCGTAATATCGTTTTCCACATTAGCTGGCACCTCCATCTTTCAACGCTACTTTATGCGTCGGTGTGATCGTACGGAGATCGTACACTCGACCAGTTGCATCGTAGTACTCCTTTTGATTTTGGATGTACTCACGTTCCACTCTTCGTCGATTCTCTTTGTGTAACTCCCGATTTTCGACATCAATCCGAGGGATAGCAGACAGTAAACGTTTCGTATAGATATGACGTGGATCATTATAAATATCTTCTCGTGTACCAATTTCAACGAATCGACCTTTATACATAATTGCGATATTATCACACATATGTTTCACGACTCCCAAGTCATGAGAAATAAATAAATAACTTAAACCAAATTCTTGTTGGATTCGTTTCATGAAATTTAATACTTGCGCCTGAACGGATAAATCCAATGCAGAAACTGGTTCATCTGCTACGATGAGTTTTGGGTTTGTCGCAACTGCACGTGCAACCCCTAAACGTTGACGCTGTCCACCTGAAAACTCATGTGGATATTTATACAGCGCATCTTCCGGCATCCCTACGATATCCAGTAGATTTTTCACTTTTTTCTTTTCCTCTTGATCACTCAAACGTTCAAAGTTACGGATCGGTTCTGCAATAATATCCAATACTCGCTTTTTAGGATTCAAGCTGGACATTGAGTCTTGGAAGATCATTTGAACATCTTTGTTATAGCCAATTTTTTGTCGGTTACTTTTTTTAGTGACATCTTTACCTTCATAAATGATTTGTCCTGAAGTCACTTTTTCTAATCCAACGACTGCTTTCCCTGTCGTTGATTTACCAGAACCAGATTCTCCGACTAAGCCATACGTTTTTCCTTTTTCAATAATGAAGTCGACACCATCTACTGCATATACATGATCCGTTACTCGATTAAAGAATCCACTACGAATAGGATAGTGTACTTTCAAATCGCTGATTGTAATTAATTCTGTCATCTACACCTCTCCTTTTTCGTCTCTAAAGTGGAAATGTTTGTAGCAAGAGCAACGAACCAAATGATTCGGAGCAATTTCATGAAGGACAGGGTTTTCTTCGTGATCACTGGCTGGGATCCAAGGAATCCGAGGAGCAAAACGACAACCAGTTCGTGGCATATTTTTCAAAGAAGGAACAACGCCTTCAATCACATGGAGCTCAGCTTCATGGTTCCCCTCTTGAGGAATAGAGTTCAACAATGAACGGGTATAAGGGTGTTTAGGATTTTCAAAAAGTTCTTTGACCCCAGCTACTTCAACAAATTGACCACCATACATTACCGCTACCCGATCAGCCATTTCTGCCACAACACCTAAGTCATGCGTGATCAGAATGATTCCTGTTTTGGTTTCTTCTTGTAAGTCTTTTAATAAATCAAGGATTTGCGCTTGAATCGTTACATCTAGCGCTGTCGTTGGCTCATCTGCAATAACAATCGGTGGCTTACACGCAATCGCAATGGCGATGATTACCCGCTGTCTCATCCCCCCAGATAATTCATGGGGATATTGTCGTCCGACTCTTGCAGGATTAGGAATCCCAACTTGCTCCAGCAATTCCAAGGCACGTGCTTGCCGTTGTTCAGCGTTCATTTTGGTATGATAAGATAACCCTTCCTTAATTTGATCTTCAATACGCATCAAAGGGTTTAACGCAGATAACGGATCTTGGAAAATCATCCCAATATCATTCCCGCGGATTTTGTTATACAAAGTTTCATTCAATTCAATCAAGTTTAAATCATTATATAAAATTTCGCCTGTGATCTTTGTGTTGTTTGGATCAAGTAACCCCATAATAGTAGTCGCTAATGTACTTTTCCCGCAACCAGATTCTCCAACGATTGCTAAGATCTCGTTTTTATCTAATGTAAAAGAAACGTCATCTACTGCATCGTAATACTCATCTTTAAGACGGAAGCCTGTATGTAGGTTCTGAACATCTAATAGTTGATTATCTGACAATCGAATACCCCTCTCTGCTCCCTGGTTGGAAGTTTTCTTAATAAAAAATGATATCCCACAGAATAAAACGTTTTATAATAAGCGTTATTCTAAGGATAGTGCAATATATTATTAATAATTATATATAAAACCCCTCTACAATGCAAGAAAATTTCAGTCAGTTGCCAGAATTGTCAGAAAAATCTATTTAAAATAAAGATAAATCACTTGAAAAATTAAAAAAAAGTGAGTAAAGATCCGATTGATCTTTACTCACTTTCATGCTAATGATTAGTTAAGATGATTGCTGATGTAGTCAACTGCCCCACCAACTGTTTCAATTTGTTCTGCATCTTCGTCAGAAATTTCTGTTCCAAACTCATCTTCAAGTTCCAAAACAAATTCCATGATGCTGATTGAGTCAGCTTTTAGGTCATCTTTGATATTTAATTCATCAGTTACTTTATCTGTATCAATTTCAAAATGATTTGAAATAATTTTCGCTACTTTATTAAATACTTCTTCACGTGACAATGTTTTCACCTCCAACAATTATCAAAATTGCCGATTTCCTTCACCAAGGCTAATTTTACTGACATTTTCTAAGATTGTCCACCTTTTTTTCTATAGGGTCGTCGACGAGCAACCAGAAACATTATTCTGCAGGTTTTTCGAATTGTTCAACTAACTGCCCTACCACATTGGTTTCCAACATAGTGTGGATTTGTCTGATGGTATGTCTCACTGCATCTGGTCCAGTCGCACCGTGAGTTTTGATGACTGGTGCCTTTAATCCAAAAAGAACTGCTCCGCCATGTTTTGAATAATCCATTTCTGATTTTAATGAACGTAACCCATCTTTCAATAATAGTGCGCCCATTTTTCCTTTAAACCCTTCATTTAAAATGGCAGCTTTCAGAAGGTCCATCAGATTCATTGCTGTCCCCTCAATGGATTTCAATACTGCATTGCCTGTAAATCCATCGGTTACAACAACATCTACTACCCCGTTCAATAGTTCCCTCGCTTCAACGTTTCCAATAAAATTCAAACTGGTTTCATTTTGAAGTAATTCGAAAGCTTTTTTAGTTAATTCGCTTCCTTTTGTTGCTTCCGTCCCATTATTCAATAAAGCAACTCGAGGTCTACCGATTCCTCGGACTTTTCTTGCATAAAATGAGCCTAAGATTCCATATTGTAATAAATGTTCCGGTTTATTTTCAGCATTTGCACCTAGATCAAGCATATCAAACCCTGCATTGGGTTGACCGACTACCGGTAAAGTAGACATCAGACCAGGGCGTTCGATGTTTTTGATACGACCAACAATAAAGAGTCCAGCTGCTAATAATGCGCCAGTGTTCCCCGCTGAAAAAATCGCGTCTGCTTCACCATTTTTGACAGCTTGTGCTGCCAAAACCATCGAAGCATTCTTCTTACGGCGAATGGCTTTAACTGGTTCATCATCACTATCGATTTTTTCATCTGTATGAATGATCGTCACATTGTGTTCTGTTGTTAGATATTTTCTTATTTCATTTTCCTTACCATAAAGGATAAATTCCACATCTGGGAAATCTTTTTGAGCTAAAGCCACACCTTCCACAATGGCTTGTGGTGCGTGATCTCCACCCATTGCATCTACGGCAATTTTCATTATTTCCACTCCTTTTTTATCATCACTATAAAGTATAGCACAGTCTATTAATCAAAATAACGATTATCTTGATTTTCCAAGTCTAAACTGCGGACCAAATGTTGGTATTCTGGCAATAGTTGCCAATCCTTTAACTGCCATAGCTTTTGTGCCTCATCACGAGCTACCTCTAATATATTACTATCTGTTACAAGATCAGCAATTGCAAATTGCGGTAAGCCTGATTGGCGAAAACCAAATACTTCTCCTGGTCCACGCAACTCTAAATCTTTCTCACTTAGAATAAAGCCATTGTTCGTTTCTGTCATTATTTTCATTCGCTCAATCCCTAATTCATTTTTAGGATTAGCTACCAATACACAATAAGAAGCATCACTACCACGTCCAACACGTCCACGTAATTGATGTAACTGTGCTAATCCAAAACGATCAGCATCCATGATCAACATGACTGTAGCATTCGGAACATTTACACCCACTTCGATGACCGTCGTTGAAACCAAGATTTGCATCTTGTTTTCTTTAAATGTTTCCATAATTGCTTCTTTTTCCTGGTTCTTCATTTTACCATGTAACAATCCGACTTCATACTGAGGCGCAAAAAGCGCACTTAATTTTTCATAAATTTCAACAGCGTTTTTAACGTCTAATGCTTCTGACTCTTCAATCAACGGGCAAATGACATACATTTGATGTCCTTTCGCCAGTTCCTTCCATGTCCAATCTAACACACTATTTAATTGTGGCGTACGAACCCATCTCGTCTCTATTGGAATCCGGCCAGCTGGAAGTTCGTCAATTACCGAAACATCCATTTCTCCGTATGCAGTAATCGCTAAAGTCCGAGGAATTGGTGTGGCTGTCATAAATAAAACATCTGGACGCCAGCCTTTTTCACGGAGTACTTTTCGCTGATTCACACCAAAACGATGTTGTTCATCCGTAATAACTAAACCTAAGTGTTGAAATTCGACTCCTTCTTGAATCAACGCATGGGTACCGACAACGATATCGATTTCTCCTTGTTCCAGCAATTCGAGTAGTTCTCTTCGTTCTTTGGCTTTCGTCGAACCCGTTAACAGAGCAAGTTTAACTTCTTGCGCATCAAATAATTGAAGAAGGCTTTCCATGTGTTGTTGTGCCAAAATTTCAGTTGGTACCATCAATGCGCCTTGAAACCCTGCAGTGACCGCCGCATATAAGGCAATTGCTGCAACAATCGTCTTTCCGCTACCTACATCACCTTGCAATAGGCGTTGCATATGTTGCGGACTTCTTAAGTCACGACAAATTTCATTCGTGACTCTTTTTTGGGCATCCGTCAATTCAAAAGGTAGTTTTTGAATAAATTGTTTCAAGCGCTGGATGTCATATAAAATTTCAATGCCATTTGTTTCTGCTTTTTCCGATTTTTTAAGCCCTTGAAGTCGCATTTGAAATAAAAAGAATTCTTCAAAGACAATTCTTCGTTTTGCTTGATGGTTTTCTTCATGATTTTTCGGAAAATGCATGCTCTTAACAGCTGTTGGCCGATCCAACAGTCGATATTTCTCAACTAATCCATTGGGAAGATTCTCTTCGATCAAATCACCATACTCTTCGAACCCTCTTCGAATCAAATCGACTAAAGTTGTTTGACGGATTGATTTATTGACATGATAGATTGGAGAAAAATCATCCACCGCTTGAGAACCCAAAATTTTCATACCATTTAATGACTTCCGTTTCGCATCCCATTTTCCATAGACAGCAATTTCTTCGGATAAGATCACTTTATCTTTCAAATATGGTTGATTGAAAAAAGAAACATTGAAAACAGCATGATCCTGCATCATACGAAATTGGAGTCGATTCTTTTTGTATCCAAAGCGACTCATTACTGGTGGTGAAACAACCAGGCCTTTTAAAGTCACTTTTTCTTGATCAAGTATTTCATTTAAATTTCTTTCTTGAATGTCTTCATAGCGAAAAGGATAATAGGTCAATAGGTCTTCGATGGTTTGGATTCCCAGACTAGCAAGACTATCCGCCCTTTTTGCTCCCACACCGGCTAACATCGTCACTGGATCATTTAAAGACCTCATATTTCACCCTCCTTTACCGTATGTTTCACCATCAATCCATTCCTTAGAAATAGGGCTGCACCAACAACCTGGTACAGCCCCCGTTCTTTTACCGTTCGTTCAGGCGAAAAGGATTGTCCTTTTCTATTCTGCAGAGAATAAATACGGATAAACCGGTTGATCGCCTTGATGAATTTCAATTTCTAAATCTGGATGTTGTTCAACTAATTTAGCTGATAATTCTTCTGCTTGATGAACCGAACCACCTTCACCTGCTAAAATCGTCACAATTTCTGTTTCTTCAGTGATCATTTTTTCTAAGGTAGCGAATGAAGTTGCCATCATGTCAGAATCTGAGAT
Organism: Enterococcus sp. C65; assembly: GCF_040887165.1. Classification (NCBI taxonomy): domain Bacteria; kingdom Bacillati; phylum Bacillota; class Bacilli; order Lactobacillales; family Enterococcaceae; genus Enterococcus; species Enterococcus sp. C65. Next base: position 120,848 of record NZ_JBFOFG010000002.1, on the reverse strand, counting down.
AACGATTTTCCCATCAATCATCCCTAAGAAATCGCCCTCAGTAATTTTCACACCATCAATGGTTGTGTCACGAATCGCATGAGTAATCTGCCCACTAACGACACTTGCAAGCATTTCTGTCATAGTCGCTTTGTTTTCTTCCAACGATACTTGATCATTAAATGAAAGCATCGCAGTTAATCCTTGTGAGATCGTTTTTGATGGTACGACCGCTACTGGGATATCTGCTACTTCAGCCGCTTGATCCGCAGCCATGAAGATATTTTTATTGTTTGGTAATACGATGACTTTATCCGCATTGACTTCCTTGATCGCTTTAACGATATCTTCCGTACTTGGGTTCATCGTTTGTCCACCACTAATGACGTAGTTTGCTCCTAAACTTTCAAATAACTCTTGCACTCCTTTACCGGCTGCAATCGCTACGATCCCATAAGGTGTACGAGCTGCTTTTTGTGGCTTCGCTTGCTCATCGTGTTCTAAAATCGTTTCATGCTGTAAACGCATGTTGTCGACTTTGATTTTTACTAATGAACCAAATTTTTGTCCATAATTTAATACTTCACCTGGATTTTCGGTATGCACGTGGACCTTAATGATCTCATCATCATTAACAACCAATAATGAATCACCGATTCCATCTAAGTAATTACGAAATTCTTCATAGTCAAATTGGCTATCGACGGTTGGCCCTTCACCGATTTTTACCATGATTTCTGTACAGTAACCATAATGGATATCTTCTGTTGCTAATTGACCTTGGACACTGCGATGATGCTCAGCATTGACCATTTCATCCATTTCAGCTGGTGATGGTTCATAGACTTCTGTCATTTTGAACTCACCATTCAAGGCACTTAAGAAGCCTTCATATACAAATAGCAAACCTTGACCGCCACTATCGACGACACCGACTTCTTTTAACACTGGTAACAAATCAGGTGTTTTCGCTAAGGCACGTTTCCCACCTTTTACCACAGCCGTCATCACTTCAACAACGTCGTCACTTGTTTTAGCTTTCTTTTCTCCTGCTTTTGCAGCTTCACGGGCTACTGTCAAAATGGTTCCTTCAACAGGCTTCATGACTGCTTTATAAGCTGTCTCAACGCCATGCGTAAAAGCCGCAGCTAAATCTGCAGCGTTTAACACTGTCACGTCAGGTATTTGCTTTGAAAAGCCTCGGAATAATTGAGACAAAATAACTCCTGAATTTCCTCTGGCTCCCATTAGTAGGCCTTTTGATAACATTGCTGCTAACTCGCCTACTTTTTCAGAAGTAGAATCAGCAACTGCTTTAGCTCCACTTGTCATAGATAAATTCATATTGGTACCTGTATCTCCATCAGGAACTGGGAATACATTTAACGAATTGACATATTCTGCATTTACTTGCAGACGATTCGCGCCCGCCTGAACCATTTCCTGGAATTGGCTTGCACTGATTTCTGTTACACTCACCTAGATAATCCTCCTTCAGATCGACTGCTGAATCATTCAGCAAGCCTTCTGCCTAGTCTGGCAGTACACGAACACCTTGGACGAAAACATTAACAGAATTGGCTGTTACACCTAGTAATGTCTCCAAGTTGTATTTTACTTTTTCTTGGACATTGCGAGAAACTTCTGAAATTTTTGTACCATAACTAATGATCGTATAAACATCTACTGCGATACCATTAGCTTCTTGGCGAACAACTACTCCTCGAGAATAATTTTCTTTTCGTAGAATTTCAGTAATATTATCTTTTATTTGGTTCTTGCTGGCCATTCCTACAACACCGAACACATCTGTTGCGGCGCCACCAACAACTGTTGCAATCACATCATTGGTAATTTCAATGGTTCCAGCTGACGTTTGAATTTTTACAGCCATGAATGAGCCTCCTTAACGGGCAAAATACTCCCATTTTTCTTCTATCATATTTTATCATAGCGTCACCCGAAATAAAAGGCAGTTACCCTAAAGTACTCAAAAACCGCTGAAAATTTTAAAATTAGTCCTGTATAATTTACAATTATTCCCATGGATTGTCAATTCTTGCTATGAAAAGACACTTGCATATTACCCCTTCATATGATATGTTATTCTGGTATGAGCTGAATTATTCTATCGCTCCAAATCGAGGTAAAGGGGGAAAATTACATGGCAAAAGTTTGTTACTTTACTGGTCGCAAGACAAAAAGTGGAAACAATCGTTCTCATGCGATGAACTCAACAAAACGTACTGTTAAACCTAACTTACAAAAAGTTCGCGTTATGATCGACGGAAAACCTAAAAAAGTTTGGGTGTCAACTCGTGCTTTGAAGTCAGGAAAAGTTGCACGCGTTTAATTGAATGAAGTTTGAACCGTTCGGTGCGTGAACGGTTTTTATTTTTATTATAATGCCTTACTTTTCATAAAAGAAGTTAGTTGAAAAGCCTACAAATGATCTTGATGAACGATCATTTGTAGGCTTTTTAGGTTTTGCCAAGTCCTTAATATTAAACATGTATTCTTTTAAAAACTGGTATTTTATTATTTATAAAATCAGTTTATATAAGTTTTTTTGCCTTTTATTTTCAAAATAAACGTTATTTATTATTGTTTTTTTATTTTTTTGGAAATGCCAAGTCTTTTCATGTAGTTAAAAATATGAATATGATAAACTAGAGATAACTTCATATTTCATAGAAATTTGGTGAATGAATCAATGAAAACAAAAATCAAACTTTTTTTTAAAGAAAATGGTCGTTATGCTTTTGCTAGTTTTCTGATCCCTTTTTTGATACTTGCGTTAGTTTACTTAAGTATCGGAATTTATCCAGGAAGTAGCCGAAGCATTCTTGCAAGTGATGCATTTTCTCAATTTTCAAATTTCCATGCAAGCTTTCGGAACATGTTATTAGGAAAGCAAAGTATTTTTTATACTTGGAACGCCTCATTAGGTCTGAATTATTTATCTTTAATTTCATATTACTTAGGCGGATTATTTACTCCGCTTGTTCTTTTGTTTCCTAATAATATGATGCCTGATGCTTTATATTTTCTCACTCTGCTTAAAGTTGGGTTTGCTGGATTATCTTTTTGGTTCCTTGCGCGGACGTATAAAATTCCACGTTGGGGACAAGTGGCTTTAAGTGTTAGCTATGCTTCGATCTCTTTCATTACCGCTCATTCTGAGATCATTATGTGGTTGGATGCGTTTATTTATCTTCCACTTATTATTTTGGGTATCCATCGGGTCATGGATTATAAACGACCAACATTATTATTTGTTAGTTACTTATTGCTCTTTTTATCCAGTTTTTATATGGGCTTTATGATCGGTATTTTTTCTTTTCTTTATTTTATGGCAAGGCTGTTTACAAAATGGTCACTCTACAAAAAATCGATTGTACCTTATGGGATTACTTCCTTATTAGCTGGTGGAGCATCAATGATCATTATTCTTCCAGCAGTCTTGGATCTCCGATCAAATGGCGAAACATTAACACAGATCACTACACTAAAAACCGAAGCTACCTCATATTTGGATATCATCATGAAAAACATGATCGGTGTCTATGACACAACCAAATATGGCTCCATTCCTTTTATTTATGCTGGTTTGTTTCCATTAGTTTTATGTCTATTTTATTTTGCTAGTCGAAAAATCAACTTAAAGAACAAACTTTTGTATGGTAGTTTATTTGCTTTATTGATTGCTAGTTTCTATCTTGTACCACTCAACCTCTTTTGGCATGGTATGCATGCGCCAAATATGTTTTTGTTCCGCTATTCCTATTTGTTTTCTTTTCTCGTCCTTTTGTTAGCGGCCAAAGGATGGGAACGAATAACTAAAGAGGATCAAGGCTTACTCCTAAGTATCATCATCATTTTAGCAGCAGTTTTTGCTATCGCATGGGGCCTTAAGCCTAATAATAGTTACTCTTATATTACAACGACATCGTTTGTCTTAACGATTGTTTTCTTGAGTCTTTACGCATTAACAATTGGCTTTTTCCAGCAACCAAAACAGCCCGTTAAATACCTTAGCTTATTGTTACTGTTACTGATGACAGGAGAAGCAAGTGTCAATACGAATAGTATGATTCATGGGATATTAGACGATTGGAATTATGCTTCACGAAGCTTATATACTGATCCTGCTCCTAGCATCAAGTCACTTGTTGATCAGACAAAAAAAGAATCGGATACTTTTTATCGATTAGAAAATCTTGATCCGATTTCTCCTAATGATTCCATTAACTATGGCTATAGTGGTATCAGTTTGTTTTCTTCTATTAGAAACAGGAACTCTTCTGCTTATCTAGATTCGTTAGGCTTTCGTTCAAGAGGAACAAATCTTAATATCCGCTACGCAAACAATACGTTATTGATGGATGGGTTTACAGGAATAAAATATAATATTGCTAAAAACGACAGCAGCTTTAGCAAATATGGCTTTGTGAAAGAAAGTCAGAGCGGTGACTATACACTCTATAAAAATTTAAATGCTTTACCGCTAGCTTTTACAGCACCATTAGATATTAATCACGTGGAACAACCATTAACTGACAATCTCACGAGCCAAACCAATTTGATCAATCGTCTGGCTGATTTAAATGAGCGGTATTTTACTTTCTACACACCAACTTTGAAAAGCCAACAAAACGTCACAGTAAACAAGACGTCTACCGGGGTGACTTATTCTGAAACTGCGAATAACCAGCCCAAAACGCTTACTTGGGAAGTGCGTGTACCAGCAAACACACAAGCTTATCTCAGTTTGTTCCCTACTAACTATGCCCAATTAGAAAGCTCTACCGCCACGATTACTGTCAACGGTGTGTCACGAAAGACTCAGATCAGTATTTCTGGACAATATTATGATCTAGGATATTATCCTCAAGACACAACAGTTACTTTCTCCGCTAGTTTTTATGGCACAAAAGAGGTTAGCTTTATGGAACCTAAAGTTCTTGGACTTGATGTTGTTGCTTATCAAGCAGCAATGAATCAAATCAAAGAAAATGGTGTTGCTATGAAAACGACCGGCCGAACAGCCACTGGTACTGTCAACACATCCGAAGAAAGAATGCTAGTCACAACGATCCCTTATGATGCTGGTTGGTCCGCAAAAATCGATGGAAAGGCAGTCAAAGTCGAAAACTTCAAAGATGCCTTTGTAATGATCAAACTACCTGCAGGCAAACATACCGTCACTTTTAGTTACTTACCTCAAGGTTTTATCATCGGATCGATTTTGTTCGTTCTTTGTATCGGACTTTTTATCCTATATGTGTGGTATCAAAAAAAAGAGCCCAAAGTAAATAAGCGATATAAACATAGTTAATGATCCAATCAGCGCCATCATTTCTAAAATTGAAATGATGGCGCTGATTTTTACGTTGATGACTCTTATAGTTCTGATTACTTATCTACTACCGTATTCAGTAATTTCATTATGTTCTGTTATCTTCCTTACAGGACTTGTGGAGCCTGCAATCCTTGATGTTGATTGCAGACTCGAACTTGATTCACGCCTGTTCTCCAAAAGCTCTCCTAAGCGTTGAACATCACCCTGTTGATTAGATGAACTGCCCTTATTTAAATTCGCACCTCCGGAAAGAGAGGGTGAATTGTCAAGGATCCAATCGCTTATTTTTATTATTTCAACCTACAAACATGTTCCGTTATGGCAAAACCTACCAAATAAAAAAGACAGAAAGAAACTTTTCTTCTTTCTATCCCAATTATTCTATCTCTCATAACCAACATCAATTTCCGATCATTTCTTAACGGAGTTAAAAAGTTAAATGTTCAGATTTATTGATTACTTATCTGTCGTACCCAACGGCGTCCTTAGGATTATTTAGCCGGCTTACAAGATTTCGAGATGCTGTAGGTCTTTCAGACTGCGAATCTATTTTGACCTCCTGTGTGCCATAGTTTCCTAAAATTACTCTAAGTTCTTTTTGCTGACCATTACTCAATCTACCGTTATCTACCTTTCTGTTATACACTTCTCCGTTATTAAACTTGCCATTATTCCCCACTTCATTACTTAATTGTCTAGCGATTCTTTGATATATTGGGTTGTTTTGCAAGTCATCGATATTATTCAAATATGTAGGTCTAAACAAAGGCATGCCACCTGTTTTTTTGGTTTGAGAGGTATGTTGATCTAAACTGCCTGTTTTTCCTTCTATCTTGCTGACTATTATAGGATTTATCACTTCTAAATTTAAATTTGTTTCTTCTGGAGTTGCATCATCTTTTTTATCCAATAAACTACTTCTGCTTGATTGTCCTTCTCCCACAGATAATCGTGGTTCCTGTAAGTGTTGACTTTCGGTTAACTCATCCGTTTCAAATACATTGTTTATTTTTGAAATAAGGGTGTTTATCTCCCTATTCGCTTTCTTCCAGTATTTTTTTTTATCATCCTGTTTTATGCTCTCGTAGCTCTCAGCAACAAATTTTAATTCTGACTTTGTTTCTTCAACATTTCCATTATACGTTTTTAATTTTTCTACTGCTTTTTTTTGAAACATATAATGTAATTTTTGTGGATCTTCCCCTACTCTTCGAGCATATTTTTCACAAAACTCTTGGAGATCAATACCAACAAATTCGTTTATATCTCGCAATACACGATGATGAAGAGAAGTGTCCTCTATTTGAGCTGTTAATTCAGCTAATCCCACTTCCATTTGCTTTTTCAGCCGAGGATCTGTTTGTTCACTTGATTGTTTATCAAGTGTATTCTTCAGATTTTTCAAATCAGTTAATTCTTGTTCCAATTCTTGCTCATTTTTTGTAAGATATTCTTGATCTTGTTCATTTAATGTGTATTCATTTTCCTTACTGAGAATCATCTTACTATCTATGTTATGTATACCTGCTTTTTTTAACGTATTGCTTGTGCTGAGATCGTAATAATTATAGCTTTTTGTTGCGACTGAATTTTCCGCTTTTGTCATTAGGCTAAAAACATTTCGTTTCACCCCTTTTTTCATTGCAATTTGGTAACGAACTTCTAGTAAATCTCGTAAATTTTCTTTAAAGCTTGGAGTGTCTCCATACCCGTTTCGATACGCCGTAATAATCTCATCATATAATTTCTTTTTTGTTTTCCTCAAATCTTTTATTCCTAATTCTACATACTCACTTCGTTCTTTTGAAATTTCAGGAACAGCATTTTCTAATGTAGTCTTTTTGATCTCTTCAATCTCTTTTTCAAATAGCTTATAGATAGGACTATTATTTTCTAAGTCATTTTTGTACTTATAGGCGTTAGCTTCTATCAAGCCATTATGTTTAAGTACCCGGAATATTTGGGAACAGAGTTCGTTTATCTTCTTCTTCGATTCATTCCAGTTTATTTCACTATCCTCTTTTTTTAATTCTTGATATTTTTTATCAATAGATTGCCTTTCACTTAAGCTAGACCCCGACGTTTTTAAATGATCTGCCAGTGTCAATTGAAACGACCGATAGAGTCGTTGCGGATTTTCCCCTATTCTTGGAGCATATTTTTCACAAAACTCGCGCAGGTCAATACTAGAAACACGATCCACGTTTCTTACGACATAAAGATGAAGACGGACATCACGTAGTTGTCCTATAGTCCATTTAATACGCTCATTCAAACCAGGGACTTCTTGCTTTCTTGATTTTTTAATCAACGAAGCAAGTGATTTATTGTACTTCTCTTCTAGTTGCTTTAGTTCCTTCTTATTTTTAGTATGAATGTCAAAGTCAAATGTTTTATGATTATAGCTTCTATGAGTTAAACGTTCTTTGCTATTTGTTATAAGTATATTTTTACTATCTATATCGTGTATCCTTGCTTTTTGTAAAGTTTTGCTTCGACTTAGATCGTAATAGTCATAGCTATGTCGATCATTTAGGTATTGTAATTTTTTATTCAATTCAGGTTGAAGTTTGTTATGCAAAAGCTTAACTAAACTCCTTGCTTTTTCTAAATCTTTTGTTTTTAACTTCTTTATTTGCTTATAGAGCTCACCAATTTCTTTTAGATCTTTTTTTGATGGTTTATCTAAATAATCTACTGATTGTTTTGGAGGGTCTGAGATTCCATTAGAAAGAGCAACTATTTTTTTTTTGTATGTTTGATTCAATGGTTGCCCTTCTACGCTTCGATCATCAAACAAATGATCTTTATGATACAAAGCGTGAACATCAATACCGAATTGTTTTTTAAGCTGATTTCTAGCAAGAATTTGGTATCGTATGTTTAACAAGTTACGTAATTTTTCTTTCGATTGATTGGTATCCAAATCCCCTTCTTCATAAGCTGGGATGATTTCTTTGTACAAATCTTCTTTCTCGTGTTTCAACTCTTTCATTGTTAGCTTACTATAGTCAACGATCATGGCTTGGTTTTCGTTAGGCTCAGCATTCTCCCTTGGGTCTGCAGCTTGTTCAAACTCATCCTCAGAATCCGAACTATCGTCAAAACTTTGATAGTCAGTAATACGGTTAAAGCTTGATGTTCCTAGATATGTATCTTCTTCAGTTACCATAAAATAACTCTCCTTTCGTTAATAAACCTACTAAGTCCTTCACATTATATACTCAAAACAAGTGGTTCCTAGTCCATTTTTTTCTTTATTTTTAAAATTTAAGTTCTGTATAGTAACAGAGGATTCAGTAAACTGATTGATCTATTTTAGAATTTACCCGTAGTACGCAAGCTTACCTGAGTCTTCCAATTAGGAACCCCAATAATAAAATAACATAAATTATACATCCCGGCTGAATGCTTCTGTCACTCTTGATGCTTTATTTATCTATTAGTTAAAAAGAACGATCATTTCTGGTTACAGGTTTCGATCGACTATTAGAAAAACTATTTGTTGATGGTAAATTATACCGAAGGACCTTCTGATGATTACTGGTTTTTTTGATAAAATTCAGTCATTTTATTTATGTAAATTTGATTTAAAGGTTGTATTGATTCTAAAGTTTGCTCCAAACTTGATTCTATAGCTGGCATAGTAAATAATGACTCTTTTAGATAAAAAATGGAAATATCTATACCAATACTTTGTTCAAATTCTTTTTTTATTGCAAGTTGATATCTTATTTCCAACAAATCAGATAGATTTTCTTTAAATGTTTCGGTATTTACCTCCCCTTTTTTAGATAACGCAATAATAGTTTTATACAATTCTTTTTTTGTTTGTTGCAATTGTTTTATTGTCATTTGATGATACTTAGATCGTATTACCTGCTCTTTAGGGATACCATCGTTCTTTTTATTTTCCATGGTGCTTACCTTGTCCTATTGATTGCTTATTTTCTATAAATTTTTTCTCCCTTCGCTCTTTCAGTCCCTATGTCATAGGTAAATTATAATGTTGTGGTGTCTTTTTTTGTCCCTTACTTTTTTGTCTATTTATTCATAAAACTACCGACCCCCAGAAGTTAGTTTTTGAGCTAATCTTTAGGGATCGGTACAAAAATGGTTTTAGATTCTTTAACTGTTTGTTTTACATTTTATAATTTAAATTAGACACTAGTCTCTCTTAATAAATCATTACTAGGCTTTCTTTTAGACGGATCAAGTTGTTGATTTTGCGCATCCTGCTGTACTTTACTTTGTGCTACATTTATTATATTTAATAATCGTCCTTGGTCATTTTCTGGATTCATTCCCTTATTTTTATTCACTTGAGCGTAAAGGGGTTCTATTTTTTTCACAGGATCTGGTAAATACTCACGGCAATCTTTAATTCCTAAGTTCTTTAATGTAGGACACTCATTAATAGGGGTATTAATGTGATAAAATGGTTGTTCGATTAGCGTGTATTGATTAAGTAGCTTATCTATTTCTGGTAGTAGCTTTATGAACTCTTCATTCGCCCTTTTATATGATCCCTCTTTATCCAATCGTTTTATATAATTGACCTTATTAATAATCCAAGCTCTATCTTGAGCATAATCAACCTTTTTGGATTCTAAATAGTTCTTCGCTATTCTAGCCTTATATAGATCCATATTAAAAAATTCATTCAACTTCCCAACTGATAACGGGTCAGCACTCCTTGTCACATCCTGAAATCTTTTGCTAACATCCTGTGTAAAATCATCCACCAGATTAGGACTTTTATCTTTTAATTGCGTTGCTGCTGTCTCCTGCCATGCATGAATGATTTTTTGGGGATCAACGTTGTTTCGCTCAGCAAATTTGTGACAAAATTTCTCATAGTCCATCCCAAGCATGTGTTCGATCGTTTTTCTAGTCTCAAGTTGATGATGGATGTCACGTAAGTTGCTTAGATTAGTGATGAATTCTTTTTCATGCACATCCTTATTTAGTGAAGTTTTAGCATTTTTAAAAAGCTTATAAAATTTGGTAACTTGTTTATTGAAAACCAATTCAAGTTCCTTTAACTCTTTTTTGCTTTGTTTAACGTACTGCAAGTTTTTAGTATCAGGTGACGGATAATTAAACTTTAATCGATTCGAAGCATCCAATATCTTCTCAACATTTCCCCATTTATGAAGACCGGCCTTTTTCAACGTTTTACTTTTACTCAAATCGTAATAATCATAGGTCGATAGGTTATTAGGTATATTTTTGTTCAATACTTCTACTATAAGTGGATAAATCTGTGCAGCTGATTCTCTTCCAGACAATGTTTGATTGGTATTAAATTGATGTTTCATTTTCTGATATAATTTAGCTCTTTTTTTCTTATTCTCATCTTTAGTATTGTCAGTTGTTACTTGTGGTATATTAGTTTTCGTTTGGTTTATAAAATTACTGATTGCATCATCATATTTGTTTATCATGTCTGGATTGTCTCTACCTAAAAATTTAGGATTATTTAAAATTTTTGTGAAATCAAAACCAACCTTTTGAATCAGTTCTTTTTTTATGGCGATTTTATAGCGAATATCTAGTAATCTCTCTACTTTTTCAGAAAATTCTTTTGTACCTACTTTATGTTCTTTAGATAACTGAATGATCTCTTTATATAGTTTTTGCTTTTCATTTCTTAAAGAGTTCATGGATTGCCAAAGTTCCGGTTTCGGCCCTTGATCCCGGTTATTATCTACGACTTCATAATCATTATTAATATCCGCAACTTCATCATAGATGCTAAAAGATATTGAAGACGTGGTAGAAGCATTACTTGGACGAGGAGTTGGCTCTAAACTTACTTCCTCAGGATTCCCGTTCTCCCCATAAATGTCTACTTCATCATATTCAACTGGTTCGCCATACACATGAGCAGCAACAGCACTTGAACGAGGAGTTAGCTCCTCAGGATTCCCGTTCTCCCCATAAATGTCTACTTCATCATATTCAACTGGTTCTTCATACCCATTATCATCAACAGCACTTGAACGAGGAGTTAGCTCCTCAGGATTTTCGTTCTCCCCATAAATGCCTACTTCACCATATTCAACTGGTTCTTCATACCCATTATCATCAACAGCATGATTTCCGTTTTGTCCTTGACTCGTAAGTTGGGAACTATGTATTGTGTTGTCCTCTGAACTGTTTTTTAGACTCTCTTGTTGTTTCTTTTGGAATTCTTTAAATTTCATTTTAACCACTTCTGCTAAACTAACCGAAGAGTTTTGGCTATTAGCACCAACACTTAAATCTTGCCTTCGAATTTGTTTTAAACCAAGTTGTTCCCTTACTTGATGTATCATGTGATATGTATTTAAAAAATTCTTTCTCTGAAATAATAGAGATTCTATTACTGCAGTGTTAGTCATTCCATCAGGAGCAATACCCTCGTCTTTTTTTAATAGGTTCAAATTGTTCTTAGCAGCTTCCCAACCTTCTTCAATTGAACTAATTAGCTGTTCTCTTTCATGCGGTCTAGCTTTCTTCAGTGATTCCACTCCATCACTAATACTTTTGTTATATGCTAGTATATCTTGTAAAATACCATCTGAATCTTGCTTTTTTTCGCTTACAGCACGTGTAAATAAACGTGCGCTTTTACTTGCTACTAGCCTTTCATCTGCCTTTAGTTTAGTTTTTATAGTATTCGGTATCATTTCAGTTAAGTTCATCACTGCTACTTCTAGTTTTTCTTTGGTTAATTGCTTATTGTCTTTCGATAACGTTTTCTTTGTTTCTTCACTTATTTTTTTATGAAATGTTTCGCTATCATAAAATCCTAGATTGTTAGCTATCGCTATAAGGTCTCCATGTATAGTCTTCAATGTTTCCTGATTATTTTCCATTAAAAAATCTCCCTCCGTTAAGTTAGTCCATATTGTATACTAAAATCCAATCATTCCTTTACCTATTTTTTCTTTTTTTTAAAATTTATGTTTCGCTTAGTAAAAATGTTCGACATTCGTACACATCGTCTAACTTAATATCTAGTCATTATTTTTCATATCTACTCTTCCAATATTTAGCTGAGTACTGAACTCGATTCGCATATTCATAAAACAAAATCATGAATTGAAGCATTCTATCCTACAAAAATGGCTCACCTTGAGTAGCTATGGTACGTTCTCAAATAATTAAACAACAGGTGTACTCACTAGCCGTATAAAATCCATCTGACTTCTTTATTTAAGGGTTGATTATCAGCTATTACCTAGATAAAGATTGTCCATTTGTCACAGTATTTTGGGAAATTCTATTTTTTTCTAACTCTGCACCTTGTTTTGCTCTATCACAAGCTTCGTTTATAGAACTCTTTGTTTCAAAAAACTTAGTTAACGCTTTGACATTTGTTTTTGGTACCAGTTGATTGGTTTTATTGTTATGTTTTTCTTGATCAACTTCTAGTTTCGAAGAAGTGTTTTCCGTAAGATCTGTTCTTGTTGGCTCAGGTTGCTCTAGCTTCTCCTTACTCGGTAATGTCAAAGGGATGTTTTCTGTAAATTCTTTTTTTGCTGGCTCGGGTTGTTCTGGCTTCTCTCCGCTCAATAGTTTCGAAGGATTATCGTCTGCCGAGTTTTCTACTGTTTGTTCTACTGATATTTTCTGTGCCGTTAGTTTATTTAACATTAACTGGTTTAATACAATATCAAAGTTTGATCGTTGCAGTTTTTGATCACCTTGTAGTTTTGAAGAAGTGTTTTCCGTAAGATCTGTTCTTGTTGGCATGGGTTGTTTTGGTTTCTCCTCATTCGTTAATGCCGGAGGAGTGTTTTCCGTAAAATCTTTTTTTGCTGGCTCGGGTTGTTTTGGTTTCTCTTCGCTCAATAGTTTCGAAGGAATGTTTTCCGTAAGATCTGTTCTTGTTGACTCGGGTTGTCCTGACTTCTCCTCACTCGGTAATATCAAAGAGGTGTTTTCTGTAAATTCTTTTTTTGCAGACTCTGCTGTTCTTTCTTGTGCTACTGGATTATTTAACTTTATTTGGTTTAATACATCAACGAATTTTCTTCTATGCTCTCCTTGATCAGAAGGTTTAGTTTTTGACGATTCCTTTGTTATTGGCACTGGTATTACTGTTGTCTGATGTATGGGCAGGTTCTTTAGGAATATGTTACCCATAGCGTTTTTAAAAATTTCTTTCTCAGTTGCTGTCATAGCCATAAACGATTTTGAACCGGTTGTTTCTCCCAATATGCTAGTTGGATTTTCCATCTGCGCACTCGATAGTATGGATGGATTATTGTTTGCCGAATTTTTTGCTGGGGCTGTTGTTACTATTTTTGGCTGTATGGATGGGTTTTGTTGGAATATATTACCCATAGCATTTTTAAAATTTTCTTTCTCAGCTGCTGTCATAGCCATAAACGATTTTGAACCGGTTGTTTCTCCTAATATGCTAGTTGGATTTTCCATCTGCGCACTCGATGGTATTGATGGATTATTGTTTGCCGAATTTTTTGCTGGATCTGGTGTTACTATTTTTGGCTGTATGGTTAGGTTTTGTTGGAATATATTACCCATAGCGTTTTTAAAAATTTTTTTCTCAGCTGCTGTCATAGCCATAAACGATTTTGAACCGGTTGTTTCTCCCAATATGCTAGTTGAATTTTCCATCTTCGCACTCGATAGTACTGATGGATTATTGTTTGCCGAATTTTTTGCTGGGGCTGTTGTTACTATTTTTGGCTGTATGGATGGGTTTTGTTGGAATATATTACCCATAGCATTTTTAAAATTTTCTTTCTCATCTAGTCTCGTCTCAATAAAGGGTTTTTCCTCATGTACTTCTCCCAGTATGCTGATTAAAGTATTCTGATCTAATTTTTCATTGCTCATGTCATTTATTCTCCTTTCGCTCATTAGGTTCTATTATAAAGAAAAGAATCCTCTCTTTAGCAACAACTTTTTCTTTTTTATATACTTTATGTTATTTCGATTGTTATTTTAAATAATAGTTATTTTATATTTCTATAAAATTGATCATTTAGCTACTTATATGCTAGTAATATCTTGTTACTGTTATTATTTTTTGGAGAGTTAAAACTCATAAAAAATAAAAAAACGTTCCGTTTAGAGAAATATTTTTTCTCTAAACGAAACGTGTGAATAAAAGGTCTTTATGGATTCATAAAAAGAGCTATTTTCTCTTAACCATTTAACCCTCTCGTCCTTTTTTGAAGTTTATTACCTCCAATAGGATCTATTTGGAACTTTTCTTTATTGATCATACACCACTTCATACAGATATAACCCTTCTGGATGAGCTGTGGGTCCTGCAGCATTTCGATCTTTTTTCGCAATGATTTCGGGTATACTATCCTCTGAGAGTCGCCCGTTCCCAATCTTCAGCAACGTACCGACAAGGATCCGAATCATCTTGTACAAGAAACCATTCCCACGAAAAGTAAATAACAACTCATCCCCGGCCTCATTGACTTCCATCTTTGCTTCATAGATCGTTCTTACTTTGTCCTCGATTGAACTTCCAGAAGCACAAAAAGAAGTGAAATCATGGGTACCTATTAAGTCAGGCAATGCTCGTTGAATTTTCGATAAATCAAGTGGATAGGGGAAATAACTTGCGTAATGCCGACGAAACGGACTGCGTGGTTTTCCAATATCGACCCGAAACTGGTAAGTTTTTTCTTTTACTAAATAGCGCGCGTGAAAATCATCTGAAACGATCTCAACGGCTTTAACTGCGATATCTTCTGGCGATTGCGTATCTAATGCAAAACGCATACGTTCTAAAGGTCGTTCTTCAGGATAATCAAAATGGATCACTTGCCCCATCGCATGGACCCCTGCATCAGTACGGCCAGAACCAAAGACAGTGATCTCTTTTCCATTGGCCATTTTCTTTAGCGTTTTTTCCATTTCCTCTTGGACAGTACGACCATTTGGTTGCTTCTGAAAACCATTAAAATGGGTACCATCATAGGCAATAATTGCTTTATAACGTGTCATACTTTCACCTACTCATCAACTTCTTAAAAAGACTAATGCAATGGTCATCAAGACAAAAACAACAAGGACCATCGTATCTCGTTGATGCCAATGCAGTATGCGGTACTTTGTTCTTCCTTCACCACCTTGGTATCCTCTTGCTTCCATGGCAGTCGCTAAATCTTCTGCCCGGTTAAAACTGCTAACAAACAAAGGAATCAGCAAAGGAATAACTGCTTTCATTTTTTGGACTAGACTTCCTTCACCAAAATCAACCCCACGAGCTCGTTGTGCATTCATGATTTTCTCTGTTTCATCCATCAACGTTGGTACGAATCGTAGAGCAATCGAAAGCATCAACGAAATTTCATGCACCGGAAAGCGAACTGCTTTTAATGGGCGAAGTAAATACTCAATCGCATCAGATAATTCCAAAGGTGGAGTCGTTAATGTTAATAAGGTAGACATAAAAATGATTAGTACAAATCGGCAAAAAATAAACAGCCCATTCATTACACCGAACTCCGTAATATTGAAGATTCCCCAACTCCAGTAGGTAGCACCACCGCTAGTAAATAATACTTGGAGTGCCACTGTAAATAAAATCAACCAGATCAAAGGACGGATGCCTCGGATGAAAAATTTGAAATCTACCTTTGAGAGAAAGACAGCAAGTAAAGTGAAAACAGCTAATAACGTATAAGTCTGCCAATTATTTGCTAAAAAAATAATTCCAATAAAGTAGAAACTTGCTAATAACTTTGCACGAGGGTCTAATCGATGGATCAAGGAATCTCCAGGCATGTATCGACCAAAAATTAATTTATTCATCATCAGGTTGTCCCCCTACTAATGCTACGAGCTGATCTGCTAATTCATCTGCAGTGATTGGAAGTTCGGAAAAAAGCGCTGTTCGACTATTCAGCTTTTCCGCAAATTCTGTCGCAGTCGGAACACCTAATTGCTTTTCTTTGAGCCAAGATAGATTTTGAAAAACTGCATGAGGTTGACCGCTATTTACAATCCTACCTTTTTCTAAGACATAAACATAATCAGCGTAATTTGCCACATCATCCATTAAATGAGTGACCAATACGATCGTGATTTTTTGTTCTTTGTGCAGTCGCCAGAACATATCCATCATTTCTTTTCGACCTTGAGGATCAAGTCCGGCCGTTGGTTCGTCTAATACTAGTACTTCCGGCTTCATAGCAAGTACACCTGCAATCGCTACTCGACGCATTTGTCCTCCAGATAATTCAAAAGGAGAACGCTCTAAGTAAGTTTCATCTAAACCAACTTGTGCTAATGTTTCTTTAGCTAAGTCTCGTGCATCTTCCTCACTGACACCAAAGTTCTTTGGTCCAAAAGCAATGTCTTTTGCTACCGTTTCTTCAAATAATTGGGCTTCAGGAAACTGAAAAACAATGCCCACTTTTTTACGAATGGGTTTTAAGTTTTTATTATTCGTATCGGGCTTGATTTGTCGATCGCCAATATGTACGATCCCACTGGTAGGTTTAATCAACGCATTCAAATGTTGCAGTAAGGTTGATTTCCCACTTCCAGTATGCCCGACTAAGGCTGTGTAGCTATTTTCTTTAATCATTAAATCAATATCAAATAATGCACGTTGTTCGAATGGTGTGTTTGGTTGATAGGTGAAATCTACTTTTTCAAAACGGATGTCCATAACCATTCCACCATCCTTTCTTCTGTCATATATTCACTAGGAACATCAATTCCTCGTTGCTTCAAGGCGCTTTTCAATTTTTCAGGAAAAGGAAGATCTAACCCTAAATTGATCAATTCTGGACCAGCAGAAAAGATTTGTTCTGGTGTGCCTTCATTGACTAATTCTCCTTGTTTCATCACTAATATCCGATTGGCATTTGCTGCCTCATCGATATCATGAGTGATAGATATGACGGTCAAATTACTTTCATCTTTGATTTTTTTAATCGTGGAAATCACTTCTTCACGACCTTCTGGATCAAGCATACTAGTAGCTTCATCTAAGATAATAATATCTGGACGTAGAGCTACGACTCCAGCAATGGCTACTCGTTGTTTTTGTCCACCAGAAAGTCTTGCTGGTTCACGTTTGGCAAAATCGATCATACGTACCTTTTCTAGCGCATCTTGTACACGGATCACCATTTCTTCTCTAGGTATACCTTGGTTCTCAAGACCAAAAGCAACATCATCTTCAACAGTAGATCCAACAAATTGGTTGTCTGGATTTTGGAAAACCATTCCAACCATTCGACGGATCGACCAGATATTTTCTTCATTAAGTGTTTGATTGCCAACTTTCACAATACCAGACTCTGGTAGAAGCAACCCATTGATTGTTTTTGCAAGTGTTGATTTCCCTGATCCATTATGTCCGATGATTGCGATCCACTCACCTTGCTTGATGGTAAATGAAATGTCTTTTAATGCTGGACGAGGGTCATCAGGTTGATATTTGTAATTAATCTTTCCTAATTCAATTATTGGCTCCATAATTACTCCTTCTCCATCCTAAGTTCCTACTAACACTATCAAAAAACACCTGATTTTTCAATTGTTTCCGTTTTAATTAAAGTGTTTTTTTACACCTTCAATTAGATGTCTTGACAGGTAATTGAAGGTACAAAAAAACACTTTATGATGAGTGCATACTCCCCAAACCAATAGATTTGGGGAGTAGCGCTGAGCTAGACTCGGAAGAGTTAACTTCCAACATCATAACACTCTAAAAGAATCATCTATAAAGTGATGTTATTAGTGTGATTTTAGACAAGTTCTAAGACAACCATTGGTGCACCATCACCGCGTCTTGGTTCTGTCTTCAAGATACGAGTGTAGCCACCTTGACGTTCAGCATAACGAGGTGCGATATCATTAAATAGTTTTTGTAAAGCTGATTCAATGACGATGTCCTCATTTTCTTCACGTACGCTAGCAACTTCATTACGTACAAAAGCCGCAGCTTGACGACGTGCATGTAAGTCTCCACGTTTGCCTAAAGTGATCATTTTTTCTGTAGTTGAGCGAACTTCTTTCGCACGAGCTTCAGTAGTCACAATACGTTCGTTAATTAATAAGTCAGTTGTTAAATCACGCAACATCGCTTTACGTTGGCTAGATGTGCGTCCTAGTTTACGATAACTCACGTTGGTTTCCCTCCTTCGTAAAAGGTTTTAATCTTCCTTACGTAAACCTAAACCTAAGTCGTGTAATTTAGCTTTCACTTCTTCTAATGATTTACGTCCTAAGTTACGGACTTTGATCATTTCTGGCTCAGATTTATTTGTAAGTTCTTGTACAGTATTGATTCCTGCACGTTTCAAACAATTATAAGAGCGAACAGACAAGTCTAATTCTTCAATTGTCATTTCTAACATTTTTTCTTTTTGTGTTTCTTCTTTTTCGACCATGATTTCAGCATTTTTAGCTTCATCAGTTAGGTTTACAAAGATGTCTAAATGTTCTGTCATGATTTTTGCAGATAAACTCATTGCTTCCAACGGTTCGATTGAACCATCTGTCCAAATCTCCATCGTCAATTTATCAAAATCTTCACGGTGTCCAACACGAGTGTTTTCTACTTGGTAGTTCACACGACGAACTGGCGTGTAGATTGAATCGACTGGAAGTACACCAATTGGCATATCTTCTTTTTTGTTTTCATCTGCTTGAACATAACCACGTCCTGGCTTCACTGTTAAGCGAGCGTGGAACGTAGCTCCTTCAGAGACGCTACAGATGTACATATCTTTGTTAAGAATTTCTACCTCACTATCAACGATAATATCGCCAGCAGTTACTGTAGCAGGTCCGGTAATATCGATTTCAAGGGTTTTTTCTTCTTGACCATACATTTTAAGTGCTAAGCCTTTAATGTTCAAGATGATTTGAGTGACGTCTTCTCTTACCCCTTTAATGGTAGAGAATTCATGCAGTACACCATCGATTTGAATATTAGTGATGGCAGCACCTGGCAAAGAAGATAATAAAATACGACGTAGGGAATTCCCTAAAGTAGTCCCATATCCTCTTTCAAGAGGTTCAACGATGAACTTGCCATAATCTTTTTCTTCATCAATTTTTGCGATTCTTGGTTTTTCGAACTCAATCATTCTTATCTTTACCCCTTTCAAAACGAAAAGTGTCTTGTTCAATGACGTTACTAATAGAACTCAAAATGAGCGGCACTCATTAAACACGACGGCGTTTTGGAGGGCGGGCACCATTATGAGGAACTGGAGTCACGTCACGAATTGCAGTCACTTCTAAACCTGTAGCTTGTAATGAACGAATTGCTGCTTCACGTCCAGAACCAGGTCCTTTAACTGTTACTTCAACAGTTTTTAATCCGTGTTCCATTGCTGCTTTTGTAGCTGTTTCTGCTGCCATTTGAGCGGCAAAAGGAGTTGATTTTTTGCTTCCTTTGAAGCCTAATGAACCAGCTGATGACCACGCTAATGCATTCCCGTGAGTATCAGTGATCATGATGATAGTGTTGTTGAATGTAGAATGGATATGTGCAATACCTGCTTCTATATTCTTTTTCACACGGCGTTTACGATTCACTTTTTTTGCTGCCATGAAGTTCTAACCTCCTTCACTTAAGAATTATTTTTTCTTGCCAGCGATAGCGCGAGCTGGACCTTTACGAGTACGTGCATTGTTTTTCGTGTTTTGTCCACGAACAGGCAATCCACGACGATGACGGATTCCACGGTATGAACCGATTTCCATCAAACGTTTGATGTTTAAGTTCACTTCACGACGAAGGTCACCTTCAACTTTTAATTTATCTACTTCTGCACGGATAGCATCTGTTTGTTCATTCGTTAATTCACGAACACGAACATCTTCAGATACACCAGCATCAGCTAAGATTTTTTTAGCAGTAGTGTTACCAATACCATAGATATAAGTAAGAGAAACTACTACACGTTTATCACGAGGAATATCTACTCCTGCAATACGAGCCATATTTATTGCACCTCCAATTATCCTTGACGTTGTTTATGTTTTGGATTTGCTGGGCAAATCACCATAACGCGTCCTTTACGACGAATTACTTTACAATGTTCGCACATTGGTTTTACTGATGGTCTTACTTTCATGATAATACCTCCTGTAGTTTTACGGAGTACAATTATTTAAAGCGATAAGTAATACGGCCACGGTTTAAATCATACGGAGACAATTCAACCGTCACTTTGTCACCAGGTAAGATACGGATGTAATGCATACGGATTTTACCTGAAACAGTAGCAAGAACTTGGTGTCCGTTTTCTAGTTCAACTTTAAACATTGCATTCGGCAAAGTTTCGACGACTGTACCTTCGACTTCAATCATATCTTCTTTTGCCACGCACAGTACCTCCTTGTACTTGTTTCGCATTTTCACACGATAAAATGGCGGAAACTGCAGTTCCCACCTCAAAATTCTCAAAATGGATCATCTAGAGGATTTCTCTAGAAGTCGGACTGACATATTCTATCATAATTTATTGAACTTGACAAGAGTAACTGCTTAATGCAAGTCGGCTACGGGCAATCGTGCTATTTTTCAATAATTTTTTGGACATCAGTAAATACAGCATCGATTTCACGATCACCATCGATAGTGTTTAGCAAACCTTGTTCTTTGTAATAGGCCAAGATTGGTTCACTATTTTTGATGTTGATAGCCAGACGATTTTTAACCGTCTCAGGTTTATCATCTTCTCTTTGATAGAATTCATGCCCACCACAACGATCACATGTATCTTCAACTTTTGTAGGGTTAAAAATTTTATGATAAGTTGCTCCACAATTGCTGCAAATGAATCGGCCAGCTAAACGCTCAACCAATACATCTTCACCAACATGGATATCGATGACTGCATCAATTTTTTTGTCTAAGTCTTTTAACATTGCATCTAGCGCTTCTGCTTGCTCAAGTGTACGGGGAAAACCATCTAATAAGAAGCCTTTTTCCGTATCAGGTTCAGCTAAGCGCTCTTTCACGATTCCATTTGTTACTTCATCAGGAACTAATTCACCTTTATCAATATAAGACTTTGCTTCCAAGCCAAGAGCTGTTTCATTTTGCATTGCTGCACGGAACATGTCTCCTGTTGAGATGTGAGGAATATGATAAGCATCAATGATTTTTTCTGCTTGTGTTCCTTTACCTGCGCCTGGTAGCCCCATTAAAATGAGGTTCATTGTTTTCCCTCCTAATAAATGTGAGAACGTGTGTTGAGGAAAAACCTCAACACGCTTTCTTACTCGATAAATCCAACGTACTTACGTTTCAGCATTAAGCCTTCTAACTGTTTCGCAGTTTCTAAAGCTACACCGATGACGATCAGTAAGCTAGTACCACCTAACCCAATGGACTGAGGCAGATTCCAAATCATTTGAGCAATGATCGGTAATAAAGCCACTAAACCAAGGAAAATCGCACCGACTGTACTTAAACGCATCAATAAGCTTGAGACATACTCTTCAGTTCCTTTACCAGGACGTACGCTTGGTATATAGCTTCCTTGTTTTTGTAAGTTTTCCGCTAATTTCTCAGGGTTTACTTGAACAAAAGCATAGAAGAATGTGAATGCGACGATCAAGATCGTATAAATAGTTGCACCAGGTGCAGTATTATAGTTAAAGATCTGCATCATTATTTTATACCAGTTTTCAGCCCCAAATCTTCCACTCAATGCTTGTAAAACCGCATTAGGTGTCGCAATAAACGAACTTGCAAAGATAACCGGGATAACCCCAGCCGCATTGACTTTCAACGGTAGATAACTACTTGTTGGCGCCCCTGCTACACGTTTCGTATATTGAATTGGGATTTTGCGTTCAGCTTGTTGGAAAAATGTAACGCACGTTACGATCAATAAGATTGCAACGATTAAAATAGCAATGAAAATTGCAGATTTCCAGATATCTGATTGATTGATATTTACGAAATAGTCTTCATAAATTTCTTTTACACTTTCAGGAAGTCGAGAAATGATCCCTGCAAAGATGATCATTGATACTCCGTTACCGATTCCTTTTTCTGTGATTTGTTCTCCTAACCAAGTGACAAACATTGTACCTGCAGTCAAAATCAGACCGATAGTAACATAGGTTGAAACGTTAGGGTTATTCACAAAACCTAGTTGAGCATATTGGTTAAATCCAGCAGTGATCCCAACAGATTGGACAAATGCCAATACTAATGTCAGGTATCGAGTTGCTTGATTCAACTTCTTACGACCAACCTCCCCTTGTTTTGACCATTCAACAAAACGTGGCACGATATCCATTTGTAACAATTGGATAACGATCGAAGCTGTAATGTAAGGCGAAACCCCCATTGAGAAGATGGAGAAGTTTTGCATCGCACTACCACTCACCAAGTTCAACATGTTGAAAAAAGGTAAAGAAGAAAGGTTTTGCAATGAACTAGCATTTACTCCGGGCACAGTGATATGTGCACCTAAGCGAAATACAAATAGAACAAAAACAGTAAATAGGATTTTGGATCTAATGTCTTTTACTTTAAAAGCATCTTTTAACAGTTTGAACATTAGATCACCTCAATTGACCCACCAGCAGCAACGATTGCTTCTTCAGCTGCCTTAGAGAATTTTGCGGCTTTCACAGTCAATTTCTTAGTTAACTCACCGTTAGCTAATACTTTGATTCCAGATTTTTCGTTTTTCACGATTCCAGCTTCTACTAAAGCAACTGGAGTTACTTCAGCACCATCTTCAAAACGATTTAGGACATCAAGATTGATGACTGCATAATCTTTGCGGTTCACGTTTGTGAAACCACGTTTTGGTAAACGACGGAATAATGGAGTTTGACCCCCTTCAAATCCTAGACGTACACCACCGCCTGAACGAGCTTTTTGACCTTTTTGACCACGTCCAGCAGTTTTTCCGTTACCAGAAGAAGTACCACGTCCAACACGGTTACGTACTTGTCGTGAACCTTCTGCAGGTTTTAATTCATGAAGTTTCATAGGTTTGGCACCTCCTTAATATTCTAGTTCATATTTCTTACTATATACTAGGTTTGTTTAATTAGATTTCTTCAACGTCCACCAAGTGAGAAACAGTGTTGATCATGCCTTTGATTGCTTCATTAGCAGGTTTAACCACTGAGCTGTTAATCTTTGTAAGACCTAACGCTTTTACTGTATCACGTTGGTTTTGAGGACGTCCGATAATACTGCGTTTTAAAGTAACTTTTAATTCAGCCATTATTTTTGTCCTCCTTATCCGATTAATTCTTCAACTGATTTGCCGCGAAGTTCTGCAACTTCTTCTGCACGTTTCAATTGTTTCAAACCTTCAACAGTTGCACGAACAACGTTGATTGGTGTATTTGAACCTAAAGATTTAGAAGTGATATCTGCTACCCCTGCTAATTCCAATACGGCACGAACTGGTCCACCAGCAGCAACCCCAGAACCTTCAACAGCAGGTTTCATTAGGATTCTACCACCACTAAAAGCACCGATGACTTCGTGTGGGATTGTTGAACCAACCATAGGTACTTCAACTAAGTTTTTCTTCGCATCTTCAATTGCTTTACGGATTGCTTCAGGTACTTCTTGTGCTTTACCAGTACCAAATCCTACATGTCCGTTTTTGTCACCGACAACAACTAAAGCAGCAAAACGTAGACGACGTCCACCTTTAACAACTTTTGTTACACGGTTAATTGCAACAACGCGGTCTTCTAATTCCAAATGTTTTGGATCGATATAAACCATGAATGGTATTCCTCCTTTTCCTAAAATTCTAGTCCATTTTCGCGAGCAGCTTCAGCTAAAGCTTGCACACGGCCATGGTAAAGGTATCCACCACGGTCAAAGACTACTACTTTAATGCCTTTTTCAGTTGCACGTTCAGCAACTAATTTACCGACAGCTTGTGCTGCTTCTGTTTTTGTTCCACCTGAAATTTCTTTATCCAAGGTAGAGGCACTTGCTAGCGTTACACCCGCTACGTCATCAATAATTTGAGCGTAGATGTTTTTGTTAGAACGAAAAACGTTCAAGCGTGGGCGCTCAGCAGTACCAGAGATATTGTTACGTACACGACGATGTCTTTTCTGACGTGTTTTGTTCTTATCTGGTTTTGTAATCACAATTGTCACCTCTTTAATTTTATTGTACTGCACTTAGGCAGAAACACCAAAGTCTCGAAAAATAGAAGCTGCGGCACAAGTTAAATTTCTTTTGAATGAAGGTAAACTTCTGCAAAATCCTTTTTTCCTGCTGCTGGCTTCTATGCAATTTTTCTAAACTATTTACCAGTTTTACCTTCTTTACGGCGTACATATTCGCCAACATAACGAATACCTTTACCTTTATAAGGTTCTGGAGGACGAGTTCCGCGAATGTTCGCAGCTAATTCGCCAACTTCTTCTTTGTTCGCACCTTTAACAATTACTTGTGTGTTAGCTGGTACTTCAACAGTTACGCCAGCTGGTGGTGTGATTTCTACTGGATGTGAGTAACCTACGTTCAAGACAAGTTTTGATCCTTGTAATTGCGCACGGTACCCAACCCCGATCAATTCTAATGCTTTTTGGAATCCTTCACTAACACCTACAACCATGTTGTTGAAGTTAGCACGAGTTGTTCCATGGATTGTTTTCATTTCTTTACTGTCATTTGGACGAGTGAAAGTCACTTCGTTTCCTTCGATATTCATTTTGATATCAGAAGAGAAAGTACGTGTTAATTCACCTTTAGGTCCTTTAACTGTAATGTTGTTTCCATCTTGAGTAACTGTTACTCCTTCAGGGATCACAACAACTTTATTTCCAATACGGCTCACTTAAAGACACCTCCTTGTAAATTCTAGTTGATTACCATACGTAAGCGATAACTTCGCCGCCGATATTTTTTTCACGAGCTTCTTTATCAGTAACAACACCTTCAGAAGTCGAAATGATTGCGATACCTAAACCGTTCAATACTTTTGGTACTTCGTCAGCTTTGACATAAGCACGCAAACCTGGTTTAGAGATACGTTTTAAGTTAGTGATAACACGTTCGCCGTTTTTACCAAATTTTAGGAAAACACGGATCACGCCTTGTTTGTCATCTTCGATATATTCAACATCACGAACGAAACCTTCACGTTTTAAGATTTCAGCGATGTCACGTTTAATTTTTGATGCAGGAACTTCTAAAGACTCATGTTTAACCATGTTTGCGTTACGGATACGAGTTAGAAAATCTGCAATTGGATCTGTCATGACCATTGATCTTTTACCTCCTTCTTATGCGAATTTACTTTTTTACCAGCTAGCTTTCTTCACGCCGGGAATTTGACCTTTATAGGCAAGTTCGCGGAAGCAAATACGGCAAAGATGGAACTTACGATAAACTGAATGTGGACGTCCGCAACGTTCGCAACGAGTGTAAGCTTGTGTTGAATGTTTTGCAGGGCGTTTGTTTTTAGCAATCATTGATTTTTTAGCCACGTAGTTCGCCTCCTTTAATTATTTTTGGAATGGCATGCCTAATTGTGTCAACAACTCACGAGATTCTTCATCTGAGTTAGCTGTCGTTACAATAACGATGTCCATACCACGTACTTTATCTACTAAATCGTAATCTACTTCTGGGAAGATCAATTGTTCTTTAATACCTAAAGTATAGTTTCCACGACCGTCAAAGGCTTTTTTACTTACACCATGGAAGTCACGTACACGTGGTAGAGAAACTGAAACCAATTTGTCTAGAAATTCGTACATTCTTTCTCCGCGCAAGGTAACTTTTGCCCCAATTGGCATTCCTTCACGTAAACGGAATCCAGCGATTGATTTTTTAGCTTTAGTAATCATTGGTTTTTGTCCAGTGATCAAAGTTAATTCTTCAACTGCTTTATCTAAGTTTTTAGCGTTTGATACCGCATCACCAACACCCATGTTGATGACGATTTTTTCAACTTTAGGTGTTTGCATAACAGAGCTATAGTTAAATTTTTCCATCAATGATGGAGTTACTTCTTTAAGATATTTTTCTTTTAGGCGGTTCATTCAGTAAGCCCCTCCTTCCTTAAACTTATTTATTATCTAAAACTTCACCGGTTTTTTTAGAAACGCGGACTTTTTTGCCATCTACTTCTTTGTAGCCAACTCGGCCAGCTACGCCAGTAGAGTCGATCACCATCACGTTAGAAACATGAATTGGTGCTTCCATCTCAACAATTCCACCTTGAGGAGCAGCTTGAGAAGGTTTTTGGTGTTTTTTAACAACATTCACACCTTCGACAATGACTTTATCTTTTTTCGGAAACGCTGCTAATACAACGCCTTCTTTATTTTTGTCTTTTCCAGTGATAACTTTAACTTTATCGCCTTTTTTAACAAACATAACTGTTTCGCACCTCCTTTGATAAGTGTCTCAAGATTATAAAACTTCTGGTGCTAGTGAAACGATCTTCATGAAGTTGTTTTCACGTAGTTCACGTGCAACCGGCCCAAAGATACGCGTTCCACGAGGGCTTTTATCATCACGAATAATCACTGCAGCATTTTCATCAAATTTAATATATGAACCGTCTGTACGACGAGCTCCTGATTTTGTTCGAACGATAACGGCTTTTACGACGTCACCTTTTTTGACAACCCCACCTGGCGTTGCTTGTTTAACCGTAGCAACGATCACATCACCGATGTTAGCAGTTTTACGACCAGAACCACCAAGGACTTTGATCGTCAAAATT
The DNA here is from genome assembly GCF_040887165.1 of Enterococcus sp. C65. Taxonomy (NCBI): domain Bacteria; kingdom Bacillati; phylum Bacillota; class Bacilli; order Lactobacillales; family Enterococcaceae; genus Enterococcus; species Enterococcus sp. C65. The sequence continues at coordinate 93,809 of NZ_JBFOFG010000002.1, read as the reverse complement.
TCACGTGCGCCTGAATTATCAGCGACTTTTAAACGACTTTCTGCTTGGATCACGTTGTGTATCCTCCTTTCAGATTTTGCATTCAATCTATATAGGAAAATCTCGTGTTATTAGATAATAACTGCTTCTTCGACTACTTCCAACAAACGGAAACGTTTTGTAGCTGATAATGGACGAGTTTCCATAATTTTCACGATGTCGCCAACTTTAGCTGTGTTGTTTTCATCATGCACTTTGTATTTCTTAGAATAGTTCATGCGTTTGCCATAGATAGGGTGGTTTTTCTTTGTTTCAACAGAAACTGTAATGGTTTTATCCATTTTGTCAGATACCACGCGACCTTGATAAACTTTGCGTTGATTTCTTTCTTCAGTCATACGCTTAATGGCCTCCTTCCATAATTACTTAGCTTGTTCACGCAATACAGTTTTGATGCGTGCAATCGATTTACGTACTTCTTTAATACGTGCAGTGTTTTCTAATTGACCTGTTGCTAATTGGAATCTAAGATTAAACAATTCTTCTTTTAATTGTTTTTCTTGATCAAGCATTTCGGCAGTGGTTAATTCTCTGATTTCTTTAACCTTCATTCGATTCACCACCCATTTCCTCACGTTTTACGATCTTAGTTTTCATTGGTAATTTGTGAGAAGCTAGACGTAACGCTTCACGAGCCACTTCTTCAGACACGCCTGCAATTTCAAACATGATTTTACCACGTTTTACTGGTGCAACCCATCCTTCAGGTGCCCCTTTACCAGAACCCATACGTACCCCAATTGCTTTGGCAGTATAAGATTTGTGAGGGAAAATTTTAATCCATACTTTCCCACCACGTTTCATGTAACGAGTCATTGCGATACGAGCAGCTTCGATTTGGCGGTTAGTGATCCAATGTGAATCAACAGCTTGCAAACCGTATTCACCGAATGCTACTTCTTTACCACCTTTGGCTTCCCCGCGCATTTTTCCGCGGAATTCACGACGGTGTTTTACACGTTTAGGTACTAACATGATTATTTCCCTCCTTTCTCAGTGTTTTTTTTAGTTGGAAGAATTTCTCCACGATAGATCCACACTTTAACTCCTAGTTTTCCGTATGTTGTATCTGCTTCTTCCCATGCGTAATCAATATCCGCACGTAATGTGTGAAGAGGAACAGTTCCTTCTGAGTATCCTTCTGAACGAGCGATGTCCGCACCGTTTAGACGTCCAGATACTTGAGTTTTGATCCCTTTAGCGCCAGCACGCATTGAACGTTGGATGGCTTGTTTTTGAGCGCGACGGAAAGCAACACGATTTTCTAATTGACGTGCGATTCCTTCACCTACTAATTTTGCATCTAGATCTGGTTTTTTGATTTCCACGATGTTGATATGGATTCTTTTACCAGTTAATTTATTTAATTCTTTTCTTAGGTTTTCGACTTCAGATCCGCCTTTACCAATAACCATACCTGGTTTTGCTGTGTGAATTGAAATGTTAACACGGCCTGTAGCACGTTCGATTTCAATTGTTGATACAGCAGCATCAGCAAGTTTAGTTGAAATAAATTTACGGATTCTTAAATCTTCGTGTAAGAACTCTGCATACTCTTTTTCAGCATACCATTTAGCATCCCAGTCGCGGATGATGCCTACACGCATTCCAATTGGATGTACTTTTTGACCCACTGATTATCCCTCCTTATTTTTCTGATACGACTACCGTGATATGACTTGTACGTTTGTTGATTGGAGAAGCTGATCCTTTTGCACGTGGACGGAAACGTTTCATTGTTGGTCCTTCGTTAACAAATGCTTCAGATACTACCAAGTTTTCAACATCTAAGTCAAAATTGTTTTCTGCATTCGCAACTGCTGACATCAATACTTTTTCAATGATTCCAGCAGATTTGTTTGGTGTGAATTTCAAGATTGAAATTGCATCCGCAACACTTTTACCTCTGATAAGGTCAATTACTAAACGGGCTTTTCGAGGTGAAGTGCGAACTGTTTTTGCAGTTGCTTTAGCTGATGTGATTTGTTCTGCCATTTGGTTTTATCCTCCCCTCAATTAGCGTTTCGTTTTCTTATCGTCTGCAGCATGGCCACGATAAGTTCTTGTTGGTGCGAATTCACCTAGTTTGTGTCCTACCATATCTTCTTGGATGTAAACTGGTACGTGTTTACGTCCATCGTATACTGCGATGGTATATCCAACAAAACTTGGGAAAATGGTCGAACGACGAGACCAAGTTTTGATAACTTTTTTCTTTTCAACCCCTGCTTGAGCTTCAACTTTGTTCATTAAATGCTCATCAACGAAAGGTCCTTTCTTTAAACTACGACCCATGGTGAACCTCCTCTCAAAATGTGCGACACATGGTCAAAGAAATTATTTATTTTTACGACGACGAACAATAAGTTTGTCTGATTTAGCTTTTTTATCACGAGTTTTGTAACCAAGTGCTGGTTGTCCCCAAGGAGAAACTGGTGCTTTACGTCCGATAGGAGCTTTACCTTCACCACCACCGTGTGGGTGATCGTTAGGGTTCATTACGCTACCACGTACAGTTGGGCGTTTACGCATCCAACGAGAGCGTCCAGCTTTACCGATGTTGATCAATTCGTGTTGTTCGTTACCTACTGAACCGATTGTTGCACGGCAAGCAGCTAAGATCATACGAACTTCACCAGAGTTTAAGCGGATCAATACGTATTTGCCTTCTTTACCAAGTACTTGAGCACTTGTACCAGCAGAACGGATTAATTGTCCACCTTTACCAGGTTTCATTTCAATATTGTGGATAACAGTACCAACTGGAATGTTTTCTAAAGGAAGAGCATTTCCGACTTTGATATCTGCATCTGGACCTGAAACAAGTTTCATTCCAACTTGTAGTCCTTTTGGTGCTAAGATGTAAGCTTTCACTCCATCTTCATAGTGTACTAACGCGATGTTAGCTGAACGGTTTGGATCGTATTCGATCGTTTGAACAGTTGCAACAACGTTATCTTTGTTACGTTTGAAGTCGATCACGCGATATTGGCGTTTGTGTCCGCCGCCTTGGTGACGTACAGTGATGCGGCCGTTATTGTTACGTCCAGCATGGTTTTTCAATGGTTGTAACAATGATTTTTCAGGTGTTGATGTTGTGATTTCAGCAAAATCAGAACCTGTCATGTTACGACGACCATTTGAGGTAGGTTTGTACTTTTTAATCGCCACGTTTTTCCCTCCTAATTTAATGAGTTATCTAGTAAGTGCTTATTCAGCAGCTTCGAATAATTGGATTTCTTTTGAATCTTCAGTCAATGTAACGATCGCTTTGCGACGTTTTTTTGTATATCCTGCATATTTGCCCATACGTTTGAATTTCGCACGTACGTTCACGATGTTCACGTTTTTAACTTTTACGTCAAAAGCAGCTTCAACCGCTTGTTTTACTAAAGTTTTGTTTGCACGAGTGTCCACTTCAAAAGTATATTTCTTGTCATCCATGGCAAGCATTGATTTTTCAGTGATCACTGGGCGTTTGATTACGTCTAGTAAGTTCATTATGCAAGCACCTCCTCAATTTGAGTAAGAGCAGTTTGTGTTGCTAACACTTTTGTATTTGAAACAACATCTAGAACACTTACGTTATCAGAAGTTACTACAGTTACGTTTGGTAAGTTACGTGCTGATAAAGCAGCAAAGTCGTTACCATTCTCTAGAACAACCAATACTTTAGAGTCAATAGATAAGTTAGCAAGAACTTGTTTAAATTCTTTTGTTTTTGGTGCATCGAAGCTTAATCCTTCAATTGCTACCAAGTTGTTTTCAGCAACTTTTTCTGACAATACAGATTTCATTGCTAAACGACGAACTTTTTTAGGAAGTTTGTAGCTGTAAGAACGTGGTGTTGGTCCAAAGACTACGCCACCTCCACGCCATTGTGGTGAGCGGATTGATCCTTGACGAGCACGACCAGTTCCTTTTTGACGCCATGGTTTACGTCCACCGCCTCGAACAGCACTACGGTTTTTAACCGCATGTGTTCCTTGTCTTAATGACGCACGTTGCATAACGATTGCATCGTAAACAACACTTTCATTTGGTTCAATTCCGAAGATTTCTTCGTTAAGTGTGATTTCACCGTTTTGGCTTCCATCTTGTTTGAATAATGCTACATTCGGCATTCCTTAGTTCCTCCTTTCTTCCTACTATTATTTAGCTTTCACAGCTGATTTGATAGTGATTAATGATTTTTTAGCTCCAGGAACATTTCCTTTAATTAAGATAACGTTTCTTTCTGCATCAACGCGGACAACTTCCAAGTTTTGGATTGTTACGCGGTTGCCACCCATACGGCCAGCAAGACGTTTGTTTTTGAATACACGGTTAGGTGCAACTGGACCCATTGACCCAGGACGACGATGGTAGCGAGAACCGTGAGCCATTGGTCCGCGGCTTTGGCCGTGACGTTTGATAACCCCTTGGAATCCTTTACCTTTCGTAGTACCTGTTACATCAATAATGTCTCCTGCTTGGAAAACATCTACTGTAATTTCTTTTCCTACTTCATATTCTCCTAGCTCAACATTTTTGAATTCACGAATGAAGCGCTTAGGAGCCGTGTTTGCTTTTGCAACATGACCTTTCGCAGGTTTGTTTGATAAAACTTCACGCATATCTTGGTAACCAACTTGAATAGCTTCGTAGCCATCAGTTTCCATTGTTTTCACTTGTAGCACTACGTTTGGAGTAGCTTCTACAACAGTTACTGGAATTAATTCGCCAGATTCAGTGAAGATTTGTGTCATTCCCACTTTTTTCCCTAAGATTCCTTTGGTCATGAGTACACCTCCATTAATTTTATTTTAATATTATAGTTTGATTTCGATGTTAACACCAGATGGTAAGTCTAGCTTCATCAAAGCATCAACAGTTTTTGGTGTTGGGTTCACAATGTCGATAAGACGTTTGTGTGTACGCATTTCGAATTGTTCGCGTGAATCTTTGTATTTGTGAGTCGCACGAATAACTGTGTAAAGACTGCGTTCAGTTGGTAATGGAATTGGACCAGACACGCTAGCTCCAGTTCTTTTTGCAGTTTCCACGATTTTATCCGCCGCTTGATCTAAAATACGGTGTTCATACGCTTTTAAACGGATACGAATTTTTTGTTTTGCCATCTTGTTCCCTCCTTCGCCTATTTTGAAAAGTAGACATAGCTCCACGAAAATTTCCGTCACGCTCGTTCGTGGCAAAGCGTCCGGGCGTGTCGCAACCTCTCGTTTCTTAGCCGACGAAATCCTATAGATCACGTCTGTGACATTTACGTTTAGGTAAACGCACCTTTGTAATTATAATATATCTAAATCCACAAAGCAAGGCTTTTTTCCTGTAAAAAACAATTTGTTTTCATAAGTTTTCATTTAGATAACTTTAGATGCCTCTTATCCTTAAATGTCACATTTTATTTCTACTAAACTTCCTTCCTATAGTAGTTCGCCTATCTTCAGTTATTCAAAAAAACCGCAGAACCCCCAATCATGTTGGTTTCTACGGTTTTTTATTCTATTAACTATCGGAAGTGATAGACGATCTAAGCCATACACTTTTCTTGAAAAACAAAGTTTGGATTATTTTTTTTAGTTCTGTTCTTGTCGCCAAGGTTGAATATTCGCTTGACGATAGACTTTTGCTTGGTTGATTGAATGGAAGAGTTCCATCTTTTGCTTCACCACTTCTTTTGCTGCTGCGATACATTCAGGATAAATGGCATTTGGGTCCCATAGCTCTGTTGTAGCTAAGATCTCACGACACTTTTTATAAAAAGCATATTTATAGTCGGATGAAATATTGACTTTCTGAATACCGATTTGCACTGCTTTTGCAATTTCTTCGTCTGGATTAGCAGATCCTCCATGTAAAACTAGCGGAATGGCTACTTTTTCTTTAATACTTGTTAAAACATCCATTTTCAATGCTGGCTTGACATCTTTTGGATAGATACCATGAGCGGTTCCGATTGCCACCGCTAACGAATCGATTCCTGTACGTTCCACAAATTCCTGTGCATCTTCCGGCTTCGTATAAATGACTTCCGATACACCGCCTTCTACTGAAGTACCCGTGTTACCAATCGTTCCTAGTTCGCCTTCAACCGAAACCCCGATCTTATGGCAAACATCTACCACTTCTTTTGTTAGTGCAATATTTTCTTCAAATGGCAACAAGGATCCGTCGATCATAACTGAACTAAACCCACAATGAATCCCTCGCATGATACTTGCTAAGCTATCGCCATGATCCATATGGATAACGAAAGGCACAGCGCTGTTTTTCGCTCGGCTCACTGCATATTGGAAAAACTCATCTTTGGTAAAGTCTAATTCTGTCGGATGGACTGCAATGATTGCGGGTGCATCATTTTCTTCTGCCGCCTCAATGACTACTCGTAAAAAGTTGCTGTCAGCAACGTTAAACGCCCCTACTGCAAAATGATTTTCCTTGGCAATTTCTAACATTTGATTCATATTGATTAACATCGTCTATTTTCTCCATTTCTATGATTTATTGGTTGAACCTGATAGTTGAATGTATTGCTGAACTAACTCTTTTCCTGCTATGACTGTTTGTTGGATGAGAGTGGGGTATTCGATCGTTGGCTCCTGTTGTAGAAGCTGTTGGCATCTTTGTTGTTGCGCCTTCATAAAATCAGAACCAACATTGATCTTATTGATCCCTAACTCAATGGATTGGCGAATGTTGTCTTTTCCCGCTCCTGACCCCCCATGTAAAACTAACGGAAGTTGAGTCTTCTCTTTTATTTCTTGGACAATATCGAAACGAAAACGTGGTTTGTACCCTTTAGGATAATCTCCGTGACTGGAGCCATAGGAAATCGCTAAGCAGTCCACACCCGTTTCATTGATCAATCGGATTGCTTCTGCTGGGTCCGTACACATGGCATCATCTGTAAAATGGTCGCCTGTGACTGCCCCCATATTTCCTACTTCTGCTTCTACGCTCGCATCATACGTTTGGGCAAATTGAACCATCGCTCTCGTTATTTCGATATTCTGATCCAAGGGATACATCGAAGCATCCATCATGACGCTGGAAAATCCTTCTTGTAAGCACTGTTTGACAAATGCGATGTCTTGACCATGATCTAGATTAATCGCTACTTCGACTTTGGCATCCTGTGCCATACGGATGATGGGCTTCGTTAAATAATGATAATTGATGTGTTGCTTTAAGTGATCTTGCAATAAATCTATGATGATCGGCGCATGTAATTCCTCAGCAGCTTGGATCGTTGCTTTAGCTGTTTCTAGATTAAAGCAATTGATCGCCATGACAGCATAGTTTTCTTGATTTGCTTTTTTGAGCATCTCTTTCATTGACACATACATATCAAATCCTTCTCCCTACAGTTTTTAAGATAATTTAATAGAAGAAAAATCTACTTCTTCCTCTTCTTCCTCTACGACAGGATGTTCAGCTGGCGCCTTTTTCAAAACAAACAATAGAATGCCGGTAACTGCAGAACCAATCAATAAGGCAAAAGTAAACTTCAACGGATCCGTCATTGCTGGGATAATAAAGACCCCACCAGAAGGAACTGGTGACCCAATTCCCCACGACATACTCAAACCTCCGCCAATCGCTGCACCAGCTGTACACGAAATGATCACACGAAGCGGATCAACTGCCGCTAAGGGGATAACGCCTTCCGTAATCATGCAAAGTCCCATCGGAAAAGCAATCTTAATGTTGTTTTCTTCTTCTTTTGAATATTTTGTTTGCCGAAATAACTTAGATAAAACCCATGAAATGGTGACACCGAAAGGCGGAACCATTGACGCTAACACTTTCACAGCTTCTGGTTCTTGCACACCTTCCAAAAGCATCCCATCAGCAAACAATGAGGCTACCTTATTGACTGGTCCACCAAAATCAAAGGCAGCCATCCCACCGACAATTGACCCAAAGAGGAATTTTCCAGAACCTTGTAGTCCTTGTAAAAAATCGGTCATCGCTTCTGTTGCCCAAACAATCGGCACACCTACCACGAAAAACATCAATAAACCGATACTAAGGGTCGCTAACAGTGGGATGATCATCATCGACATCAATCCTTGTGCCCACTTAGGAACTTTGAGATATTTCACCAATAACAGGACAAAGAACCCCACCAAGTAACCGCCTAACATACCACCTAAAAAACCTGCGCCAATGGCATTTGCAATTAACCCCATAAACAAACCTGGACCAATCCCTGGGCGATCGGCAATGGAATAGGCAATCGCTGCAGAAATCACTGGAGCCAATAATCCCATGCCCAAAACCCCTAGAGAAACTAAGGCATCGGGTACAGAATAAGACGTTTGATAATCATTGATGACTTGCCCACCTGTTAAATTCCCAATAGCGATCAAGAGTCCAGCGGTCACAACAACTGGTAACATGTATGAAATAGCTGTCAGTGCATGCTTTTTTAATTGTAGTTGACGAAGCATCCAATTCCTCTCCTTTTATGTTTTACTGAGTTCTTCTTCAATTTTAGTAATCAACCCTTTCGGTGCTTTAATGACCATGTTCGTAGGAATCTCAATCACTTTTTTTCCTTCGAACCGCTCCTTTCCACCAATTTTGATATCTGCTGCAATAATGACGACATCTGCCTGCTTGATCTCCTCCTTCGATAACTCGTCTTCTGTACCAATTGTTCCTTGTGTTTCGATGTGCACTTCATGTCCTAATGCTTTTGCTGCTTTTTCTAATTTTTGTTTGGCAATATACGTATGTGCAATTCCTGAAGTACAGGCTGCTACTCCGACGATCTTCATTTTTTCTTCCTCCTTTTCTTTTAGACAGTTGGTTCTTTTGCTAATAGTTCCATTAATTCTGCTTTACTAGTTGCCTGATTCATTTTTTCGATAATGGTATCTTCTGCTAATAACATTGCTACTTTTTGTAACAATTTGATATGAACAGTATTGGCATCTGTATCTTTTACTGCAAATAAGATAATGACCTTTACAGGCTGCTCATCTAATGATTCCCAAGGGATCGGGGTCTCGACTTTACCCACAACCAAAGAAGTCTGAATGACACTCGCTGATTTTCCGTGGGGAATCGCCACACCGTTTCCAATCCCTGTGATTCCTTCTTTCTCCCGTTGAAAGACATCTGATGAAAAATCACCAACATCTTTGATAATGCCGTTTTCTTTTAGTAATTCACTTAATTCGAGAATCGCTTCTTTTTTTGTTTTCGCTTTCATTTCTAAACGTATCAGTTTTTCTGTAATCACATTTGCGATACTAAATTCTGACGTTACCTGTTTTGTAACCATTTCACATCTCTCCTAACATTTGCTTCACACGTTTTTCGTCTTGCTTGGTAAATACTGAGTTTACTAATATCGTGGGAATCTTCGGTGGCTCATTCAAACAAACCGTTGTTAAAATCAAATCGATCTTACTAAATTCCGCTTGGTTTTTCTGGTACTGCCGAGAAGATAAAACAGCAATAATCTCTAATTCAGGAAAGGCTTTTTTTACTTTGACTTTCAATAGTTCTGAAGTTCCAACACCACTACTACACATGATCAATACACGTTTTTTTATTGGGGCTAACTCTTTGTATCTCACAAAGTATAATGTTAAAAATCCAATTTCATCTTTGGATATATGGTTTGTATGAAATTTTTTTTGGACCATTTTACTGACAAATTCTACTAATTGAAACGTTTCCTGGTACTCTAATTCAATGTCGTGCAACAAATCATTTTTGATTGTGATCTCATGTTTTAATCGATACAATAGCGGCTGAATGTGACTATACAAATCATGTCGGTTTCGTTCTTGATCAATCGCCACTCCCATGAGCCGGCTCATCGTAGCAGAAAAAAAACGGGTGATTTCTTCAGCTTCATTTGAGATATTTTGATGTTTAATCGAACCATTTTCGATCCTGGAGGAAATCAAGTATTGAAAAAGATAAAAAGTTTCACTTTCAGGGAGAGTCGTATTTAAATATTGACCTAATTTGAGCATGACTTGCTTTGATAGTTGGTACAGTTCCTGGTTATAATGGATCAGCGCCTGATCTTCTTCATCTAAATCCCACGTATCTTCTTCTAGATACACGACCCCTTCACGGAAGCGTTTGACTAAGATATAAATATGAGAAAAAATATTCATTGCATATGGATAGGCAATTCGGCTGACTAGTTTTTGTTCGATAAACTCAACGATCGAAGTAATAAAATTGATATCAAATGAGCTGATCATTGGGTGACTAGGAACCACTTTTTTATCTTCCAATAAATGGATACTTAATAGCATATTCACTACTTTACGAATATGTTTTTCTGTTCCTTCGATACCAATTCGGGTACCCTGGCGTTTAAGTTGGAGGTGGTTTTTCATTAAAAATAAACTGATCTTAGCCAAATCATTACTAATTACCGGATCACTCACATAATACGGATGGAACAATTCATTGATTAATAACTTCTTGGGTGCCTTAAACAACAAATTAAGCAAAATCGCATTTCTTCTTTCCAAAGGTCCTTGACTCGTTCGACTTTCATTATGCGTTGCACTCACATTTAAATATTTATCGTAGTCTAACCGAAATCCTTTGCCTGCCTCTGCCAAAATGATTTCCCCGTTTTCAGACACATCATTTATCTTTTTAATCGTACGGTAGACCGTTTTCGTAGAAACATGGGCAAATTCAGCTAACTCCTGAGCTGTAAGGGATAAGCCATGTTTAACAAAGTATTCGACCATTTCTTTCTCTCTTTTGCTTAGCTGCATTTGTTCAACCTCCTTGTTTATACTATAACGGAATTTTCTGACAACTCATTTTTTGTTCTGTCCATTACTCTGGACATTTTTAAAAGCGTTTACAAAAAATGTATCAAAAAAGACAAAAAAACACCGAAGCAGGCAAAGACCTGTCTTCGATGTTTTACACGATACATCAGATTAAATGAAAGTGATGAAAATTAGAAACGATGAAAATAAGTAACTATTGATTGGTGTCAGTAGTTTTCTTCCTTAATTACTCTTAACATGACCAATCACAGCATTTGCTTTAACTACCCCACTAGCATCCATCGTTAGCTTCGCCACTTTTTCACCATTGGTAAAAGCAACGATCAGATCTGATTGTTTGTTTGCTGATTGCAGTGCAGCTAAATCCATAGTTGCAATTAATTGTCCACGTGCAACATTTTGTCCCTCTTCCACGTAGATCGTAAAAGGCGCTCCCTTTAAGTTCACGGTATCGACCCCCATATGCAAAAGGACTTCAACGCCTGATTCCGTTTTGATACCGACAGCATGTTTCGTTGGGAAAATATTCATAATCGTACCAGCGATTGGGGCAAACACTTCACCATTCGTTGGTAGAACCGCAAACCCGTCTCCCATCATTTTTTGTGAAAAGACATCATCTGCCACTTCTGTGATTGGCATTAGCTTCCCATTTGCTACCGCAAAAATATCTTGGTTTTGTGGATCAACGACTGTTTTGGTTGTCACAGTAGGCGTGGACTGAGCAGTTCCTTTGCCGCTACTTCCATGAATTTTTTTCATTTCATCTGCAACAAATTGGACTTCCGTTCCAACGATCACTTGAATATTTTTGGCATCAATTACTTTCAGACCTGGAACGCCAGTCGCTTTGATTTTCCCTTGATCAACTTTTGCCGTATCTTTTACATACAAGCGTAAACGTGTCGTGCAATTGTCAATGGAAACAACGTTCGCTGCACCACCTAATGCTTGATAAAGTTGATTAGCTAGCGTGGCAAATCGATTGTCACCAGTTGGCACTGTTCCTACTTCCCCATTTTCTGCAACTCCAGTATCTTCTTCACGCCCCGGCGTCATCAAATTGAATTTTTTGATGACAAATAAAAATGTAAAGTAATAAATCACACCCATCGCCAAGCCTAATACCAATAGCATTAATGGTTGATTGGCAATAGGTACACGTAAGCTTAGGAAGAAATCAATAAAGCCGGCGCTAAAATTAAAGCCCGCTGTCCAATGGAAGGTTGCTGCGATAAACATCGAAATCCCTGTTAAAGCAGCATGAACGACGTACAATGGCCAAGCGACAAACATAAATGAAAATTCTAACGGTTCAGTCACTCCTGTAAAGAAAGAAGCGAAAGCGGCAGCTAACATCAAAGATGCAGTCACTTTTTTCTTTTCTGGTCGCGCACATTGATAGATAGCAAGTGCACCAGCAGGTAACCCAAACATCATGACCGGGAAGAAACCAGCTTGATACATACCAGTGACTCCTTTTACCCCTTCACTTGCCCAGAATTTACCGATATCATCAATTCCAGCTAAATTGAACCAAAAAACATTGTTCAGTGCATGGTGTAAACCAGTTGGAATCAGCAAACGGTTGAAGAAGCCATATAGACCAGCACCTAACGCGCCCATTCCAGAGATCAATTCACCGAAACTAACCAATGTATCATAAACTGGTGGCCAAACAAAAATCAATAAAGCAGAAATAATTGCCATTAAACCAGCTGTTACGATCGGTACTGCTCGTTTTCCACTAAAGAAAGACAACGCCATTGGTAATTTAACTCCGCTGAAGCGATTATACATCGCACCAGCGACTAAGCCTGCCAAAATTCCAATAAATACATTTTTATTATTGATTGCATCAAAAGCGATATTCACTTTTTCAACATCCACTTTAGTAAACAATGCAACAGAAGCACTATTGACTAATGTGACTGGTGCTAAAAAGGCGATCAATCCTGCCAATGCTGATGAACCATCTTTGTCCTTAGACATCCCCAATGCTAATCCAACAGCAAAAATGATTCCTAAATTATCTAAGACTGTTCCTCCAGCTTTGATCATAAAAGCGGCAAAAATGTTATTGCCACCCCAACCAGTCGGATCGATCCAATAACCAATCCCCATGAATAAAGCAGCTACTGGAAGGGTTGCTACTGGTAACATCAAGGAACGTCCCATTCGTTGTAAGTATGTTTTCATTTTGTTCTCCTATTCTGTTGTCCCTCGCAAGCGTTCGATATGAATAACTAAATAACCAAGTTCTTCGCTTGTAATAGACATTTGATATTGTTTAGTTAAAAGTACTCGAATTTTTTTTGCGACTGCATAACTTCCTGAATATTTTCGTTTGACTATCTCAATAATCTCCTCGTCTAAGACCGCATACTGCTGATTGTGATACCGTTGGATCAACAACCGAAGATGGTTTGCTAAACGAGAATAATTCAGTGCCATTTGTTCGGAATGGATATCGATCCTCAGCTCTTTTTCAATCAACTGGATAATTTCCGACACGATCGTGACTTCGCGAATGCTACGATGATTACTAGTTTGTCCGCTATGACCACTATGGATATGTATCGCTATATAACCCGCTTCATCATATGTATAAGGAATAGCTAAAGTGTGATTCAAATAATCAACTGCCCATTGCGCAATACTAAATTCTTCGTGGTACAGCGCCTCGATTTCTCGCAGTAATTTATTTCGAATAACAATTCCATTACGAATATTTTCAGCAGCAAAAGCAATATGATCCGTTAACGCGATCAACACATGCTCATTCAGCTTTTTCATTAAAACTGTTTCTGCATGATCAATAATGTGTTCAGCAGCAAAAAGAAACTTTTCGTCAATTTGATTCAGCAAACTTTGTAGTTTCATTTGACTTTCTGGCTCCATCACAAACATCCGCTCAATTTCTCGATGAAAAATCAAGTCATTGCGCTTTTTATCGAATCCAACACCTTTACCAATTGCGACCTTTTCTTGTCCATCGTCATCGACTAAGACCGCATTTTGATTAAAAATCTTTTTGATTTTCATAATAATAACCCTTTTTCTGCAGAATTAAAGTTACTTCATGGACCAATCATCCTTTATCAATCTTAAGCTTGACAACAAAAAAAGCATAGAAAAATTCCACCAAAGTCTCCTTATCGACGGAATCTTCCCATGCCTAGTATGATCTAGTCACATGAAAAATAAATATGTTAACGCTTTAATTTTATCGAGGGAACGTTTTTTTGTCAATATCTTTTTTTCCTTTTGTCAAACAAAATGCTTTCATTTACTCAATAAAGTTTAAAATAAGCCATAAAAAAAGCCATGATGTCTAATGACACCATGACTTTTTATTGTCCGAATACAATGTTGCTTACAATTCAGTTGATCAAAGATTAAGCTTTGATTTCAGTAACGACACCGGCACCAACTGTACGTCCGCCTTCACGGATTGAGAATTTAGTACCGTTTTCGATAGCGATTGGGTGGATTAATTCAACTTCCATTGTTACGTTGTCGCCAGGCATAACCATTTCAGTTCCTTCTGGTAATTCAACAACACCTGTTACGTCAGTTGTACGGAAGTAGAATTGTGGACGGTAGTTAGTGAAGAATGGAGTATGACGTCCACCTTCTTCTTTTGTCAACACGTATACTTCTGCAGAGAATTTTGTATGAGGTGTGATTGTACCTGGTTTAGCTAAAACTTGTCCACGTTGGATGTCTTCACGTGCAACACCACGTAGTAAAGCACCAATGTTGTCTCCAGCTTCAGCGTAGTCTAATAATTTACGGAACATTTCAACACCAGTAACTGTTGTTTGAGCTGTTTCTTCTGCGATACCAACGATATCTACAACGTCACCAACGCGAACTTGTCCACGTTCAACACGACCTGTAGCAACAGTACCACGACCAGTGATTGAGAATACGTCTTCGACTGGCATCATGAATGGTTTGTCGTTGTCACGTTCTGGAGTTGGGATATATTCGTCAACTGCAGCCATCAATTCAAGGATTTTTTCTTCGTATGAAGCGTCGCCTTCTAAAGCTTTCAAAGCTGAACCAGCAACTACAGGAACATCGTCACCAGGGAATTCGTATTCTGTTAATAAGTCACGAACTTCCATTTCAACTAATTCTAGTAATTCTTCGTCGTCAACCATATCTACTTTGTTCAAGAATACAACGATGTATGGAACACCAACTTGACGAGATAATAGGATATGTTCACGAGTTTGAGGCATAGGACCATCAGCAGCAGATACTACTAAGATAGCTCCGTCCATTTGAGCAGCACCAGTGATCATGTTTTTAACGTAGTCCGCGTGTCCTGGGCAGTCAACGTGAGCGTAGTGACGAGTGTCAGTTTCGTACTCAACGTGAGCTGTTGAAATTGTGATTCCGCGTTCGCGTTCTTCTGGAGCACCATCGATTTGATCGTAAGCCATAGCTTGGCCGCCGTTTTTCTTAGATAGTACAGTTGTGATTGCTGCTGTTAAAGTTGTTTTACCGTGGTCAACGTGTCCGATTGTACCAATGTTAACGTGTGGTTTAGAACGGTCAAATTTTTCT
The DNA here is from genome assembly GCF_040887165.1 of Enterococcus sp. C65. Classification (NCBI taxonomy): domain Bacteria; kingdom Bacillati; phylum Bacillota; class Bacilli; order Lactobacillales; family Enterococcaceae; genus Enterococcus; species Enterococcus sp. C65. The sequence goes on along the minus strand of NZ_JBFOFG010000002.1, from coordinate 78,405 downwards.
TTTGCCATTTTAAAATGTCCTCCTAAAAATACAATATATTTTTTATTTGTCTGATAGGTATGTGATAAACCAAAAGTCTATCACATGCCCATATCATCGATAATTATTTTACACGAAACTATATTAAAAATACAGTCTCTTTAGATAATCTGTCAAACAGACGATCTTGTTTTAAGAAATTATTCAGCTTTACCGCCGTTTTTCTTAATGATTTCTTCTTGGACTGATTTAGGAACATCTTCATAGTGGTCAAATACCATCATAAATGTACCGCGTCCTTGAGTTGCTGAACGCAATGTTGTTGCGTAACCGAACATTTCAGCCAATGGAACAATCGCATTAACGATTTGTGAGTTACCATGTGCTTCCATACCTTCAACGCGACCGCGTCGGCTAGTTACGTGTCCCATGATATCACCTAAGTAATCTTCTGGAACAGTAATCGTTACTTTCATCATTGGTTCTAAAATAACAGGACGTGCGTGTTTTGCAGCAGCTCTTAAAGCCATAGATGCAGCAACACGGAAGGCTGTTTCATTTGAATCGACGTCATGGTATGAACCATCGTAAAGTTTTGCTTTGATATCCACTAATGGATAGCCAGCAAGAACACCGTTATTCATAGATTCTTCTAGTCCTTTTTCAACAGCAGGGATGTATTCACGAGGAACGACCCCACCGACGATTGCATTTTCAAATTCGAAGCCTTTACCTTCTTCGTTTGGTGTAAATTCAACCCATACGTGACCGTATTGACCTTTACCACCAGACTGACGTACGAATTTACCTTCAGCTTTTGTTGCTTCACGGAATGTTTCACGGTATGAAACTTGTGGAGCACCAACGTTTGCTTCAACTTTAAATTCACGTTTCATACGGTCTACTAAAACGTCTAAGTGCAACTCACCCATACCTGAGATAACAGTTTCACCAGTTTCAACGTTTGTTTCAACTCGGAATGAAGGATCTTCTTCTGCAAGTTTTTGCAACGCAACACCCATTTTATCTTGGTCTGCTTTTGATTTAGGTTCAACAGCAACTTGGATAACTGGGTCAGGGAATTCGATTGACTCAAGAATAACCGGTGAGTCTAATGCACATAATGTATCCCCAGTTGTTGTATCTTTCAATCCAACAGCAGCGGCGATATCACCTGAGTACACTTTATCAATTTCTTGACGAGTGTTGGCGTGCATTTGTAGAATACGTCCGATACGTTCTTTTTTGCCTTTAGAAGCGTTCAATACATATGAACCACTTTCAAGGACACCAGAATAAACACGGAAGAAAGTTAGACGACCTACGAATGGGTCAGTCATTACTTTAAACGCTAATGAAGCAAAAGGAGCTTCATCGTCAGCTGGACGTGTTGTTTCTTCGTCTGTTTTTGTATCGATCCCTTTGATTGCTTCGATATCAACTGGAGAAGGCAAGTAATCAAGAACGGCATCCAACATTAATTGAACCCCTTTGTTCTTGAACGCTGAACCAGCTAATACAGGGAAGAATTCAACATTAATTGTTGCACGGCGGATACCAGCAATCAATTCTTCTTGTGTGATTTCTTCACCTTCAAGATATTTCATCATTAGTTCTTCGTCTGTTTCAGCAACAGCTTCGACTAATTTTTCGCGCCATTCTTGAGCTTGTTCTAAATATTCTTCAGGAATTTCAGTTTCTTGAATATCTGTTCCTAAGTCATTTGTATAGATTTCAGCTTTCATTTTAACCAAGTCGATGATACCAGTGAAGTTTTCTTCAGCACCGATTGGCAATTGGATTGGATGCGCGTTTGCTTGCAAACGATCATGCAATGATTTTACTGAGTACAAGAAGTCCGCACCGATTTTATCCATTTTGTTACAGAATACGATACGAGGCACTCGGTACTCAGTTGCTTGACGCCAAACTGTTTCAGTTTGAGGTTCAACACCTGACTGTGAGTCAAGTACAGTTACCGCACCATCTAATACACGTAGAGAACGTTGAACTTCAATTGTGAAGTCTACGTGTCCTGGTGTGTCGATGATGTTTACACGGTAACCTTTCCACTGCGCTGTAGTCGCAGCAGATGTAATTGTGATACCACGTTCTTGTTCTTGTTCCATCCAGTCCATTTGTGAAGCTCCTTCGTGGGTTTCACCAATTTTATGGATTTTACCAGTATAGTACAAGATACGCTCTGTTGTTGTAGTTTTACCTGCATCAACGTGAGCCATGATACCAATATTACGAGTTTTTTCTAGCGAAAATTCTCTTGCCATTTTCTTACTCCTCTCTTTATTTAAATCGATTGTAAATTGACTTTCTGCTGTCGTTTAACCCAACAGGCAGAGAGGATCTTACCAACGATAATGAGCAAATGCACGGTTGGCATCAGCCATTTTATGAGTGTCTTCACGTTTTTTAACAGAAGCACCAGTGTTGTTTGCAGCATCCATGATTTCTTTTGCTAAGCGTTCTTCCATTGTGTGTTCACCGCGCAAGCGAGCGTAGTTTACTACCCAACGAAGAGCTAAAGTTGTACGACGTTCAGGGCGAACTTCAACTGGTACTTGATAGTTTGAACCCCCAACACGACGTGCTTTAACTTCAAGAACAGGCATAACATTTTTCATAGCTTGTTCAAACACTTCTAATGGATCATTACCTGTAGATTCTTTAATCAAATCAAAGGCGTTATAAATAATACTAGCTGCAACACCGCGTTTTCCGTCAACCATTACACGGTTGATCAAGCGAGTTACTAATTTTGAGTTATAAATAGGATCTGGTAAAACATCACGTTTTGCAACAGGACCTTTACGTGGCATCCGTAACTCCTCCTTCCGAAATATTCTTCATAGTAATTGCCTTACTCTCTTAACATAGTAAGAACAAGTTTCATTTGTTTAATAATTAAAATTAAGCTTTAGGTTTTTTAGTACCGTATTTAGAACGGCTTTGTTTACGGTCGTTTACACCAGCTGTATCAAGTGCACCACGAACGATATGGTAACGTACCCCTGGTAAGTCTTTTACACGTCCACCACGTAGTAATACTACGCTATGTTCTTGTAAGTTGTGACCAATCCCTGGGATATAAGCAGTAACTTCAATTAAGTTTGACAAACGAACACGAGCATATTTACGTAAAGCTGAGTTCGGTTTTTTAGGTGTCATTGTACCCACACGTGTTGCTACCCCACGTTTTTGAGGAGAGTTCACGTTTGTTTGAGTTTTCTTAAAGCTGTTATATCCTTTGTTCAAAGCAGGTGAATTAGATTTTTCCACCTTTGATTTACGAGGTTTACGTACTAATTGGTTAATTGTAGGCATTCCTTGTTTCCTCCTTCCCACGATTCGCGTCTAGTTCCACACATCCAGGTGGTTCTTTTTTTGCGATAAAAAATAAATGCAATTCTGCATCTTTATCAAATATGCTTTGATAAACAGTCAGCACGTCTCTTTACCAGAGACCTGTAGATAAAGCACCTTGGTTAGGATATCATGAATAAAGTACTCTGTCAACCAGTGTTATGTATTTTTTTTAGCCATTTGAAATTAAAAAAAGGACGCTATCTTTTTCCAATCATTCAATATAAAATAGCTATGAATAGAGACGAAAGAAAAGGTGGGAACAACAGATGAATTTGAAACAAGCAGCTGGAATTGAAGCAGCTAAATTTGTGAAGGACGGAATGATCGTTGGTTTGGGTACCGGTTCTACAGCCTATTATATGGTAGAAGAAATTGGTAGAAGAATGCGTGAAGAAGGATTAAATATCACTGGTGTCACTACATCGAATGCCACTAAAGAACAAGCAGAAAAATTAGGTATTCCTCTTAAGAGTATTGATGAAGTACCCGTAGTTGATCTCACAATCGATGGTGCTGATGAAATCAGTAAAGCATTTCAAGGAATTAAAGGTGGTGGGGCAGCATTACTTTTTGAAAAAATTGTTGCTACGTATTCAAAACAAGTCATTTGGATCGTTGATGAATCAAAATTAGTGGAGCAACTTGGGCAGTTCCCTCTTCCAGTAGAAGTGATTCCTTATGGCGCTCAACAATTGATGCGGATCTTTGATGAGAAAGGTTACCAGCCTGTTTTACGTCAAACCGAAACAGGTCAGATAGTCAAAACAGACAGTGGTCATTACATTATTGACCTACATTTAGAAGTGATCAATGACCCTGAAGCTTTGGCAACGTACCTTGATCAACTGGTTGGTGTCGTTGAACATGGACTGTTTTTAAATATGGTTTCAAAAGTCGTCGTCGGCTCCGCACAAGGCGTATCAATTATCGACTCACCTCATCAAAAATAACAACCTTGATATTAGTTATAAAAATTAGCAAAAATAGTTCATTTTAAAAACATAAAAAAACTATCTTTTCAATGGACTTTATGCTACATTTTTACTGTTATCTATAGACAGAAAATCATTGCTAGAAAGGAATCACCATGAAGATTATTGGTTATGCACGCACAACCATAAATGATGTTGATCTTACAACACAAGTGGAGCAACTCTCTAATTTTGGTTGTCAGGAGATTTTTCACGAGACATACAAGTCTAAAGATGCGGTGTCTAATAATATTTGTTTAGAAAAAGTAATCAAGGAAATGCGACAAGGCGATACTTTAGTTATCTGTCAACTTCATCGTCTAGGGAAGTCCACTCGTCAGCTAACAGAACTCACACAATTATTCAAAGATCGTGGCTTACACCTAGTTAGTATCCAAGAAGAGATCGATACGCGTACACCGATGGGGAAAATCTATTTTCAACTAATGGAAGGATTAGCCATTATGGAGTGCTCTTTAATCAAGGAACGGACACTTGTTGGGTTAGATGAAGCACGTAAAAAAGGTAAAATCGGGGGACGTCCAAAAATCGATCCAAAAACAATTAAAAAAATTCGTCGGCTTTATTATGAAAAAAAAGAAACGATCCAATTAATTTCTACTAAATGTGGTGTATCAGTCGGAACCTGTTATAAATATATCAATCTTCCAGAAAAAGAGATTCAGCAATTATCTTAAACGACTGCCTACATCTTGATATTCTTTCATTTAAAAATGGATTGGCGCAACAAACGCAGACTGTCTGCTAAAGACGAATCAACTGTATATAAAGAATAGGTAGGTGGATCAATGACAGTGCAGCCATTGACCCACCTACCTCTTTTTATCTGTCACTGTAAGAATTATTTTTGTTTTTTTATCTGTCTATCTTCTGATTTTCCCTTTCATTAACTTCATTTTTCAATGGAAATCTAGTCAAAAAAATTGTACAATAAAGCAGAACTGAAATTTTCAGAAATATAACCTATTTTAAAGGAGAGCTAAACATGCCAAAATTAGTTTTTTCTCGTCATGGTCTTAGTGAATGGAATGCATTAAACCAATTTACTGGTTGGGCTGACGTAAACTTAGCACCAGAAGGAATCGAAGAAGCCAAAGAAGGCGGACGCAAAATCAAAGAAGCTGGAATTGAATTTGATGTTGCTTACACTTCAGTTTTAACTCGTGCCATCAAAACATGTAATTTGATTTTAGAACACTCAGATCAACTTTGGGTTCCTCAAATCAAATCATGGCGCTTAAACGAACGTCATTATGGTAAATTACAAGGATTGAACAAAAAAGAAACAGCTGAAAAATATGGAGATGACCAAGTACACATTTGGCGTCGTTCATACGACACTCTTCCTCCATTGATGGACGAAAGTGACGAAGGTTCTGCTGCAAACGATCGTCGTTATGCAATGTTAGACAAACGCGATATTCCTGGTGGCGAAAACTTGAAAGTTACTTTAGAACGTGCTTTACCATTCTGGCAAGACGAAATTGCTCCAGCTTTACTAGACAACAAAACTGTTTTAGTAGCTGCACATGGTAACTCTCTACGTGCTTTAGCAAAACACATCGAAGGAATTTCTGATGAAGATATCATGGATCTTGAAATTCCAACTGGTCAACCACTTGTTTATGAATTAAACGATGACTTGACAGTTGCTAAAAAATACTATCTATAATAAATAAAAGAAGTGGGCAAGCGATTCAATTGAATCACTCGCTCACTTCTTTTATTAATCTGCGATTGCTGTTTCTAAACCGACCTCGATCATTTCGTTAAATGTCGTTTGTCGTTCTTCTGCAGTTGTTTCTTCTCCGGTAAGCAAATGGTCACTCACCGTCATGATTGCTAATGTTTGGACATGATATTTTGCTCCTAAATAGTATAAAGCAGCTGCTTCCATTTCCACACCTAGCACACCTAATTCAGCTAATTTAAACGTTTCTGTTGAATCATCTTTATAAAATGAATCTTCCGAGAGAACATTTCCTACATGTGTGGTAAATCCTTTGTCTTTTGAAATTTCATACGCCTTCAACAATAAATTAAAATCACTGATCGGCGGAAAATGAAAGGCTTGGAAATTTTTCTCGATCATCGAAGAACTAGTAGCTGCTCCTTGAGCTAAAACAAGATCACGAACATGGACATCTTTAGATAATGCACCACATGTGCCCACTCGTATCAATTTTTTCACACCGTATGAATGAATCAATTCATGGGCATAGATCGTCGCTGACGGCATCCCCATCCCCGTTCCTTGTACCGAAACACGTTCGCCTTTGTAGGTTCCAGTAAAACCTAACATCCCACGAACTTGGTTGTAACATACTGGATCTTCTAAAAATGTTTCAGCAATATATTTTGCTCGTAAAGGATCGCCTGGAAGTAGTATTTTATCAGCGATCTCTCCTTGTTTTGCTTCAATGTGTACGCTCATCTGACACTCTCCTTGATTCAGTTATAGTAATACTAATACTTCTTTAATCAATGCCTTAAATGATTGTTTGACACGTTGCGTTGTTTCCACCACTTCTTCATGGTTAAGGTTCGCTTGCATGCCTGCTGCTAAATTAGTGATACATGAAATGCCGAGAACTTTCAATCCGCTATGTGCTGCAACGATCACTTCTGGCACAGTGGACATTCCGACTGCATCTGCTCCCATCGTACGTGACATCCGAATCTCTGCAGGTGTTTCGTATGTTGGTCCAGAATAGCCCATGTATACCCCTTCTTTAAGAGTCAAATCTAATTGGCTCGCAGCCTCTTTGGCTACTTCACGGTAAGTTAAGGTATACGCCTCGCTCATATCAGGGAAGCGTGGACCGATCTCATCTTCGTTAGGACCAATCAATGGGTTTTGACCTGTGAAGTTGATATGATCAGTAATCAACATCAAATCGCCAGGAACAAATGATTCATTTACCCCACCACTTGCATTCGTGACAATCACCGAATGAGCCTTTAATGCTGCCATTACCCGCACAGGATAAGTGACAGTTTGCATTGAATGACCTTCATAAAAATGGAATCGTCCTTGCATTGCCAGAACTTTTTTACCAGACAAGGTACCATAGACTAATTGACCAGCATGGCCGACAACTGTTGATGTTGGGAAAAATGGGATTTGGTCATAAGGAATCACGATCGCTTCCTCGATTTCTTCCGCTAACTCTCCTAAACCTGAACCTAAGATCAAACCAAAATCAATTTCTTTTACGCCCTTTTCTAGAATAAATTGAGTCGTTTCTTGTAACATTTCGCTTAATTGGGTCATTTACTTTCTCCTATTAACTATTTTTTTCTACAGAAGTCAAGAGGTTAGAAGCCCTGTCGTTCGACTAGCTAAAAAAACAGGTATGCTTGATTAACAGGGCTTTTTCACCTCTTGATTGATACTGTTAAAGCAAGATGGCTCTTTGAACAAAATGATTGACCTATCTTAGTTACGCTTTTTCAGGTCAAATTTTCAAACGCGGTCTGTCATTCCTATTTCAAAAGTTTTAAGAAACTTTCGCCGTTTTCGGTAGCAGGAACATCGAAGTTTTCAGCAATCGTTGCTGCGATATCTGAATAGTAGCCTTGTGGCAAGCTTCCTTGTCCTTGCATTTTTTTGCTGAAAACTAATAATGGTACATATTCACGTGTATGATCTGTTCCAGGGAATGTTGGATCATTTCCATGGTCAGCAGTAATCATCAGTAAGTCGTCCTCTGCCATTGCCTCTAATATTTCAGGAATACGTAAATCAAAATCTTCAATTGCGTGGGCATAACCTACAACATCCCGACGATGTCCAAATAATGCATCAAAATCAACTAAATTAGTAAAACTGATCCCTGTAAACTCTTTTTTCATCACATTTAATAATTGGTCAACGCCATCCATATTGCTTTTCGTACGGACGAACTCTGTAATTCCTTGACCGTTGAAGATATCGTTGATTTTTCCAACAGCGATAACGTCTTTTCCTGCTTCTTTTAATGAATCTAAAACCGTATGCCCGAATGGATCCAATGCGTAATCATGTCGGTTGCTCGTACGAGTAAAATTACCAGGTTCTCCAACGTAAGGTCGCGCAATAATTCGACCAATCATGTATGGGTCGTCTTTAGTAATGTCACGAACGAACTGACAAATCCGATAAAGTTCTTCTAAAGGAATAATTTCTTCATGCGCAGCAATTTGTAGAACCGGATCTGCGGACGTATAGACGATCAAATCACCAGTTTTCATTTGATGTTCACCATAGTCATCTATAACAGCGGTTCCACTATATGGTTGATTGCAAACAATTTTGCGTCCTGAGAAGTCTTCGATTTGTTTGAGTAATTCATCAGGGAAACCGTTAGGAAATACTCGAAATGGTGTCTTGATGTTCAGACCCATGATTTCCCAGTGACCGGTCATTGTATCTTTTCCTACAGATACTTCCTCCAATTTAGTGGCATAGCCTTGGTGGTTTTTAACCGCTTCGACACCTTCTAATGGGCGAATCGTTCCTAATCCTAACTGTTCTAAATGAGGAATTGTCAAACCAGCTTCTTTTGCGATATGCCCTAGTGTATCTGAACCTTTATCACCAAATTTTTCAGCATCTGGCGCTTCACCGATTCCTACTGAATCCATGACAATCAAATGTACGCGTTTAAACATGATTATTCCTTCTTTCTTTTTTATTATTGCTATTAAATCAAAAAGGGCGAGTCGAAAAAACATTTCCCGTAACCCACCCTTTTTATTCACTAAAAGTTTATTTTGATTTTATATAATTTTTACCGTTTGCTTTAGGTCCAGATGCTTTTCCTAAGAACGCTACTAACACAATAACGGTTAATAGGTAAGGTGCAATCTGCAACAATACTGGCGGTATCGAAGAAATCACTGGTAATTGAGCCCCGATGATACTTAAACTTTGCGCAAAACCAAAGAATAAAGAAGCGCCCATGGCCCCTAGTGGATTCCATTTACCGAAGATCATAGCAGCCATTGAGATAAACCCTTGACCTACGATCGTTCCGGCAGAGAAATTCCCTGAAATCGATTGAGCGAATACTGCGCCACCCATTCCGCCAAGTAAACCAGAGATCAATACCCCAGAATAACGCATCGCGTAAACATTGATTCCCAATGTATCCGCTGCTTGAGGATTTTCACCCACTGAGCGTAAGCGAAGTCCAAACTTTGTCTTAAAGATAATAAACCAAGCAAGAATCGCAATTAAAATGGCACAATAAGCTGGTAAAAATGTATTTTTAAAGAAAATTGGTCCAATCACAGGGATTTTTGATAATCCAGGAAATGAGAAATATCCTAAGTTAACTGAAATATTATCAGTTTGTCCTTTTCCATACCATGTTTTGATCAAAAATACACCCAAAGCTGGTGCCATCAAGTTGATAACTGTCCCGCTGATGATATGGTCTGCACGTAAACTAACAGTTGCTACTGCATGTAATAAAGAGAATAACACACCAACTATCCCACCGACTAAAATAGCAATCCATGGTGTCATGTCTCCTAAGGTAGGACTCATGGTTAGATTAAATACTACCGCACTGAAAGCACCCATAACCATGATGCCTTCTAAACCTACATTGACAATCCCACTTCGTTCAGAAAAAGTTCCACCTAAAGATGTAAGAATTAATGGTGTTGAATAAACCAACGTTGAAGTGAGGATTAAAGCAATTAACTCAGTTGTTGACATTATAATTCTCCTCCTTCTTGACTCTGATTTGTTGGTTTCGATTCAACAGTCTCCACGATCGCTTCTTGTTTTTTACCTTGGAAGAATTTTGCCATAATGAAACGAATCAAGAAGTTGATCCCAACAAAGAAAATAATCAATGCAATCGATACATTTACGATTTCAAATGGTATACCGGCACCTGTTTGCATCCCCAAACCACCGATTTTCAAGATACTGAACAAGAGTGCTGAAAGTAAAATTCCAATCGCTGAACCAGAACCTAACAGTGACACAGCCATTCCGTCAAATCCGATGGCTAATGAAGTTGTTTGGACGAAAAAGTTTTGATACGTTCCTAATCCTTCGACTACTCCACCAAGTCCTGCTAAAGCGCCTGAAATCATCATGGAGAAGACGATCGTACGTTTACTACTCATTCCAGCATACTCAGAAGCAAAAGGATTTAGACCTACCGAACGAATTTCAAAGCCTAACGTCGTTTTCTTCATCAATAGCCAAACAACAACCAGTGCAATCAATGCTAAAAACAAACCAGCATTTACACGAGAACCGCCAAACATTTGTGTCAGCCAAGGTAATCTAAGAGAAGCATTTTGCCCAATCAAATTTGAAGAATCTAAGCTTGAACGATACGTGTCTGGCATGATGTCATGTAAAGCAAAAGTACTTAAATAAAGTAAAATATAGTTCATCATAATAGTGACGATTACTTCACTTGTACCGAAAAAGGCTCTTAACACCCCTGGGATAGCCGCAGCCAAGGCTCCTGCCAAAGCACCTAAAATCACACAAGTCGGTAATAAAATGACTTTTGGCAGATCAGGAAAGGCAAGTGCTACCCACACACTAACGATCCAACCACAGAGTGCTTGTCCCGAAAGCCCGATATTGAAGAATCCTGCTGAGTTCGCAACAGAAAAACCTAATGCAGTAAAAATCAACGGTGTTGCTTGCCGTAATGTTTCACCAATACTTCTTTGAGAACCAAGGGACGCATTTAACATTGAAGAATAACCTTGGCCTGGGTTATAACCAAAAGCTGCCATCAAGATAGCACCTAAAACTAAACCTAGAATTACCGAAAAAATAGGAACTAGGAGATTACGTATCTTTTCATTGCGATCATTCATGTGCGCCACCAACCTTTTCTAACTCTTTTCTTGCTTCTTCTAAAGAATAGCCCGCCATAAGTAATCCTAGTTCATTTTCAGAAGTTTCTTTTGGATCAACGATTCCCACGATTTTTCCTTCGTGGAGTACCGCAATACGATCAGAAACATTCAAAATTTCTTCTAATTCAAAACTAATCAATAAGACCGCTTTGTATTTGTCTCTTTGTTCAATCAAACGTTTATGAATAAACTCGATTGCTCCAACATCTAGCCCACGTGTCGGATTAGCAACGATCAACAAGTCAGGATCACGATCGATTTCCCGAGCAATAATTGCTTTTTGTTGATTCCCACCTGATAATGCTTTTGCTGGCACAAGTTCATTCGTTGTTCGAACATCATACTCTTCGATTAATTCTCGTGCATGTTCATTGATCAACGAATAATTCAATAAGCCATTTCTACTGTAAGGTTTTTGGTAATAATTTTGTAAAGCAATATTCTCCGCTAACGTCATATCCAACACTAAGCCATACTTATGACGGTCTTCGGGCACATGTCCTACACCAGCCTCCGTAATTTTTCTTGGCTTTTTATTCGTGATATCTTCATCTTTTAAGCGAATTGTTCCACTTTCTGCTTTACGTAAACCGGTTAACGCCTGGATCAATTCTGACTGTCCGTTACCATCAATACCAGCAATTCCTAAAACTTCTCCTGCTCGTACTTCTAAACTTAGATCTTTGACTGCGTCCAATCCTCGGTTTTCTTTAACCACTAGATTTTCAATCGATAACACAACTTCTTGAGGCTGACTTTCTTTCTTCATTGTCTTAAATGAAACCGTACGTCCAACCATCATATCTGCCAATTGTTGTGAAGAGACATCTTTTACATTTACTGTACCAATCCCTTTACCACGACGGATAACTGTACAACGATCTGCTACAGCTTTAATCTCATCTAACTTATGGGTGATCAAAATGATCGATTTTCCTTCTTTGACCAACTCTTTCATGATTACAATCAGTTCGTCAATCTCTTGTGGCGTTAATACCGCTGTAGGTTCGTCAAAAATCAAGACATCTGCCCCACGATAAAGTGTTTTTAAGATTTCTACCCGTTGTTCCATTCCAACAGAGATATCTCGGACATACGCATCAGGATTGACCGATAAACCATATTGTTCAGAAAGCTTTTGGATTTCTTCACGTGCTTGGCGACGATCAAGTACCCCTGCTCGACTTGGCTCACTTCCCAAAACAATATTTTCAGTAACAGTAAATGCATCCACAAGCATAAAGTGCTGATGGACCATTCCGATACCTAGCTGGTTCGCTTTTGTCGGACTTGTAATTTTCACTTCTTTCCCATGCATCAGTATTTCACCTGATGTTGGCTCTAAAAGGCCTGAGAGCACATTCATCAAGGTTGATTTTCCGGCACCATTTTCTCCAAGTAAAGCGTGGATCTCTCCTGCTTTCACTTGCAAGTTGATGTTGTCATTTGCTTTGAACGTACCAAACTGTTTGGTGATATTCCGCATTTCGATGACAATATTTTCTTGAACCACAATTTTTCACATCCTAACGATTTCTATCTAGGCAACGATTAACAAAGATTTTTCATAAAATCTCAAATTGAAGCAAAAACTTCAGGGGATTATTCCCTTATCAAGAGGCTGTGAAAAGAGCGTTTTGACCTGAGCATTAAGGAAGAAAATCTCGAAACAGCTTTTCATGTTTTGAGATTTTTTGACTTAATGCCGAAGGTCAGCTCTTTGAACGCCGTTTAGCAAGAGGCTGTGAAAGAAGCGTTTAGCTCCGAGCAAATAAGAGAGGATTTTTTAAAATAGCTTCTCATATTTTTAAAAATCATCGCTTATTGTTGAGGAGCTGCTTCTTGAACGCCGTTTAGCAAGAGGCTGTGAGCAGCATGTTCTACTTCAAGAATTAAGAACAAAAAAACGAAAATAGCTTTTCAGCAACATCTTGATAAAGAAACAATCGTTAGTTATTTACTAAACCATAGCCTTGTCAAACAATTGTCCAACAAGGCTATAGAAATTCGTTTGATTATTTTTCAGGAGTTTCTGGTACTTTGATATCTCCTGAGATGATTTTTTCTTTTGCTTCATTCACAGCTTTTTCTGCTTTTTCTGAAAGTTGACCTTTTGTGATACCAACACCGTCTTCTTTCAATCCGTAAACGGTATGTTCCCCACCAGGGAAATCACCATCAGCTGATTTTTGAGCTAAGTCTTCAACAACAGTTCCTACACCTTTTAGAGTTGATGTCAAAGTAAAGTTTTTCTTTTCACCATTTAAAGTGTATTCGCCTTCGTCAGATTGGTCACGGTCAACCCCGATAACCCAAACTTTTTTGTCGCCTGATTCGTTTAATGATTTCGCTTCTTGGAATACACCGTTACCAGTACCACCAGATGCGTGGAAAATGATATCTGCATTTTGTGCATACATTCCTTGAGCAATTGAACGTCCTTTATCTGGCGCTGAGAAGTCTCCTGCATATTGATTCAAGACTTTAATTTCTTTGTTTAATGCTTTTGCACCAGCATCTACACCAGCTTTGAATCCTGCGTCAAAACGATCGATTACTTCACCTTTTACCCCACCAATGAAACCAACAGTGTTTGTTTCAGTTGTGTAAGCTGCGGCAATCCCAGCAAGATAAGAAGCTTCGTTATCTTTAAATGTTGCTGAAACCACGTTGTCTTTGCCGTCGATAACGTCATCAATAATAGCAAAGTTTGTTTCAGGATTTGATGCAGCTTGCTCTTCAATAGCTGGTTTCAATTTATAACCAATACCAAAGATTGTTTTAAAACCTGCATTCAAAGCTTGGTCAATATTAGGGATATAATCTGATTCATTTGCTGATTGGAAATATTGGAACCCATCATTTCCACGTGATAGATCATGATCTTTCCCCCAAGCTTGTAGTCCTTCCCAAGCTGACTGGTTGAATGAACGGTCATCAACACCGCCCGTATCTGTGATCAATGCTGCAGTTGCTGTTTTTGAACCGCTGTTTCCACCGGTTGAATCAGTTGAATCTGATCCGCTGCCACATGCGCCCAATAATAACCCAGCAGATAACGCTACAGCACTTAAACCAAATAATTTTGCTTTTTTCATTTCTGTAAAGCCCCCTAAAATAATTGTTTTATTTTTCAACAGTCAGCTGACTGAATGAACATGAGTGATAATTCTATAGATCTTTTTCTGTAAAGGCGTAAGGTAATAGTTCTTTAACCGTCATTGCCTTAGTCACACCGTTATCCCCTACTAAAGTTACCGGCATGTCTGGTACACAAAACTCAGCCATTACTTGACGACAAGCACCACAAGGAGAAATTGGCTCTGGCGTATGACCAACCACTACTAAATGAGTAAACTCTTTTTCTCCTTCAGAAACAGCTTTGAAAAAAGCCGTGCGCTCCGCACAATTGGTTAAACCAAACGAGGCATTTTCGATGTTGACTCCTTGATACGTTTTTCCAGATTCAGTGACTAAACATGCACCTACTGGAAAATGTGAATATGGTACATATGCTTTATCCAATGCTTCTACTGCAATGTTGATCCATTCTTGCTTCACTTCTGTCATAAGCTTCCCCTTACTACTTAATAGCCTTCGCCAGTAGATCCTGACATAATCGAAACTCCTGCACTGGTACCAATTCTTGTCGCACCAGCTTCAATCATTGCCAAAGCTTCAGCTTCGTTATGGATACCACCAGATGCTTTTACACCCATTTCAGGTCCAACAGTTTCACGCATTAAACGAACATCTTCGACTTTTGCTCCTCCAGTTGAAAATCCTGTAGAAGTTTTAACAAAGTCTGCCCCAGCAGCTTTTGCCAGCTCACAAGCTTTTACAATTTCCTCATGATTTAATAAAGCTGTTTCGATGATGACTTTGACTAAAGCACGATCTTTGGCCGCTGCAACCACTGCTTCAATATCTTTTTGGACTTTATCAAACTGTTGAGACTTCATTGCCCCAATATTGATGACCATATCCACTTCATCTGCGCCATTTTCAATCGCATTTGTAGTTTCAAAAGCCTTAGTTTCAGCAGTATTAGCTCCTAAAGGAAAGCCAATTACTGTACATACTGCCACTGGTTCGCCTTTTAATTGTTCTTTTGCTAGTGCGACCCATGTTGGGTTGATACAAACAGAATAGAAATGGTATTTCTTTGCTTCTTCAATAATTCGCATGACGTCTTCTTGAGAAGCATCTGCTTTTAAGATGGTGTGATCGATCATTCGGTTCAATTCCATTTTTTTCTCTCCTTTTATTCGGTGATGATATCATGTATCAATGTAGGCTTTTCAGCCGAGTCACTAATTTGGATATTTTGATAGAGCAATTCTTGAACAGAAGAAATCTCTTTTGTATTACTGTAGATTGTCAATAATGATTCTCCCTCTTTTACAGAATCACCAATTTTTTTATTTAATTTAAGACCAACTGCGTGATCAATATCATCTTCTTTAGTTTTGCGTCCTGCACCTAACATCATAGCTGCAATCCCCAACTCATTCGCAACGAGTTTTGAGACAATACCACTCGATTTGGCTGGCAACTCAACAACATACTTAGCTGTCAGTAACCGTTCTGGTTGGTCTACGATAGAGTCATCTCCACCTTGATTACGGATCATTTCCTTAAATTTGTCTAAGGCTTTGCCAGATTCTAGTGCTTCTTGCAGTAAACTTCTAGCTTCTTCGATTGTTGCTGCTTGATTGGCTAAGACCACCATCTGACTCCCTAATGCATAACACATTTCCAGCAAGTCTTCTGGTCCATTGCCGTTTAACGTTTCAATTGCTTCCACAACTTCAAGACTATTACCAATTGCTTCACCAAGAGGTTCAGACATATCAGAAATTACGGCTACTGTCTGACGATGAGCTAATTTTCCAATACTAGTCATTGTTTTTGCTAAACGTCTAGCATCTTCAATATTCTTCATAAAGGCGCCGTCACCTGTCGTCACGTCTAAAACGATCGCGTCTGCTCCTGCGGCAATTTTCTTACTCATGATCGAACTGGCAATCAAAGGAATCGAATCCACTGTCGCAGTCACATCCCGCAAAGCATAAAGTTTTTTATCTGCTGGTGCAAGATTTCCTGATTGTCCAATAACAGCTACTTTACTCTCATTGACAATTCGGATAAACGCTTCATCAGAAAGCTCGATTTGAAATCCAGGAATTGCTTCTAGTTTATCCAGCGTACCACCTGTATACCCCAAACCTCTACCAGACATTTTGGCAACTGTAACACCCACACTTGCGACTAAAGGTGCTAAGATCAACGTTGTCGTATCTCCCACACCACCTGTAGAGTGTTTATCCACTTTGATCCCATCTAAAGGACTTAAATCAATGACATCTCCTGAGTGGGCAATGGCAAGTGTTAAATCCGTGATTTCTCTATCGGTCATATCTTGATAAAAGATCGCCATCAACAATGCGCTGATTTGATAATCTGGAATTTCACCATTCGTGTATTTTGTAATAATATACTCGATTTCTTTTGTCGATAATTCATTTCCGTCTCGCTTTTTTTCAATCAGATCCACCATTCGCATTGCTTGATCCTCCTCGTCTTCATTCGGTATTATACAGGAATTTTCCAAAAGGTAAACCACTTTAGTAAACCAGTTTACTAAGAATACAAAGAGCTACTCACCGCCTTTGTAAACACTTACATAAGCAATATAACGCTGAGTTATCCCTTTGTCAATGTTTTTATGCTCTCACGAATAATTAATTTTGTTTCAAAGACTTTGTTCGGAACTTTGCGTTGTGGGAACTCGATCGTGTCGATCAAAAATCTTGCGGCATAAAATCCAATATCAGAACTTGGCTGTTTCACTGTTGTCAATTGAGGGATCATATACTCGGATAACTTCAACCCATCGAAACCAATAACTGAAATATCATCGGGGATTTTTTTGCCTAATTCATCAATCGCTTGGTAACAACCAATCGCCATTGCATCATTTCCACAAAAAATTGCTGTAAGATCTTTGTGCTTTAAGAGCCGTTTAGACGCCTCGTATCCCCCTTGGACCGTCAACTCCCCTTGTTCTACATACTTTCCATTGAAAGGGATTCCATGATCCTTTAGTGCATGACGATACCCGTTGAACCGTTCTTCTAACTGGTAATAGCCTGTTGTTTCTTTGAGCATACCGATTTTGGTATGACCGTTCTTAATAAACAAAGAAACTGCTTGATAAGCCCCCTCATACTCTTTTACGATCAACCGACCATTATCTCTGGTATTCAATCCACGATCAATCAAAATAATCGGCATATTTTTATAAAAACCACTATCTAAAGAATAGTCATCTGGCAAAACATTGGGCGTAGCCAATAAGATTCCATCCACTGAGCGATGAGCCAATTCTTTTAAATACTTGATTTCATTTTCTTGACTATGACGAGAGTTGCAAAGCATGATCACATACCCCAGTGGATTCAAGTAACTCTCGACCCCTTCAATCAATTTAGAAAAGAAGAAGTCAGTGACATCTGGCACGATCATACCAATCGTTTTAGAATGACGATTGATCACATTCGAGGCAAAGTAATCTGGTTTATAATGGTGCTCGTTAACAATATTCAGGACTTTTTTTCGTGTTTTATCACTAAAGCGGCTCCCTTTATTATTTAAAATTTGTGATACAGTGGTGACTGAAACACCTGCCATTTCTGCAATGTCTCGGATCGTTAGTTTCACTTCTTCTCCTCCTTTATGATGTAAATTCTTTTTTAGTTTACCAAAAGCATATAAAAAAGAATAGATAGAAAAAAATAAGAAAAAATCTTTTATTCACTAATAAAAATAAATAGCTTGGAAAGTGCCAATTTCCTAAACTGACTTCTTAAAAACTTCTGTAACTGCCGATTATCTGTCATTGTTCTTCTCTTTCATAGGAGTTTTTTCATTGGCTTGAGTAACTAGCGATTGATCTTTTCTATTATTGATTGCACTAGTTACTTTCTCACTCAAAGAAGACTTCTGACTTTGGGTTACTAAATTATCAGCAGCTATATGTTCAGAATCCCGTTTTTCAATCGCTCCTACCATTCCATCTACCTGCTTGAGAAGTATTTTTTTCTCATCATGAGCTATCTCCTGATCGTTTAAGATTTCATTATGGAGTTCTAGAATCTTTTCTCGAACAGATGAAAAAAGTTGAAGCTCTTTTTGATAACCTGCCGTTCGATCCGTGGCGATCATCGTTGTTAGCTGTTCAAGGAAAGGTTTTTTATTTTCAATAGGAATCTTTGGATCTTGCCTTACTTGTTGCCTAAGATTTAAAAAGTTTAAATCATGTTTATCGACTGCCTGAAAATAGTCTGCCGTATTTCCTTTCATAAGAAGCTCTCCGATATCCATAGCTAGCCTCTGCTCTTCATTCTCTTGCAAATCTTTTTTAGTCAGCGTAGCTTGTTGACTGCCTTTTTCTTGTTCATCCTTGGGAACAGAAATCTTTCCCCCATCCCCTATCAGTTGTTTCTCCTGGCTCTCAAATCTATTTATGGCATCAAAGAGTCCTGTTCTTATCTTTAGAATTTTTTGTAACTTTTGTTCGTATTTAATCATGCGATGATCAATTTGTTGCTCCTTCTTCGTCTTTTGAGAAACCTCTTGTTGGTATCCTAGTTGTATATTTTGAACGTGAGACTTTAAAACAAGAGCAACAAGTGTGGAATCTTGCCGATTTTCTCCACCAACTCGTTGATTTTTTGCTGTTGGTTCCTTTAACTCAGATAAAACGATTACTTTCAAATGTGGAGGGATTCGTTCCTCTTGATTGATTCTTTTAATCATTTCCTCTTCCCATTTATTTTCACTTATAAACTTTTGGCACTCTTTGATATCACTTTGAGCAGTTACATGTTCCTTTTGTTTTTCATTACTATTCATGACTTTTTCTATTTGTTCAAAAAGCGGCTGATAGGTTTTATCCGTTGCCACTCGTTCTTTTAGTACTTCTAACAGTTGCTTTCTAATGAAAAATTCCTGTTTGATAACTGATATTTTTTTGATGTTGTTCTTTTTCGCTTCCTCTGAGGGATTAATTTCAGAAATGAGAGCTTTTTTTATTTCTTCTGAATACTCTTTGCTTTGTTTGATGCTAGCTACCACTTCTCGGGTCAATTGTTTGTCACTCATCAGTGCTTTATATGTATCTAGTTTTTCTTGAGCCACTTGTTTTCTTACTAATTCTTCGGTCAACACATTCTTTGTTAGCCAATCCAAATTTGACTCATCTTTGATTCGTTTGAGCAAGTCAATTCGCTCTTGTGGTACATCTTTTTTGAACATCTTATGTAAATCCTTATTTTTTTCACTTAGATCCGCGACTGCTTCTTCAAACAGTATAGCTTGACTATTAAATTTGGCGATACGTGCATCTAAATCGTTATGAAGTGCCTGTTTTTCTTCTGGAGTCAATCCATCTTGATGATCAATTTGTTCTTTCACATGTTTTACTTTAGAATAATCTGCCACACTTCTGATACTAACAAACTCCCAATAGACTGTTTTATTTCTCTGTGAAAGCTTGTCAAGCGTTGCCGCAGGACGATTTTGAATTTCTTGATTTAAGTTGTCTCGTCGCTGATCGTTGGGAATCGTATGGGTTAGAAATTCTTTTACCAGTTGTTCCCTCTCTGAGCGAGAAAAATCAAGTAGTTCAAACAGCAGCATGTTTCCAACAAATAGGACATCGTTGTTTTTTTGAGAATGGTAGCCTTTTTTGATCTGAGCAAATTTCTTTGGCTTTTTTTGGTAAAGCTTAATCATAGGCTTGTCGTTCATGATTTGAGTGAACCCGTTCTTAGCATCTCGATTCTTAAGTAAGAAATCAAATTTTTCTTGATCTTTCCATATCAATAGATTTTTATACTTAGACACTAGTGTGGGACGATACTGATGCAAACCATGATGTACTAATCCATCTAAGAGATCTAAAAGTTCATTTGTTAAAGCAACATGTTGATCATCTGGCTGAACTTCACTTTTTTCTCTTTTGCTATTTAATTTTTCTCTTTTCGTTTTATTGTTCTGGACGATCCCCTTCGCCTTTTCTTCCCATGCTTTAAATGTTGTAGCCATTTCGACATGGTCTTTTTCTAAATACCTTAATACGTTTTCCTGGTTATACATGGGTAATTCTAAAATAGATTTAGTATCTACTATCATTCTGGTTTGTGTCATTTTTTTATTCTCCTTTCAAGTCACTCAAATTTTTCAATACCATGCTAGTTTTGTTTTCTAAAAAAGGAAGAAACGTTATTCAATTATTAGCTCCTTGAAATACGCCACTTTTCAATAGGAAAAAGTTCCACTAGTTAGCGAAGTGTCTCACTCCTTTCATCAACTTTTTTACGATCTCCATATTCCCATGACCTAGAGTACCTATCGCCTGTTTTTTAATAGAAAGAAAGGGACAAAAATAAACCGAAGGACCCGCAAATAGTTACTTCTATTTTAGGATTCTTCGGTTGCTTTTAGAGTGTGTTATTTTGTCATAGCTTTTTATTTAGTCTCAAACACCCACAATCAAACAGTTATTCTTTGATACTTTTGATGATATAGTACCCTTTCTCTTTATGGACGATTTCAGCATTCCCAAAGGTCTCTGCCATTTTGCTTTTTGCACTAGGAGCCCCTTGTTTTTTTTGAATGACAATGGTTAGTGTTCCACCCGATTTTAACCTTGGATATGCTTCGGTTAAAATTTCGTGTACCACTTTTTTACCGGCACGAATTGGCGGATTGCTGACGATTGCTGCATAAGTTTCTTCATGAACTGCTTCATAGATATTCGATTGATGAATATCCACCTGTTTGATCCCATTGCGGTTCGCATTTCCTTGAGCTAATTCTACTGCCCGAGAGTTAATATCGACCATCTCAACAAATCGCTGACTAGCAAAAGCGATCGCCAATCCAATCGGACCATAGCCACAACCAACATCCAAAATTTTGCCATCAGCTGGCAGCTCTTCCCAATTAAAGGTATCAATTAACACTCGTGAACCAAAGTCGACTGTTTCACGTGAAAATACTCCTGAATCTGTTACAAATTGGAAGTTTTTTCCTTTTAATTCAAATGACCATTGTTCAAAGTCATGTTCTGTCGTTGGCTCTTGCGAATAATAATGATTCGTCATATCGTTCATCCTTTTTATATTGTTTCTTGTTTCTTGTTTCTTGTTTCTTGTTTCTTAGTCTATCCTTTTATCAATTGGCATGCAATGTCTATTTTTCCTAGTTTAAATAAATAGTTGATCAGAAACACGAACAGAATGAATTTTGATATGTCATCCTTTTTATTTATTCAGTTAACAGTTATTCACTTAAAAATAAGAGACTTATAACCATTCTCGTTTAGTGGTGGGGTTTAGCCGTGTTTTATGTTAAAATGATTCCATTGATGGGAGAATGCAGGAGGCTATTATGAATGATCCAATGAACTACTACCGTGTGGCAAGAGAAGAATGGCGTGAATTTTATCGTAATGGACAAGCACCTTTGACCCAAGACGAGCTAGATAACATCAAAAGTTTAAATGACCGTATTTCAATGCAAGATGTTCGAGATATCTATGTTCCTCTTGCTCATTTGATTTATCTATATATGAAAGAATTTGAATCTCTTTCGTTAAGTAAAGGTCTATTTCTTCATAAATATGTCGAAGTACCGCCATTTATTATTGGAATTGCTGGGAGTGTTGCCGTTGGAAAAAGCACAACAGCTCGCCTGTTACAAACGATCTTATCACGTACATTTAAACGCAGGAATGTTCAGTTGATTACAACTGATGGTTTTTTATATCCTAATGAAACGTTAAAAGAACGAGGGATCATGAATCGTAAAGGGTTCCCAGAAAGTTATGATATGGAGATGTTGATCGATTTTCTTAATCGAGTAAAATCCGGTCAGGAAGAAATAAAAGTACCTGTTTATTCACATGACATTTACAATATCATTCCTGGCGAATATGAATTGATCCAACAACCTGATATTCTGATTGTTGAAGGAATCAACACGCTGCAACTGCCTGCTAATCAACAAATCTATGTCAGTGATTTTTTTGATTTTTCTGTTTATGTTGATGCTGATTCATCATTAATTGAAAAATGGTATTTAGATCGATTCGGTGCCTTACTCGACACCGCTTTTCAAAATCCACAAAATTATTACTATCAATTTGCTATTGGCGATCGTGACGATGCATTTAAAATGGCGCAAGAAGTATGGAAAAATGTGAATTTGAAAAATTTAAACGAATATATCTTGCCTACTCGTGGCAGAGCAGATATAATTCTCCATAAAACTGAAAATCATATTATTGATTCGATTTTCATGCGAAAATATTAGCATTTTAAAATAGTTTATTCTATTTTGAGATAAAATTTAAAGGGATAGGGGTAATAAATGTGACAAACGTTGCCGACATGACAAACGTTGAAAAGATTATCGTATTAGACTACGGTAGCCAGTATAACCAATTGATTACACGACGCATCCGTGATTTAGGAGTTTTTTCTGAATTATTGAGCCATCGGGTTTCTGCTGAAGAAGTAAAAGCAATGAATCCAAAAGGAATCATTCTTTCCGGTGGTCCTAACAGTGTGTATGATGAAAATGCTTTTGGAATCGATCCAGAAATCTTTAACTTAGGGATTCCTGTATTGGGTATTTGCTACGGTATGCAATTGATTACGTATAAGCTAGGTGGGAAAGTTGAACCAGCTAAAAACCGTGAATACGGAAAAGCTCAGTTAGAAGTAACCAGTGACGATGCAGTATTGTTCAATGACACACCTAAACAACAAACCGTTTGGATGAGCCACGGGGACTTAGTAACCCAAGTTCCTGAAGGATTTGAAATCGTTGGTACAAGTAAAGACTGCCCGATCGCATCCATCCAAGATACAAAACGTAATTTCTATGGTATCCAATTCCATGCAGAAGTTCGTCATTCTGAATACGGAATCGAATTACTCCGTCATTTTGCTTTTGATGTTTGTCATTGTGAAGGAAACTGGACAATGAATAACTTCATCGATATGCAAATCGAAAAAATTCGTGAACAAGTTGGCGATAAAAAAGTATTGCTTGGACTTTCTGGCGGCGTGGATTCTAGTGTCGTTGGTGTTCTTCTACAAAAAGCAATCGGTGATCAGCTAACTTCCATCTTTGTTGACCATGGTTTATTGCGTAAAGGTGAAGCAGACCAAGTAATGGAAAGTTTAGGCGGGAAATTTGGTCTAAATATTATCAAAGTGGATGCAAGAAAACGTTTCTTAGACAAGTTAGCCGGCGTTTCTGATCCTGAGCAAAAACGTAAAATCATTGGTAATGAATTTGTGTATGTTTTTGATGATGAAGCAACAAAATTAGCGGGAGAAGAAGGAATTGCTTTCTTAGCCCAAGGAACACTTTATACTGATGTGATCGAAAGTGGAACGGAAACTGCTCAAACGATCAAATCTCACCATAACGTGGGTGGACTACCAGAAGACATGCAATTCCAATTGATTGAACCTTTGAACACATTATTCAAAGATGAAGTCCGTGAATTAGGAACACAACTAGGAATGCCAGATTCAATCGTTTGGCGTCAACCTTTCCCAGGTCCTGGTCTAGGTATCCGTGTCTTGGGTGAAATCAGTGAAGAAAAACTAGAAATCGTCCGTGAATCAGATGCGATCTTACGTGAAGAAATCGCAGCAGCTGGCTTAGATCGTGACATTTGGCAATATTTCACTGTTCTACCAGGAATCCGCTCTGTCGGCGTAATGGGCGATGGCCGTACTTACGACTATACAGTAGGTATCCGTGCAGTCACTTCTATTGATGGGATGACAGCAGACTTTGCCCGTATCCCATGGGATGTTTTACAAAAAATCTCTGTCCGCATCGTAAACGAAGTCGCTCACGTCAACCGTATCGTGTACGACATCACTTCTAAACCACCTGCAACTGTGGAGTGGGAATAATGAAAAACAGCCAACAAACGTTGTTAAATCAATGTTTGTTGGCTGTTTTTCATTATCACACTTATTTTTTAGCCTTTTGATAAAATTCTTTCTATTTCCATTCCAGTCAATCGTTTAATTTCTTCCCCCTCTTATTTTTGACAATCAATTGATTATTCGTATAAAAACGGGGAACTTGCTAAAAATAAAGAACGTAAAAAATCAGAAAAGCTAACTCGATGACCATAAAGTTAATAACTTGTTTTTTTCTTATTGCAGTTATCTTTTCGACATCTTCCCTGTCCAACAGAACGATTTTCAATGGATTATCGGGATGTTGATTTAGATAATTCTCCCAAAACTGTGCTTGTTTCTGACTTGACGGAGCGATTATACTAAGAAGTAAAATACAAAAGGTTAAGCCAATGATAAATAGGAAACTAGTCGAAAAATCTTGATAAAGCATACTAGTGACCAAAGCGCCTATAATACTTGCAAGTAATGCAACAGTCAATAACATTTGAATACCTCTTTTAAAAGTGGTATTCAAATACATATTTTGATAATTTATAATTGCTGTTTTTCTCAGCTTTAAGTCCTCTTTACTAAGTTCGGGGAACATTTCACTCACTTTATTTTTTTTCTTCTTTTCCATAGCCCGTCTTTGATTACGTAATCTAAAACCACAAAAAATAAAGACGGGTATCGCTATAATTGCATAAAATTGACTAACTAATCTCAGTACTTCCATTGAGAACCTCCATCTGTATCCTAATTAATCAGTCCATAATAGCAAAGTACATTAAACTTTTCATTAATATTAAATGAGTAATTTTTACTGCAAACTTACTTGAATTACTACCAAAACAATGAGGATATATTTCTCTTCTCTAAAAGAACAGAAAGAAGTTTTTCTTCTTTCTGTCCAAATGATTCTAAGATTTCTCTTTACCAATATCCTATCATTTAACAAAGAGCCCTTAAAATTAGGTTAACTTTTAACCTATCTCTTCTTTTTGTCTCTTTTATCTGAGGAATATTCCTTCACCATTGATCAGCGTTTCCCTTTATTGACCACCTATGTTCAAACTAACAATGTCTCAAAGTTAATAAATATCAAACACGCTATGTAATTTCTGTTCTTGTTTGTTGATAAAAGAAAATCAAGTTTTGAATTTCTCTTGATTTGGGATATATAGAAATACCAAATATAGGGATATTGAACTGCCTGTTTAGCATCGTATTGGAAACAATACAATCATAGTTTTCCTTATGTAGCATCTGATCTGTAACTACTGGGGTTTTGCTGGCTACAAAACGATATCGTCCTCCTAGATAAAGCTCAAGCTTTGCAATAATGTAGCTAGCATATTGTTCAGAATTGGTTACAATCAAAGCCCTAATTTGTTTACTCGTTTCAATCTTTTTTAGTAGATCATGCCAGTAGACAAGTAACAAAGCGACTAATTTTCTGGTAAATTCGTCATTTTTCATATACTTTAATAACTCTTTTTGATCCTTGTTAATTAAATAATTCTTTAGTCCTACTTGAATACTTTCGATTTCTGGAAGTATCTGTTTTAAAAACTGATGATGTTTATCATATAAAATAAAAGAAAGATTTTCCATATAGTCGCCATCATTAATTATTTTATAGCAGATTTCTTGTCGTTCTTCACATTTGATCTGATATTTTATTTCCAAATAATCAAGCAATATCCCAACCATCTTTGTTAAATAAGGTTTTTGTTGGTAGTCATCGCTGCTGTTCTGTATATCCAGTAGCGAACAAACAAACGGCTGTTCAAAGATGTATTTTATCAGATCCTGATCCTCTTCAAGAGATAACCATAAAGAAGTATTTTGCTTCTCATTTGATTCTAGGCATAAAAGATTATTCTGCTCTTTTTCAATAAATTGTTTTTCGTTTTTTACTTGGTAAATTTTCATAGCAATATAAAATAAAAGCTGATTATGTTTTCGGTGTTCCAGTTTACGAATTATATCTTGAAGTTGATTATTCGTTATGTATTTTAAGTATAATTGACGACTTTTTTGACAAATTTCTTCATTGAAGGCCTCTTCTAAACACACATATTTTTCTAAAAGTAACTGGATCGTCAACTTTTCAATTAACTGTGTATTTCCCGTTAATCGAATCAATCCTCGAATTCTTAAGTGATATTGCTCTAAGGAAAGGTTGATGCGCTTCACCATTCGTCTTAAAGTGCTCTCTGAAATAAATAGTTGTTCCGTTACTTCCAAGTAGTTCGTATATTTATTTAACACGATTGCTTCTAAAAATTGATACTCAATCGATTCATTCATAATAATTCGGTAAATATATTCTTCTGTGACATGAGGAGCAATTTCTGCAAATATCCCATTCTCACGATCAGTATGTATATTAATTTCTTTTGCATAAGAATCGATATCCATCAAGTCATTTCTCAATGTTTTTGAAGAACACTTTAATTGAGATTCTAAATCTTGAAAGCGATAGGTTTCTCCTTCAAAAAGCAATTCCAGTAGAAGTAACTGTCGTTTCATTTTTTTCGATAAAATATTTAACATTTACTTCCTCCCCTCTTTTTACCAAATAGAAAAAAGCATTCACTTTTTTCTATTTGAATGTTCCTATTTATATTTTAAAGAAAATTTTTAACGAATTAGAATTTTTTTTTCAAAAAAATAGTAAAAATGGGTATAAAAAATATGAAAAATAAGCAATCCTATCTACCAATTTTATAAATAGATCATCTATGGCCTTTTTTTGCCCTTAGACCTTGCAAATAAACAGAATGCTGATCTTGCCAACAGACAATAGTATCATTCGCCTCCTCATTTTAAAAAATAACTAAATAAATTTTTTTAGCGAAATAAATTATTTGATTGAAACATTTCTTCAGTAAAATAAACTGCTAAAATTAAGTATTTTATGCTTTATTTTTTTTATATTTAAATTTATACTGTTTTTAAAGCAATTAATTAATAACAAAAATTAATAAAAAAAGGCATATATTATACCATTTTTAATGATTAAAAAACTATTTTTATCATAAATGTACTTTTTTACGTCATAACTGTTAGATGGGAGTGTCCAAGGTGAAGAAAACAATTATTATAGTTAGTAGTTTTTTAGGTTTAATTGCTTTATTTTTTATGATTGAATACTTTGCTTCTCCTGTAAAAGATGTTACTTCAAAAGCTGAAATGAAAATGACTACTGGAGCCAAGATGGAATATGTGCCAACAAAAGATGAACTAGTAAAAATTGAAGGAGATCAACTTCAATTACTGGGCATTTATACAGTAGTTGGTATCCATCTCGACAGACATTCTTATGTGACGTTAGCAAATGCCGAACAAGAAGAAATCAACTTTTCTATTTCAATTATAGACAAACAAAAACAGACATTTTCAATCCCCGGCATACAATTCTCACCTCAAAATTTACAGCTCTCTGATTCTTTTGGCTTAGCAAAAAAAGAAGCACGCTACTTTGCTTATAAAAAAAATTATCCTGTCGCAAGTGCCACTCATACAACAGACTGACCAATTAAATATACCCCTACAAGGTATATTTAATTGGCTTTTATCTTTTTCAATGGAAAGAACCTCGAATAACTTTTCTGTTTATTTTTTTCTTCTCCCACTCGACCATTGATCTTTTATACTAACTATTTAATTCGAGACGGCTTGTTTCCTTTGTTTTTTGTCATTTTTCCTAATTTATTTGATTCTTCTTGTGAAAAAAATAAACCAATTATTAAATCCGTTATTTTAAAAAGATAAAATAACACTATACGCAAAAACTAAAAGTTATTTAATCAGATGGATTAATCTATATAAATTGTTGTCTGCCTATTCATTTAATATTTATACAAAAATATTGTATACCTGCTTTTATCAATAGGTTGGAACTTTTCGTTTTCGTTATCCCCTGTGGAAAACTTTCGGAACAGATTACCTCTCTGATACGTATCTGTGTATAATTAGATACAACGAATCCCGGATCTTTCAATTCTTTAGACTGAAAGATCCGGGATCAAAAATAAACGCTACTTACTTCTTTAATGCTACAACAAATGGAATCATCATAGATAACAAAATAACCAATAAACTACATTGCCGATGATCTATATAGATAAGGATCGTTATCATGCTCGTAGTTAGACCGATATTCAATTTTTTTTGATTGATCATAAGCATCCCTCTTCAAGGAAGATTTTCCTCTAGAAGTTCGACCATTTTTTTATCTTTTTGTTATATTTCTCTTAATTTTTTTGAACATCTTTAATTACTATATTGAGATTCGATTTTACGGCTAGGAATCAGCCAACCAAGTAAAATCACAGCATTCGTTACTAAAACAGCTATTGGTGTAATGACATAGCCTAAAATAATTCCTAAAATATTTAACCCAATTGACCAGTAGGATTTTCGATAGTTATCTAGTAATTCTTTGATATTCTTTTTATTTTTAGGATCAGACTGAACCAACTCTCTTGCTAAAATATAGTAAGCAATATTAGCTCCTAAAGTTACTACACCGTATGTGATTTCTGGCGCTAAACTATGACTATACTCGCTGATCCAAGACGTGACAAAGGGAAAAAATGATAAAGCAAAGATAAAAAAGCTATTCGCCCATAAAACTCGCCAATTTACTTTATGAACGACTTGAAACATATGATGATGATTATTCCAATAGATGACCAATGTAAAAAAGCTGACAATATAGATCATAAAACGATATCCTAAGGCACTTAGCGCTTGCCAGGTGTCAGTGTTCGGCTGGTGAAGCTCTAAGACCAAGATAGTCATAATGATCGCGATAACTGCATCGGTAAAAGCTTCTAAACGATTTTTTGGCATATTTTTGCCTCCTTTTCTGACTTATTGTAGTAAAGATAGCTAGAAAAAAGCAACTAAATCAGTCTATAGTTGGAGGTAATGCTCACTTTATACTGCTATACTCAATGAAACAAGAGGATTTAACTATCGTAGTTCTCTAATAAATAAGCTAAGTTCTAAGTACATTTTTATTAAATTTAACTTATTTTGGGAACTAGCAAGAAATGAGGGGTTTGTATGGGACAAAGAAATACTTTTTCAACTATTTTCATGCTAATAATGGTATTGATTATAGGTAGTTTTGTAATTAGCCTTTTTACTAGTATTTTATGGTTTGCAATTAAATTACTCATTCCTATTGCAATCATTATTTGGCTAATTCGTGTAATTTCTGGAACAAATCGTCGACATCATCGAAAATATTACTAATATTGAAAAAAGCAGCACACGACAGATTCCCCAGTCTTGTGCTGCTTTTTTCGTTATATTTTTATCAGTTGTTCAAAATGATATATCATTTGATGGCATTACCCTAAAGCTACATCTAGTACCATCATAATGATAAAACCTAACATCACCCCAAAAACGGCAAAATGCCGTTTACTTGATAATGTTTGTTGGGCTTCGGGAATTAATTCCTCAACAACCACATAGATCATCGCACCTGCTGCAAATGCCAGTGCATAAGGTAAAAGGATGGTTACTCGTGTCACTAGCACTGCGCCAATCACACCTGCGATCGGTTCAACAATACCTGAAGCTTGTCCATATATAAATGCCTTTGTTCGACTCAAGCCTTCCTGTCTTAAAGGAATCGAAACAGCTGCACCTTCCGGAAAATTCTGAATTCCAATACCCAATGCAACCGAAATGGCTGCCAAAACGGCCGCTGTTGGATTATCGGCTGTACTGGCAGCCCCAAATGCCACCCCTACAGCCAAACCTTCAGGGATATTGTGCAAGGTGATCGAAAAAACTAATAAGATTGTTCGTTTTAAATGCGTAGGTAGGCCTTCTTTTTCGTGCTGTGGGCCAAAATGCATATGAGGAAGCGTTTTATCAGCAATGTACAGAAAGACGCCACCTAATCCAAAACCAATACTAACGACCAGCCAAGCGATATCGCCATTTTCTTCAGCTTTTGTAATCGCAGGATCAAGCAATGACCAAAAACTAGCAGCAATCATGACCCCCGAAGCAAAACCAAGCATGAGATTCAATACTTCTTTTTTGATTTCTTTAAAGAAAAATACCAACCCAGCCCCCAGAGCTGTCATAAAATACGTAAATGCTGTCCCCGCTAATGCTTGTTGCCACGGGGCTAAGCTTAGTAGCCATTCTGTCATTTTATTCTCCTTTCGTGCCTTTACTTATTACTCTAGCATATTCAAAAAATCATGACTACTGTTTGTGTAAAAAAGCGAATCAGTTGGGCTTTTATTCTTA
The DNA here is from genome assembly GCF_040887165.1 of Enterococcus sp. C65. NCBI lineage: Bacteria > Bacillati > Bacillota > Bacilli > Lactobacillales > Enterococcaceae > Enterococcus > Enterococcus sp. C65. Next base: position 47,882 of record NZ_JBFOFG010000002.1, on the reverse strand, counting down.
AAGCACTATACTTTAATTAATAAAGTTACAAAATTTTATCATTCATTTGATAAAGGAGTGGGAGAATATGGCAACAATCAATGCTGGTATCGCAATGGTCAAAGTAATGGAAAGTTGGGGAATCGAGCACATTTATGGGATTCCTGGTGGTTCGTTTAATTCAATCATGGATGCTCTTTATCATGAAAAAGATCAAATAAAATATATCCAAGTACGTCACGAAGAAGTAGGAGCGCTAGCCGCAGCAGCCGATGCGAAACTAACAGGAAAAGTTGGGGCTGTTTTTGGTTCTGCTGGACCAGGTGCCACGCATTTGATCAATGGTTTGTATGATGCACAAATGGATCATGTTCCAGTTGTTGCGTTGCTTGGACAAGTTGCAACTACTGCTATGAACTATAACTCTTTCCAAGAATTAAATGAAAATCCAATTTTTGCAGATGTTAGTGTCTATAACCGGACAGTTATGACACCTGAAAGTTTACCTCATGTCGTGGACGAAGCAATTAAAGCAGCCTATGAAAATAAAGGAGTAGCTATTGTAACCATTCCTGTTGATTTAGGTTTTGCAGACATTGAAGAAGAGAAAATATCTAACGCAGCTACTCATAAAACAGGTACTATCCTTCCTGATGAAAAAGATGTAATTGCTGCTCTTCCTTTTATTGAAAAAGCTAAAAAGCCTGTACTTTACATTGGACAAGGCACTCGTAATGGCTTTTCACAAATCAAAGATTTTACAGAACACTTTTCCATGCCAGTTGTTGCTTCTGTTTTAGCGAAAGGCATCATTCCAGATAACTATAAAAACTTTCTAGGCTTTGCTGGACGTGTGGCCACAAAACCTGCAAATGAAGCATTAGCAGAGGCCGACTTGATTTTATTTATGGGTAGTGACTTTCCTTTTGGTCGTGCGTTCTTTAACCCAGAGGCTGAATTTATCCAAGTGGACATCGATGCTTCAAAGTTTGGTCGAAGACATGCTACCTCTCATACCATTTTAGGGGATGCCAATACCACATTAGCTAGATTAACACAGCTGGGCGAACCACGTCCTGAAGATCGCTGGTATCTAGCCAACCAAGAAAACAAAGCGAATTGGGTAAACTGGTTAAACTCATTCGCTGACCTTGAAGACCAACCGATTCGTCCTGAAGCTGTTTATAAAGAAATCAATCGGATTGCTGAAGAAGATGCGATTTTTGTAACAGATGTTGGGAATACGACGATCCATTCCATTCGATTATTAGACATGAACGGCAAACAAAAACACACGACCTCTGGTTGGTTCGCTACAATGGGGAATGGTGTTCCAGGTGGCATTGCCGCACAATTAAGTTATCCTGATCGACAAGTCTTTACTTTAAGCGGTGATGGTGGTTTTGCAATGGTGATGCAAGATATCATTACACAAGTGAAATACCAACTACCGATTATTAATGTGGTTTTATCGAATACATCGTTTGGGTTTATTGAAGCAGAACAAGAAGATACTGAACAGAAAAAATTTGGTGTGTTTTTAGAAGAGGCTGACTTCGGAAAAGCGAGCGAAGCACTGGGAGCTGACGGTTTCACGATTACTGAGTATCATCAATTAAGACCTGCATTTGATGCCGCTAAAAAATCCCAACGACCAGTAGTAATTGATGTAAAAATCAATAACAAACGTCCTTTACCGGTTGAAGATCTTCATCTTGATCCAAGAAAATATACAGAAGAAGAAATCAAACAATTCAAAGAAAAATACGAAGTGCATGATTTACCTGTATTGAATGAATTATATGAAAAAAGGAAATAATTGAACCTCTACTCTTTGAGAGATTCAGACATATCAACTATAAAAAAGAAGCAACCAGGAAAATTCAGCCTGATTGCTTCTTTATATACTTTACTTTGTTTATCTGAAAGCATATACGATATGGTTGATCCCAAAGAGCATAAAATAAAAACCGACAAGAAAACTTAAAGTCAAAGCGGAGGAAATAGGATTAAACAATAGTATACATCCTAATACCACACCCAAAATATTGATGATTACTGTAAACCAATAGTAGCCTGTGCTATAACCTTTCGCTAAATCAGCTGTAAATAAAGCTAAGATAGAGTCGGCAATAAACCAAATGGCAAAAACAAACGGTAAAGCAACTACTCCTGCACCAATATTGAACAAGAAGAAAATCCCGACTAAAATATCAATGATACCAATAACCAACGGCATTTTCCCTTTATATCCTGTCAATTCTTTCATGCGATTTCGTACAAATAATTCAAAAATTCCTTTTAAAAAGGCAAAAATAGCAAAAACAACGACAATCGCCACTAAATTACCAACAGGATCTTGAAAAGAGATTAATGAAACAAGGACAAATAAAATCCCTAAAATTAATGATCCCCAGTCTAGTGTTTTTCTTTCATTCATTTTCATTCCAACTTTCATTTTAATCTATTATTATACTAACGCTCTCTTTAAATAACGTCAAAACATATGCTGGTGATGAAAAGCAAAAGTAATTTCTCTTCTGATCAGCTTTTGCTACTATCATTTTTAGTAAAAGCTACTACTTCTTATAATTTGCGTATATTCACTACCAACTTATTCTTCTACTAAATAAACGAGCATTTTGCCTTTCTATCTTAGATATCTTCGAACCTCATTATTGCTTCATAAGTACAAATTTTTTCACTCTTTCATAATTTTTTAGTATTTTTTATTCCCATGTTCCACGTGAAACACAAAGAATAATTGATTACCTTGAAACTTTCTCTTTTCCCCTATATAATTCTAGGAGGCTCGTTAAATATTATAAAGATAAAGTGAGGAAAAAAATTGATTACTGTAAATGATGTAAGTTTGCACTTTTCAGACCGCAAACTATTTGATGATGTTAATATTAAATTTACTCCAGGAAATTGCTATGGCTTAATAGGTGCAAATGGTGCAGGTAAATCAACGTTCCTTAAAGTATTATCAGGAGACTTACAACCTTCTACAGGGACTGTTTCCATGGGACCAGATGAGCGAATGGCTGTATTGAAACAAAACCATTATGACTATGAAGAATATACAGTTTTAGAAACAGTTATTATGGGACATAAGCGTTTATACGAAGTTATGAAAGAAAAAGACGCTATCTATATGAAAGAAGATTTCACTGATGAAGATGGTATCCGAGCAGCTGAATTAGAAGGCGAGTTTGCTGAATTAAATGGTTGGGAAGCTGAACCTGAAGCTGCTGTTTTACTACAAGGACTGAATATTCCAGAAGAATTGCACCATCAATTGATGAGTGAACTTACTGGTGGTCAAAAAGTCAAAGTACTTTTAGCTCAAACATTGTTTGGTAAACCGGATGTGTTACTCCTTGATGAGCCTACGAATGGATTAGATATCCAATCCATCAACTGGTTAGAAGAATTTTTAATTGAATTTGAAAATACGGTTATCGTTGTTTCTCATGACCGTCATTTCTTAAATAAAGTATGTACCCATATGGCAGATTTAGATTTTGGAAAAATCAAATTATACGTTGGTAACTATGATTTTTGGTTAGAATCAAGTCAACTTGCTGCAAAATTACAAGCAAATGCCAATGCCAAAAAAGAGGAACAAATCAAAGAACTACAAGAATTTATTGCTCGTTTTAGTGCGAATGCTTCAAAATCTAAACAGGCAACTTCTCGTAAGAAAATGTTAGAAAAAATTACTCTTGACGATATTCAACCTTCTTCACGTCGTTATCCATTCGTTGGATTTAAACCAGAACGTGAAATCGGTAATGATCTTTTACAGGTCGAAAATGTGAGTGTAACGATCGACGGTAAGAAAATATTAAATGATATATCATTTAATTTAAGCAAAGAAGATAAAGTTGCGTTTGTTGCTGAAAATGATATTACAACTACAACTTTGTTTAAAGTAATCATGGGTGAGATCACTCCTGATACTGGAACTGTAAGATGGGGCGTAACAACGAGCAATTCTTATCTACCAAAAGATACAACGAAAGAATTTGATAATGAATTGACGATCTTAGATTGGTTACGTCAGTATGCAAGTAAAGAAGAAGACGATAATACGTTTTTACGAAGCTTTTTAGGACGCATGCTATTTTCTGGGGAAGAAGTATTAAAACCTGTCAATGTCCTTTCTGGTGGTGAAAAAGTGCGTTGCATGCTTTCTAAAATGATGCTTTCTAAAGCAAATGTCTTAGTTTTAGACGATCCTACGAATCATTTAGATCTAGAGTCGATTACAGCACTAAACGATGGCTTGATGGCCTTTACTGGCTCTATCCTTTTCGCTTCACATGACCATCAATTTATCCAAACGTTGGCTAATCGTATCATTGCCGTTTCTGATAAAGGCGTTATCGATCGAGCAGATACAACCTATGATGAATTTTTAGAAAATAAAGATATCCAAAAACAATTGGATGAGCTTTGGAAATAAGACAACAATCATTGTAGAGTTAAGAAAATAGCCTATCGGGGCATCTCATCAGTCGGTGAGATGTCCTTTTCTTCTACGATAAACACTGTCTTTCACAACTACCAAGACACCTTCGATCCATTTACTTTCTATATTCATCATTTTCTCTTATTTCGCTTAATCAACCGCTTTATTTTTTCTGATGTGTAAGCTATAATAGAAAATGAAAAAGGGATTGCGCAAACAATCCCTTCATCAGTAACTCGTGCCGTTAAAAAGACGGTAGCCTTTTTAGAATGGTGACCATCTAAAACTTCTGCTAAAAGTGATTTAGATGGTTATTTTTTTTGGTCTTTTTTGTCAATTAACAACAACACAAATGTCGCAAATGCGAGCATGAGTTGCAGTGCTTCATATACTGACAACTTTATTCCTTTCCAGGGATAAAACTCTTAACCATAAGCATCACCCCTTATCTAAGAGATTAGCTACCATCTTTTACACTCCACGAATTACTGGTTTTATTGTAGCAAACTTAGCGAAAACTTACTATCAATATTAGCTTTAACTTAAAATAAAATAGTTATTTTTCAGCTGATAGTTAGTTGATTTGTGCATCGTATGCCTCATTTTTTTTTTAAACTATTTAATCTATTTTCTTAATGGTTTTAAAAACTTTTTTTCAATCAACCGCTTTACTTTTTTCCAATCGATAAGCTATAATGAACAGTGAAAAAGGGATTGCGCAAACAACCCCTTCATCAGTAATTCGTGCCGTTAAAAAGACGGTAGCTTTGTTTAAGTAATTAACCATCTAAAAACTCTGCTAAAAGTGATTTAGATGGTTATTTTTTTTGGTCTTTTTTGTCAATTAACAACAGCACAAATGTCGCAAATGCGAGCATGAGTTGTATTGCTTCATATACTGACAACTTTATTCCTTTCCAGGGACAAAGCTTTTAACCATAAGCATCACCCCTTATCTAAGAGATTAGCTACCATCTTTTACACTCCACGATTTACTGGTTTTATTGTAGCAAATTTAGTACAAACTTACTATCCTCATTAACTTTAATTTTAAATAATAACGTTATTTTTTACCTGACATATATTTGATTCGTGTGCCTTCATTTTTTTAAAACTATTTTTTAATCAACCGCTTTACTTTTTTCCAATTGATAAGCTATAATGGAAAATGAAAAAGGGATTGCTCTAACAACCCCTTCATCAGTAATTCGTGCCGTTAAAAAGACGGTAGCTTTATTTTTTGGGTATATATACCATCTAAAAACTCGGCTAAAAGTGGTTTAGATGGTTATCTTTTTTGGTCTTTTTTGTCAATTAACAACAACACAAATGTCGCAAACGCGAGCATGAGTTGTATTGCTTCATACACTGACAACTTTATTCCTTTCCAGGGACAAAGCTTTTAACCATAAGCATCACCCCTTGTTCAAGAGATTAGCTACCATCTTTTACACTCCACGAATTACTGGTTTTATTGTAGCAAACTTAAGAAGTACTTACTATCGACAAAAGATTTAACTTAATATAAATCAGTTATTTTATATTCTAAAAAAGAACCACTCGAAGAATATTCTTTTTCTTCTGAATGGTTCTTTTTTTGGTGCGTTTCTTCTACAACGACTACTCATTTTCTATCGAGTGATTCCCATTGAGAATATGGCAATACATCCATATCCTGTATGGCTTGCGATGGTAGGGCCAAGTGGATATAACTTAACTTCTTTCATCTTAATATTCTCTTCAAGTAATTGTTTTGTTTTTTCAGCACTTTCTAAATCGCCAGCATAAGCAATATAAACAGTTTGTTCTAATGGAGCGACAATGGTTTTAACAGTTTCCTCAACAATTTTTTGTATCGATTTATTTCGTCCTCGTACTTTGCTGATATTCGTCAAACGTCCTTCCTGATCGACTGTGATAATTGGCTTCACGTTTAGAATACTACCTAGTGTAGCACTAGTTTTAGAGATACGCCCCCCACGTTCAAGGTGTTTGAGATCATCAACGGTTACCCAAGAATGTACTTTTAAGTAATTGTTTTCTAACCATTCTAAGTTCTCTTCTAATGTTTTCCCCTCGTTTTTCAATCGAACAGCTTCCAATACTAATAACCCTTCCCCAACGCTTGCGGCTTTTGTATCAAAGACCTTTACTTGTGGATCTGGATATTCTTCTTTTAATAATTCTACTGCTTGTAACGCACTACTATAGGATCCACTTAAAGCACTGGAAAAAGCAACATAAAGGATAGGAATATTTTGTTCAACATAAGGACGGAAAAATTCTAAGTATTGACCCACATTGATTTGTGAGGTCGTTGGGGTAGCCCCATTTCTTAATTGTTCCATATAATGATCATAATTAAACGTTTTTCCCAGATCATCTACTAATTCTTCTTCATCTAACTGGATCTTCATTGATAAATAATCAACCTTGGCTGCTTGTAGCACTTGATAAGGCAGATCACAACATGAATCGGTTACGATTTGATACACACACTTCAACTCCTTCAACTTTTCATTTTACCCTTAACTCCTATTATAGCAAATCTCTTGCATGGAAAATAACGTTAACTATGTTTGTAAAAAGGAAAACCATTGTCTTCGTAAAATTTTAATGGATGATTAAAAAGAAGAACAACGCTCACCTCTAAACCAACTTTGATTACTTATTGAAAAAAAACGCCAAAATCTACAAAAATGTTAAAAACAAATTTCGCAGTTTCGACGTTTTCTTTCTTTACCGCATGAGCATTCTTACCTATACTTCTGCTATTTCGTTCATTCTTAAGGAACAAGAATGTCCTGTCTCAACGAACTTAGCTGAATGGCTTAAATTTGTGCCCAGACGCTTTCTAAGATATTTGTTTGTGTTCTATCAGGTCCAACAGAAAATGTTGAAATACGCACACCTACGAGTTCAGAAATACGTCTGACATAGTTACGTGCATTTTCTGGTAATTCAGCAAGTGTTTTGCATGCTGTAATATCTTCAGACCAACCTGGAAGTTCTTCATAAACAGGTTTACAACGTTTCAATTCTTTCAAACTTGCTGGATAATGATAAATCAATTCTCCATCGAGCTCGTAAGCTGTACAAATTTTTACTGTATCAAGTCCACTTAAGACATCAATTGAATTAAGGGATAGATTAGTAATTCCTGAAACACGTTTTGAGTGACGCATCACTACTGAATCAAACCATCCCACACGTCGTGGACGACCTGTAGTCGTTCCGTATTCGCGACCAACTTCACGAATTTGTTGTCCCGTTTCATCAAACAATTCAGTTGGGAATGGACCATCTCCTACACGAGAAGTATAAGCTTTACATACACCAACAACTTTATTGATTTTAGATGGACCTACGCCACTACCGATCGTTACGCCACCTGCGACTGGGTTTGAAGAAGTAACAAATGGATAGGTTCCTTGGTCGATATCCAGCATAACCCCTTGTGCGCCTTCAAATAATACTCGTTTTCCTGCATCTAGGGCATCATTTAAAATGACAGATGTATCGGTAACATACTGTTTGATTTGTTGACCATATTCATAATATTCTTCAAATATCGAGTCAAAATCAATTGGCTCAGAATCAAACATTTTTACAAATTGACGGTTTTTATCTTCTAAGTTTAAACGTAAGCGTTCTTCAAAAATTTCTTTGTCTAGTAAGTCAGCGATGCGGATCCCTACACGAGCTGCTTTGTCCATGTATGCTGGTCCGATCCCTTTGATTGTTGTACCGATTTTATTTTCACCTTTTGCATCTTCTTGTAATTGATCCAACTTGATGTGATAAGGCAAAATAACATGTGCTCGGTCAGAAATACGTAAGTTATCAGTAGTTACACCTTTTTCATGTAAATAAGCTAACTCTTTGACTAATGATTTAGGATTGACTACCACACCATTCCCAATCACACTGATTTTATCTTTATAAAAAATCCCCGAAGGAATCAAATGCAGTTTATAAGTAACACCGTTGAATTTGATCGTGTGTCCTGCATTATCGCCACCTTGGTATCGTGCGATCACTTCAGCATTTTCACTAAGAAAGTCAGTAATTTTTCCTTTCCCTTCGTCGCCCCATTGTGTACCTACCACTACTACAGATGACATTTGAACACCTCGTTTTATTTTATTTAATCCTGAATTATTGTAACAATAACTCATTACTTATTCAACTAAAATCGAATGATTCTTTTATTTATTTTATAAAAACGCTTGAAAAACGAACGATGATAAATTTTAAATAGAAACTAGTGTAAACAAAACTATTCAGAGAAGAAAGTTCCTTTAGTACAAAGCAAATAAGATAGTTTTTTAGGGTTTATTACTCGTTGCCACTGACAGAATCGTAATCTAAACATCTTTGCTTATTAGAAATAATGATTACTAGGGTAGATTGCTTTCTAATTTACTATACTATTATTTCCCAAATGTGATTCTGCTGCGTTTTCTTTTGATAAAGAACAGTTGGAATGATCGATAGCTAAAAAAGCACCTCCAAATTAACGAGATAATTTGGAGGTGCTTTTTATAGTCAATATTATAATCAATATTCTTCTCTCGGGGATAACGACGAAAATTTGTTGTATTCTTTGATAAACAGTAATTCTACTGTACCACGGGCACCACTACGGTTTTTTTCGATGATGACTTCAATGACATTGTCGTTTTTTGGTTCGTTATCCTCATTGTCTTCGCCACCTTCTCTTTCATAGTAATCATCTCGATATAAGAAGGCTACGATATCAGCATCTTGCTCAATGGAACCCGATTCACGGATATCACTTAATACAGGACGTTTATCTTGACGTTGTTCTACTCCACGGGAAAGCTGGGACAACGCAATAACTGGTACTTTTAATTCTTTGGCTAGCTTTTTTAATTGACGTGAAATATCAGATACTTCTTGTTGACGATTTTCTCTCCCGTTTCCTTCAATCAATTGCAAGTAGTCAATCAAGATCAATCCAAGATTTCCTTTTTCCTGCGCTAATTTTCGGCATTTGGCACGAATCTCAGAAATTTTTATTCCTGGAGTATCATCAATAAAGATATTTGCCCGTGACAAACTCCCCATTGCAACGATCAAATTAGACCACTCTTCTTCAGAAAGTTGACCGGTACGCAAATGGCTTGCTTCGATCGATCCTTCCGCACAAAGCATCCGATTGACAAGCGATTCAGCCCCCATTTCCAAACTAAAAATAGCAACTGAACGATCGGTTTTTGTCCCGACATTTTGAGCTATATTTAATGCGAAAGCTGTTTTCCCTACCGCAGGCCGAGCTGCTAGGATGATCAATTCCTCAGGTTGAAAACCTGCTGTCATTTTATCAAGTCCTTGGTATCCAGTCGGTAATCCTGTGATTTCTTCATTATTTTGGGCCAGCTGGTCAATATTTTCAATGGTTGAGTTCAAGACTTCTGCAATAGATAGAAAGCCACTGCGGTTTCTTTTTTCTGATACTTCTAAAATACTGCGCTCGGCATCATCCAGAATCGACTGGACTTCTTCCCCTTGTTCAAACCCTTTTGTCACGATCCCAGTAGCTGTTTGGATCAGTGTGCGAAGTAATGATTTTTCTTCAACGATTTTCGCATAGTAGACGATATTTGCTGCAGTAGGCACAGCTAACGCTAAATCTGAAAGGTAGCTTAACCCACCAGCATCTTCTAATAAGTTCGCTTGCTCCAACCGATCTTTTACAGTCACTACATCTATTGCTTCATTACGGTCATTTAATTCGATCATTGTTTCAAAAATGATTTGATGTCCCCGACGATAAAAGTCTTTCGGTTCTATGTACTCCATGGCATCAATGATCGTTTCAGCATCTAAAAAAACCGATCCTAAAACCGCTTGTTCAGCTTCAATATTTTGCGGTGGAATTCGATCCTGCCACACTTCATTCATACATATCGCTCCTTGTCTTCAATTGCTTTATTTTACAAGAAAATCGTAAAAAAGTCACTTTAAAAAAGTGAGTGTAATGGTTGCTTATCTTTCGAAATCAATAAAAGAGACAGTCAATGTCAAGAATAAGTACAGAAAATACACACGTAAATCCAGCAAAATCTTAAACTAGCAAAAACTTTGAGAACGAAGATCCCTTGATAAAATGAAACAACTATAAAAAGTATATCAGTCAAGTGATCCTTTACGCTAGTACCAAACTAGCTATATGTTCAATAGGTGTTGTCATAATCGAAAAAAAGGAAACTTTTTTTATTTTTTCCTATTTTTTCATTTTTGACAAAAAATAGATCACTTATGATTATTTAATACTATATACTATTGATTGTGCTAGAATTCATTACAGAAAACGTTTTCTAGTCCGCACAAAAAATTTTAGGAGGAAGTTTGTCATAAAAAAAATGAAACTCGTTGCTATTTTATTGTCTTGTCTGTCTTTATTTGGATCTGTAGTACCAGGAGTAACACAAATCGTTGATGCAGCTGAGAAAACCGCTAGTGTACCAGCTGAAAACCATTTTCAACTAGATAAAGTCACGATTGTCGAATCCAATGAATTATACAAAAATTTTGTGCAAGAAGTGAATCGTCCAGAGATCAAACAACAGTTAATGAATCAGCCAGACTCAGCAGAAACAAAAGCTTTGATCCAGTCTCTTATCTTAAAATATGATGGCGCTGAAGTCCACTATGCTTATGGTGACAATACGTTCGCACGAGGACTTTACGATACTACCGGGTGGTCAGAAAAATTTGTTAATGGTGGTATCAACGATTATGCCACTAGTAAGACAGGATTAGCTAATTTAAGAGACTATTTAGGTTTTTGTTCTGTTGGTTTAGCAGTAAATGGTGCGGGTTATGGTGCTGTAATTGGTGGTGTGATTGGAGCTGTAGTTGGGACAATTATTGGTGCTGCAGTATTAGCCAAACGTTGCGATCAAGGTCAAAGTGATGTAAAAACAATGATTAGTAAAAATAGATCAAATGGAGGAGTGCGGATGACTTTAACAGCAGAATTTCCGATTTGCAGTTTAACGTCACAAACGCAGTGTAGTATATGAGACTGGGAACTTTATTAATTTATTCAACAATCCTTGTGATGATATTACTATTTTTGAAATATCGCAAGAAAAAATAATCTAAGCTTAAAGAGTCTAGGGCATGAACAAAAAAATCTGGTTAATGTCCCACTTTTTTGATCTAGGGTATTAAAAAGCACATAATCTTGTAAGAATAAAGTAGCTAAAATCAATCGAAAAGAAAGTATGCTTTCTATACCATCCTATCAAATATCTTTACCATTAAATGAAGAAAATCAGCCGGATTTTGACATGATTCATCAAAATCCGGCTGATTTTCTTTTTGAAAAGAACTCTCAATCTCTGCGATCATTTCTCAACAAGTCCTATTACAGAACCTGAAGAGACTGCTAACAGAAATGATTGGTGAGGTAGCTATTCTGCTACCACATGCACTTTGATCGTTGCAGTCACTTCATGATGCAATTTGACTGGTACGTTCGTGTAACCTAACGTACGGATTGGATTATTCAATTCGATTTTTCGTTTATCTAGTTTTACTTTGTATTGCTTGTTCAATCCTTCAGCGATTTGTTTTGAAGGGATTGAACCGAATAAACGTCCATCTTCACCCGCTTTGGCTTTCAGTTCGACAACCGTTTCTTCTTTTTCTAAAAATCCTTTTAGTTCTTTTGCTTCTTCTAAAATTTCAGCTTCTTGTTTTTCTTGTGCCTTTTTTTGTCCAGCTAATTGGCTAATACTACTTTTATTTGCTTCTTTTGCCAGATTATTTTTTAATAGGAAATTTTGTGCGTAACCATTCGGTACTTCTTTAACATCACCTTTTTTTCCTTTACCTTTTACATCTTGTAAGAAAATGACTTTCATATCCATTACTCCTTATCATATAATTGATTCCTATTTTCTTTGATTGCAGCAAGTAAACGCTGTTTGGTTTCTTCTACTGTGACACCTTCCAATTGGGTCGCTGCATTGGTGAAATGACCGCCGCCGCCAAGAGACTCCATGATCACTTGAACATTGATCGTGCCCGAACTACGAGCACTGATCCCGACTAGCCCGTCCGTTCGTTTCGTGATGACAAAAGCCCCATTGATATTGATCATTGATAAGAGGGTGTCTGCCGTTTTCGCAGCGATCACACTATTATATTCCTTTTCATCTGTCCCAGCTGCTACGACAATATCTGAAGTTACATATTCGCTCTGTGCAATCAAATGGCTGATTTCCAAATAGGTTGCTAAATCTGAACTCAATAAATATTGTACTAGGGAAGCATCCGCACTACAAGACCTTAAATAACTTGCTACATCAAAAGTTCGTGCCGTTGTGCGTACATTAAAACTGTTCGTATCAACAGTCATGCCTGCCAATAACAACGTCGCTTCAAAACGATCTAAGCGATTCGTGCGATTGCTTTGATACTGAATTAGTTCTGTCACTAACTCTGAAGCAGAAGAAGCAGAAGATTCGATATACGTCAACAGCGGCTTACTTGGGAACTCCTCCCCACGTCGATGATGATCAATAATAACGATCTTATCAAATTGCTCATATAGGCTCTGAGAGATCGATAGCGAGGGTTTGTGGTAATCCACCATAACTAGCAGGTCTTCTTCTTTTTTAAGCTCCATCGCTTTTTTGGGCGAAATCAGCTGTGCTTCTAGTTCAGGGTGTTTATGAATTTCCTCTAAACATCGTTCTACGTCTGGAATAATCTCGTTTTCATCAAGTACGATATACGCTTTTTTTTGATTGAAACGAGCTAAGCAACTTACCCCAAATGCTGAACCAATGGCATCCATATCGGGGAATTTATGCCCCATGATAAATACATCACCAGTTTCAGTAAAAATCTTACGAAGCGCAGTACTCATTGCTCGTGACCGCACACGGGTTCGTTTGACTGACTTAGCTGATTTTCCTCCATAGTAAACAGGTTTTGCTCCCTCACGTAGTTCTTTCACGACAACTTGGTCGCCACCTCGAACTAGAGCAATGTCCAAATTATTTTGGGCTTCTCCCCCAATTTCATCTAACGAATCTTGCCCGTAAGCAATCCCCATACTTAGAGTAATTGGCAAATTTTGTCGCTCTGCTTCTGCACGTAAACGATCCAACAGATCAAATTTTTTGTCCATCATTTTTTTCAAATCAATCATTTGTGCTACAAAGAAAAAGCGTTCTGCAGTGATCCGCTTAAAAAAGACATGGTATTCATTCATCCAATCAGACACCATTGTAGTCACAAACGAATTGAGATAAGAAATTTCTTTGTCATCTAACTTATCGATAGCATCTGCATAATTATCAATTGATAAGATACCAATCACTGGTTGGCTGTTGGTTTGATGGAGCTTCAACAATTGATTTTGAGTGATATCGTTGAAATAAACGACCCCTTTTACTGTATCCATTTCAAATTGAAAGGTTCGATCTGCTAAATATACTTGTTTTTTCTTTTTCTCTTTTGCCGTAAAGAAAGCATCTAATAGTTCTTCTTCTGTTAAGCTACTTTGATCTTTGATTTTTAAGGCGAGTGGGTTCAACCATTCAATTTTTTGGCTTGTTGGTTGGTACGCAATCACTCCTACTGGCATCACTTCGGAGACATAAGCAAGATTGTTCTCAGCCACCGTTGAGGCTTGTTGGATTTTTTCACGATTTTTTATCATTAGCCATCGTTTTAATTTCAACCAATAACGTAAGCCAAAAAGGTTCATCAAAAGCACAACCAAAGCGCTAACAAAACGAAATGGCATAAATAATACAACCAGTACTTCAAGCAATAGAAATAAAAAAATGAAGAGAGGTCTAGGGGTTAAGTTTTCTTTTTCTTTTTCCATCTTCTTCCTCCCATAGTTGATTAGTTTAATTTTACCATAACTTCCCGTATTCAAGCGACTAAACAAATGCTTGATTATTTAACTGAAAATACTTTTCACTGTATTAAAAAAAATGGTAGAATAACTTGTTTTCAACCTTGAAATGACAGTTATCATCTAACCTCAAACCGAAATAAAGCAAATTATTACTACTTTGAATGTTCAAATGAGCAATTCAGAAAAGGCAAAGGAGCATTATATGAATAAAATGAACAAATTAAGCTTCCATCATATCGGTAAACCAATCGATCTGGAAGAAATCAAAGATCACCCAGGAACAAAGTATAGTCCTTTATTCGATATGTACTCACTGGATGTGAAAAATTCTTTATCTATGCCAATCGAACTCCATGCCTTTGGTCCCGATTGTCGTCTTGATCCAATCATTCAAAAAGAAGCACATGTTGCTTTTACAGTCGATAACATTGAACTAGCATTGAAAGGACAAGAAATCATCATGCCTCTTTATCAACCTTTCGCTGGCTACCGTTGTGCAATGATCTTAGTCAATCAGCAACCGATCGAGTTGATTGAGAGCAGCTTGTCGGAAAGTCAGATTTGGGGAGATGGAATTTTTAAAGATAGTATTCTTTATCCCCAATCCTAAACGAAAATCGTGGATGCTTTTCTCTATGATTCTTCTAAGTATAGATGACACTCTTTTTTTTGATAATAAAACATCTAAACATTCATTCTCAAAAAGTAAAAAACGAGGGAACGGTAGTAAAACCATTTCCTCGTTTCATTATTTCAATTAATCTTCACTTACGAAAGGTAGTAAGCCCATGATACGTGCGCGTTTGATAGCAACAGTAATTTTACGTTGGTTTTTAGCGCCTGTACCTGTTACACGACGTGGCAAGATTTTTCCACGTTCTGAGATAAATCTTTTTAGTAATTCAATATCTTTATAATCGATATATTCAATATGGTTAGCAGCAATATAGTCTACTTTACGACGTTTACGTCCGCCTCTTCTTTGTTGTGCCATTCTATTTCCCTCCTATCAAATTCGTTTAGAATGGTAAATCATCGTCTGAAATGTCGATCGTTGAACTTGAACCAAATGGATCAGAATTGTCACGATCAAAATCAGGCATACCGTTGGATGATTGAGATGTTTGATTATAGTTATTACTTCCGCCAAAATCATTTGTCGATTGACCAGAGCTTTGGTAACCACCAGTTTGTTGACGATTTTCAGATGCAGCACGACTTTCCAATAATTGGAAGTTTTCAGCAACTACTTCTGTTACGTATACACGTTGTCCTTGCTGATTATCATAAGAACGAGTTTGGATACGTCCAGTAACTCCTAAAAGAGTCCCCTTACGAGCATAGTTTGCTAATGTCTCTGCTGATTTACGCCAAATCACACAATTAATAAAGTCAGCCTCACGATTGCCGTTTTGGCTAGTAAAATTACGATTAACAGCTAAAGTAAACGTTGCTACTGCAGTGCCACTTGATGTATATCGTAAATCCGGATCTTTAGTTAGACGTCCAACTAGTACAACATTATTAATCAAAAGATTCATCTCCTCTCATCGTTGTTCTATTGTTCCACATGAAACAATAAATTATGCTTCTTCTTTCACGATCATGTGACGAATGATATCGTCGTTGATTTTAGCAAGACGGTCAAATTCATTGACAGCAGTTGCAGATGATGGAGAAGACACTTTAACGATGTGATAGATACCTTCACGGTAACCGTTCATTTCATACGCTAAACGGCGTTTTTCCCAATCTTTAGATTCGATAACTTCAGCTCCGTTATCTTTCAAGATTGCATCGAAACGTTCGATTAAAGCAGTTTTTGCTTCTTCATCAATGTTTGGACGAATAATGTACATGATTTCATATTTCGTATTTTCCATTGATTTTCACCTCCCTATGGACTTTCGGCTCTTAGATTCCCAAGAGCAAGGAGAGTTTTCTAATAAATTAGACTACTCACAATCTTTAATTATACACGTATAGAGTGAAAAAAGCAATAAGCTGAAGGGAAAATAGTGTAGAAAGAAGTTTTTAATAAAATGCTTTACTAAATGACTGCCGAAAGTTCTCTTTTTGAATCTCTTGAAAAACACGATCTCCTACAATAACAAAGTATAAAAACTACAAGAGCTATTCGTAGGTGGATTCTTTTTTATGTTGCAAAAGAATCCATAAACATAAAACAATAATAAGCCACAACCTCCGATAATCATTGTGTATCGGAGGTTGTGGCTTATTTTTACAAGCTTCCCATCGCTGAGACAAGCCCTGTTTTTTGACTATTCTTCTGTTTTATCTATTGTGGTATCTTCCACGGTCTCTGTTGGTGTCTCAGTTTCTTCTGTGCTTTCTGGCTCGACGGCCGCCATTGTCACAACCTTCGTATCAGCTTCCATTTTGATCAAACGTACGCCAAGTGTAGCACGTCCAGTTTGAGAAACAGTTGAGACATTGAAACGAATAATAACGCCTTTATCTGTGATCAGCATGATATCTTCTGTTCCAACAATCGTGGCTAGTCCAGCTAATGGACCATTTTTTTCAGTGATATTGGCTGTTTTGATCCCTTTACCGCCGCGACCTTTCACTGGATACTCTTTCACTTTCGTTCGTTTACCATAGCCTTTTTCAGTAATGATCAAGACTTCATGATTTTCATTCATCAAGGCAGCACCAATCACATAATCGTCTTCTCTTAAACGAATACCTCGAACTCCTGACGCTGTCCGTCCCATGTCCCGAACAGCTCCTTCCGCAAACGTTACCGAATAACCATCATGTGTACCAATGATAATGTTTGATTGACCATCTGTTAACAACACGTTGACTAATTCATCGTCTTCTTTTAAGCCAATCGCAATCAATCCATTACTGCGGATATTCGCAAAAGCAGTTACGGTGGTCCGTTTCACCGTTCCTTGACGAGTAGTGAAGAAGAGGTAATGTCCTTCTTGAGCTTCACCGGTGACTGCAATAATTGCTTGAATTTTTTCACTTGAATCGATCCCTAACAAGTTAATGATCGGGATTCCTTTCGCAGTTCGACCATATTCTGGAATTTCATATCCTTTGGCACGATAGACTTTCCCGTTATTGGTAAAGAACAGCAAGGTGTCATGTGTCGAACAAGAGACAAGGTTTTTGACGAAGTCATCGTTATGCACGCCCATTCCTTGTACACCACGTCCACCACGACGTTGTGCTCTAAATTCATTGTTCGCTAAACGTTTGATATACCCATTGTTCGTGAGTGTAATAACGATTTCTTCTTCTTCGATCAAGTCTTCATCTTCAAGACTTAAAACTTCACCCACTAGTAATTCTGTACGACGTTTGTCACCAAAACGTTGGTTTAATTCTGCTAACTCTGTTTTGATGATTTCGGTCACACGTTCTGGACGAGCAAGAATATCCGTTAAATCTTCGATCAATCGTAATAATTCTTGGTATTCATTTTCGATTTTCTCACGTTCTAAACCAGTTAGACGACGTAAACGCATATCTAAGATCGCTTGTGCTTGTCGATCAGATAATTCAAAACGATCAATCATCGTTGTTTTTGCTTCATCGTCAGATTTAGACCCACGGATAATTGCAATGATTTCATCAATATGGTCCAATGCGATCCGTAAACCTTCTAAAATGTGAGCTCGTGCTTCTGCCTTTTCTTTTTCAAAAATCGTTCGGCGAGTGATCACTTCACGCTGATGCTCTACATAGTTTTCAAGTATTTGTTTAAGACTCAGTACTTTAGGAACGCCTTTTTCAATGGCCAGCATATTGAAACCAAATGAATTTTGTAATGAAGTCAACTTATACAGGTTATTTAAAATAACCGAAGCACTTGCATCACGGCGGATATCGATAACGATCCGCATTCCTTCACGGGAAGACTCATCACGCAAATCCGTAATTCCTTCAATCCGTTTATCGCGGTGTAATTCAGAGATTCGTTCGATCAATTTTGCTTTATTGACCATATAAGGAAGTTCCGTTACGATAATTCGTTCTTTGCCATTAGGCATCTCCGTGATTTCTACTTTTGCTCGAACAGTTATTGAGCCTTTCCCCGTTTCGTAAGCACGGCGAATACCTGATTTACCCATCACGAGACCACCGGTTGGAAAATCGGGACCAGGTAAAACTTCCATCAATTCATTGGTTGTTACTTCTGGATTTTCCATCAATAGATCGATCGCTGCTACTACCTCAGATAAATTATGAGGGGGGATATTCGTCGCCATACCAACTGCGATCCCTGTTGTTCCGTTAACTAGCAGATTAGGAAAGCGTGCTGGAAGTACGACTGGTTCCCTTTCTGTATCGTCATAGTTACTTTGGAAATCTACAGTATTTTTATTGATATCCCGTAGCATCTCCGTGGCAATTTTACTCATACGTGCTTCGGTGTACCGCATCGCAGCTGCTCCATCACCATCGACAGAACCAAAGTTACCATGTCCATCCACTAGCATGTACCGATAACTAAATGGTTGTGCCATCCGTACCATGGATTCATAAATAGCACTGTCTCCATGGGGGTGATACTTACCCATAACATCCCCAACGATTCTGGCAGATTTTTTATGGGCTTTATCTGGGGTCACACCCAATTCGTTCATCCCGTATAAAATACGGCGATGAACAGGTTTTAACCCATCTCGAACATCCGGTAGTGCACGAGCAACAATAACACTCATCGCATAATCGATGAAGGAGTCTTTCATTTCGCTAGTTAGATTGACATCATGGATGTTCTCTCTGATTTCTTCACTCATCTTTTTTCCTCCTTCATGACTAAATATCTAAGTTTTTCACATAATGGGCATTTTCTTCAATGAATGCACGACGAGGTTCCACTCGATCACCCATTAACATTTCAAAAATTTGATCAGCTGCGATAGCATCATCCACACTAACACGAGCCATCATACGATTGCTAGGGTCCATCGTTGTTTCCCATAGTTGATGGTCATCCATTTCACCTAACCCTTTGTATCGTTGAACACTTGGTTTTGGTGTAGCTGGTAGAGAAGCAACTACTTGTTTCAAATCTTCTTCAGCGTTTTTACCGGGTTGTACATACGTGATTTTTTTCCCTTGTTTTACCCCGTATAGCGGCGGTTGTGCAATATAAACATATCCCGCTTCAACAATTGGGCGCATATAACGATAAAACAAGGTTAAGAGCAATGTTCGAATATGGGCACCATCGACATCGGCATCCGTCATAATCACTAATTTGTGGTAACGAGCTTTGGAAACATCGAAGTCTTCACCGAATCCTGTTCCCATAGCGGTAAATAAAGAGCGGATTTCTTCATTGGCTAGAATTTTATCCATACTTGCTTTTTCAACATTTAAGATTTTCCCACGAATCGGTAAAATTGCTTGAAATTCACGATTTCGCCCTTGTTTTGCTGAACCGCCGGCAGAATCTCCTTCGACGATGAACAATTCGCATTTTTCTGGATCATTACTTGAGCAATCCGCCAGTTTACCAGGCAAATTACTGATTTCTAATGCGCCTTTTCTTCTGGTTACTTCACGGGCACGTTTCGCTGCTAGACGTGCTTTAGAAGCCAACAATCCTTTTTCAATGATTTGTCGTCCAATACTTGGATTTTCTAACAAGAATTTCATGAAATGCTCGCTAAACAGACGATCTGTTACTGTCCGAACTTCAGAATTACCTAATTTTGTTTTGGTTTGCCCTTCAAATTGTGGATCTGGGTGTTTGATCGAAATTACTGCGGTCAGTCCTTCCCGCACATCTTCACCAGTTAAGTTATCATCATTTTCTTTCATCAATTTTTGTTTACGTGCATAGTCATTGATCACACGTGTCAACGCTGTCTTGAAGCCAGATTCATGCGTACCACCTTCATAAGTATGGATATTATTTGCAAAACTCATGATGTTGGAGTGGTAACCATCGGTATATTGCATGGAAACTTCTACCGTGATGTCTTGTTGTTCTCCTTCTAAATAAACTGGCTCTGGAAAAATGACCGTTTTATTTGCATTCAAATATTCCACATAGCTCTTGATCCCACCGTCATAATGGTACTCTTTTACTACTGGAGATTCTTCTCTCTTATCTTCAATCGAGATCTTCATTCCCCGGTTCAAGAATGCTAATTCGCGGATACGGGTCGCTAGCTTATTAAAATCAAAAACTGTTGTTTCCGTAAAGATTTCTGGATCTGGTATAAAATGAACAGTTGTCCCGTTTCGATCGGTTTGTTCAATAATCTTCAGATCATCGACAACAGCACCACGACGATATTCCTGATAGTACACATTTCCATCTTTGTAGACTTTTACATCAAGCTGAGTGGAGAGCGCATTTACAACCGAAGAACCTACCCCGTGAAGACCACCAGATACTTTATAACCGCCTCCGCCGAATTTCCCACCAGCATGGAGTACCGTAAACACCGTTTCTACCGCTGGACGACCAGTTTTGGCTTGGATATCAACGGGGATACCTCGGCCATCATCGATGACAGTAATACTGTTATCTTTTTCAATTATTACTTGGATTTTCGTCGCAAATCCTGCTAGGACTTCATCGATAGAGTTATCAACGATTTCCCATACTAAGTGATGTAATCCTTCCGAACTTGTGGAGCCGATATACATACCAGGACGTTTTCGAACGGCTTCAAGTCCTTCAAGAACTTGGATCTGACTGGCATCATATTCTTTTGCACGTTCTACTAAACTTTTTTCATCTGTCATTTAGCCTTCTTCTCCTTTTATTTCCCCTTGCTGAACATAAAAAATCTCTGGTTCAACAGTCATTTTGTTTTTTACATGATCAAGTGTCGTTGTTGTTAAGAAAGTCTGTACCTTTCCTTCAATCGTTTCTAGTAAATGTAGTTGGCGATTATCATCTAGCTCACTCATTACATCATCAAGTAAAAGAATTGGATACTCCCCAGTTTCTTCTTTGATCAAATCAATTTCAGCCAACTTAACACTTAAAGCAGTGGTCCGCTGCTGTCCTTGAGAACCATACGTTTGCACGTTTTTTTGATTGACGAAAAAAGAAAGATCATCACGATGTGGTCCAATTGTCGTTGTTCCGCGAAACATATCTTTCTTTTTGTTTTGATTCAACAATTCTAAAAATTGTGTTTGGATCTCTTCTTGTGTTTGTGTACTTAAAGAAGAAAACGAGGTGACATATTCAATCTCTAATTGCTCTTTTTGATGGGTGATTTGTTGGTGCAATGTATTTGCCCAAAATTCCAGTCGTCGAACAAACTGTGCACGTGCTTTCAATACTTTACTTCCAAATTCAGCTAACTGTTCAGATAAAATATCTAAATAAAGTAAATCTGTTTGTTTTTTTTCATTCAGTTGTTTCAAATATTGATTTCTTTGTTTTAGGATACCTTGATATTGAACCAAATCGTAAAGATAGATCGGATTGATCTGTCCTAACTCCATATCAAGAAATTTTCGCCTGATCTGCGGACTACCCTTTACTAATGAAAGGTCTTCAGGTGCAAATAAAATGACATTTAATTGACCAACATAGCTACTTAATTTTTTTTGTTCGATATGATTGATCTTTGTTTTGCGTCCCTTTTTTGAAAGAAGGATCTCCAAAGGAATCTTAGAGGTTCCTTTTGTCACTTCGCCCTGGATCAGTGCTTGCTCGCCTTGCCATCCGATCAATTCTTGCTCACTGCTGGTACGGTGACTTCTCGTCATAGCCAAAACATAAATACTTTCCAAAAGATTCGTCTTACCTTGGGCATTTTCTCCTAAAAAAATGACAAGGTTTTTAGTAAACGTAATCTTTAATTCCTGATAGTTTCGATAATTTTTTAGATACAGCTTATTCAGCCTCATTATCGTTTATTCCTTTTTTTACCATAAAAAAAGTTCCCACTTCTGGAACTTCAACCATCATGCCGGGATAAAGTTTTCGTCCACGACGATTCTCTGGTTCGCCGTCTACCAAGACAGTGTTTTCAGCTAAATACCATTTTGCTTGTCCACCACTGCTAATTACTGTGACTTCTTTTAGCATTTGACCCAACGTCATAAATTCTGTTTTTAGAATGACTTGTTGTTTCAATGTTCATCCCTCATTTTCATTAATAAATGTATACTCTATTATACCTTTTTTTAGGCAATAAAACAAATTTATCCATATATTTTTCCATATAAGACGATTTAAGCGAAAAAAGGTGTTTTAAACAAAAATAAACAAAAAGCCTTAAAAGTGATTTTATGGCTTTTTGTTTATTTTTTGTTTTTTTCATTACTTTTTCAAAATGATATACAGATTAGTTCGTACGTACTGGTGTGATTAACTGGATAAATTGAACACCATCTTCTGTTGGTTCTAATGTAAACGGACGAATAGAAGAAATAAATTTCACTTTGATACTCATATCACCAAACGCACGTAACGCAGCTTTCATGTAATCAGGGTTAAAGGAAATATCCAAAGGATCCCCACTACTTGCCACATAATTCAGACTTTCTTCTACTTTTCCGATTTCAGGTGAGTTTCCATATAGAATCACCGCATCTGATTGGATGGATAAACGAACGATATTATTACGTCCTTCATGAGAAAGTAATGAGGCACGTTCAATCGCTGCAAGGAAACTTGGAACAGAAAATTCTACTTCTGTGTTGAAGCTTGAAGGAATCAACCGATTCGTATCGGGGTAGTTTCCTTCCAACAGACGGGAATAAAAATACATGTTTTCTGTTTTAAAGAGTACTTGGTTTTCCATGATACTGATCTCAACGATTTCTTCTTCATTTGTCAATGAACGAGATAATTCAGTCAGACTTTTACCAGGAATCACGATATCAAAATGATCAGCTGCTTGTTCAACTGGAATCACTCGTTGGCTTAGACGGTGGGAATCAGTTGCGACAGCCAAAAGAGAATTTCCTTCTAAAATAAAATGGACCCCTGTTAGAATTGGACGACTTTCATGTTGTGAGACAGCGAATACTGTTTCATTGATCAATTTCGTTAAGACATGTACCGGTAATTTCATTTGATTATGGCTTTCAACGACAGGTAAATGAGGGTAATTGTCTGCATCTAACCCATTGACTAAGAAGTTGGCTTTTCCTGAAGTAATGGCTACTTGTTTATTCTCTAAGACTTCAAGAGTAAAGGTGTCTTCTGGTAAGCGACGGATAATTTCACTAAAGAAACGAGCTTGTAACACAATTGCTCCAGTTGATTCAATTTGCATTTGGGCTTTTTCATTTTCAACAGATAAAAAAGTTTCAATAGAAATATCTGCATTACTCCCAGTTAGCGTTAATCCTTCTTGAGTCAAAGTAATTTTGACTCCAGTCAAGATTGGAATAGTGGTTTTACTTGAAATAGCACGTTGAACAGTTTGCAATTCTTGCATAAAACTTGCTCGATTTAAAGTTACTTTCATGTTGTGTCTCCTTTAAGCGTTTATTTATTATTAGTTAATATATAAATAATAAAAGTATTAGGTACTGTTGATTCTGTGGAAAACTAAAAAAATGCAAGAAATAAAAGAAAAAACAGCTGTGGAAAATCTGTGTATAACTTTTAGGCTTTTTTTGATTTTATCCACAAAGCGTTTTTTCGTTTTTCAAAGTTAATTTAATAAGAAATTTTTGATTTCGGATACTTCATTTTGCATGCTGACACTTGATTCCATTAATTGCTGGATTTTTTCGTGAGCATGAATCACTGTTGTATGGTCTTTCCCACCAAATTCAGCACCAATTTTTGGTAAAGAGCTATCCGTTAGCTCTCTTGCTAAGTACATAGCGATTTGTCTCGGTACAACGATTGATTTGACACGTTTTTTTCCTTTTAGGTCTTTTAACTGAATATGATAATATTTCGCGACTTCTTCTTGGATCTGTAAGATAGATAATTGTGGATGACCTTTACCAGATTTTAGTGTTTTCAGTGCATCTGCAGCTAAACTAGTTGAGATATCTTCACTATTCATCGCAGCAAATGCTTGAACGCGAACGAGTGCTCCTTCTAATTCACGGATGTTTGAATCAATTTGTCCGGCAATGTAACTCAAGGTATCATCGGGTATTTCCAAACGTTCGGCTGCTGCTTTTTTACGTAAAATCGCAGTTCTCGTTTCTAAATCGGGTGGTGTGATATCAACTGACAATCCCCACGCAAAACGTGAAACCAAACGTTCTTGTAATTTTGGAATCTCATTTGGTAAACGATCACTCGTCAATACAATTTGTTTTCCTTCATTGTAGAGTGCATTGAAAGTATGGAAAAATTCTTCCTGTGTTGCTTCTTTTTCAGCAAAGAATTGAATATCATCGACCAGCAAAAGATCGACGTTTCGGTATTCTTGGCGAAATTCCTCTGCAGTTTTATTTTGGATCGAGTTAATAAAGTCATTGGCAAATGTTTCACTACTAACGTATTTGACCTTTGCATCAGGCTCGCTTAACAACATTTGATGTCCGATAGCATGCATCAAATGGGTTTTACCAAGGCCGACACCACCATAAAAGAACAAAGGATTATAAATGGAACCAGGGTCTTCTGCAACGACTAAAGCTGCCGCATGAGCCATTTGGTTTCCTTTACCGATAACGAAGGTATCAAATGTATATTTTGGGTTCAACATCGCCTTCTTTATTGGATTTGCAACAGGTATTTTAGGACTTTTGATTTCTTCGACGACTTCTTGCTCCACCTCTTCACCAGTTACAAACCTTGGAATGATCTCTTTTCCAGTTAGCATGTAACCAACTTCAACAATTTTGGTTGTTAGATTCTTTTCCCAATATTCTTTATGAATTTTACTTGGTACTTCGACGACTAATTGACTCTGATCCAATGAACGTGGATGAGCGGTTTCGATCCAAGTATTATAGCTCGCAGGTGAGAGATCCTTTTGATAAGTTGTTTTTAATTCGTTCCATAAAGCATCGAGGGATACCATATAAGGCTTCCTCCTTCATTAAAAAGTGAATAACTAGTACTAATTTATCATTTTTTCATATAGTTTTCCACAGAAAGAGCAGAAAAAATTTTTTATTTGAGATTATCCACAAAATTAAGAGAGAAAAAAACAAAAAAAATCACAACGAGGAAAAATACTTATCCACATCACTAATCAACAGGTGGATAAGTGTGTTTTAAAGACAGAAATCCCAGGTAGGTTGTGGATAAAAAATCTTTGTTTATCAAGGAGTTAAGCATTCAATTCACAGATAAATGACTGTTTGTGGATTACTTTTTTTACAGGTGTTTATTCTGTGTAAAAAACCCTAAAAAATAATTGTGGATAAATCTTGTGTATAACTTTTTCCACAAACGAATCACACGAAAAAAAACTAAACTGTGGAAAAATAGAATGCATAAATCCAGAAGTTTCCTTTCATTTTATATTGACAAATTACCTTGATTGTCGTTATACTATCAAAGTATGTCTGTGTTTTAACAGTAGATAAGAAATTTTGGAGGTGGAATACATGAAAAGAACATACCAACCAAATAAACGTAAACGTCAAAAAGTTCACGGATTCCGTAAACGTATGAGTACTAAAAATGGCCGTCGTGTTTTAGCAAGCCGTCGCCGTAAAGGAAGAAAAGTTCTTTCAGCTTAAGCCACTGGGGTTTCAGTGGTTTTTTTTATGCCCTTTTTTAGGGAAAAGCTGAAAGAATAAAGAGAAATATGTTATGATTATGGACGTAAGTGAAAGATAGAAAAGGAAAGAAAACGAATGAGAAAAGCGTATCGAGTCAAAAAAGAACGAGAGTTTCAAAACGTATTCCATACAGGAACGTCATTTGCTAATCGTAAATTTGTCGTTTACCGCTTAGAAAAAAAAGACCAGCCACATTTTCGTGTCGGGCTTTCAGTAGGTAAAAAAGTGGGCAATGCAGTATGTCGCAATGAGGTAAAACGTAAGATTCGTGCGGCGGTCTATTCTGTAAAAGAACAGATCGATCCGGAATTGGATTTTATCGTGATTGCAAGACCAAGTGTCAAGGGACTAACTTACGATGAGATTCGTTCCAATCTAGTCCATGTCTTAAAACTTGCAAAAATAATCGATAGAGAGGAAAAGAGTAAGTGAAGAAATACAAACGTTTACTTTTGATGGCAGGCATTATCAGTCTAGTCGTTGTCTTATCCGGTTGTGGAACTGGAGAAGTAAGTGCACAAAGCACAGGAATTTGGGATCGCTACATCGTTTATTATTTTGCAGAAGCGATCAAGGCATTGTCATTTGGAAATGCAGGGATTGGGATTATTTTATTCACTTTGATCATTCGTGTGATCTTGATGCCGTTGATGCATTTTCAAACCAAGAGTATGCGAAAAACCCAAGAACTTCAACCAAAATTAAAAGCACTACAACAAGAATATAGTTCAAAAGATCCTGAGACACAAAGTAAGTTACGTGAAGCGCAACAACGTTTATATGCGGAAAATAATGTGAACCCATATGCTGGTTGTTTACCGTTGTTAGTACAGATGCCGATTTTGATGGCGTTATGGCAATCGATTTCACGTGTGCCTGAATTAAAACAAGGAAACTTTTTATGGTTAAATCTAGGAACAGCAGATCCAACCTTTATTTTACCGATCCTTGCTGCGGTATTTACTTTTGCAAGTACGTATCTAAGTAGCATGAGTCAAATTGAATCAAATGCATCAATGAAGATCATGAATTTTGTGATGCCTGTGATGATCTTAGTTATGGGGGTCAACTTAGCAAGTGGTCTTTCATTATATTGGGTAATATCTAATGCTTTCCAAGTCGTTCAAACATTACTAATCAATAATCCATTTAAGATTAGAAAAGAGCGAGAAGAAGAAGCTCAACGTATTCGTGAAAAAGAACGTGCGTTGAAAAAAGCCATGAGTCCGAAGAAAAAACGTAAAAAATAAGGGAGGGAATGCTAATGCCGATTTATGAAGCTGCGACAATTGATGAAGCAATCCAACTTGGTTTAAACGATTTAGGATTGGATAAAGAGCAAGTTGAAATTGAGATACTAGATGAAGGTAAGAAAGGATTTCTTGGGATCGGGCGTAAGAATGCTCGTCTTAAGATTGAACCTTCAATTAGTGAAACTGTTTCAGAAGCAATTGAAGAAACGGTAGAAGAAGTTTTAGAAGAACCTTTAGAAAAAACGATAGAAGAAACTGAAACCATTGAAGTCTTCACAGAAGACCAACCAGAAGAAGTAGAAACCAGTGAATTAGGCGATGAAGCAGCTTTAACGGAATTAGCAGTCTATCTCACGGATATTACCAAGCAATTAGATGCGCCAGCTTTAGTAAAAATGACCCGCGAAGCAAATACCGTCGTTTTTCAATTAGATACACAAAAACAAGGGATTTTAATTGGCAAACACGGCAAAACATTAAATGCTTTACAGTATTTAGCACAAGTTTTCATTCACCGTGTTGCTAAAAATAAACTATCTGTAGTAGTAAACGTTGGTAATTATCGTGAAAAAAGACAAGAAATCATTCAACGCTTAGCAGATCGTACTGCCGAAAAAGCAATTAAATCCGGTCAACCAGTCTTCTTAGAACCAATGCCGGCATTTGAGAGAAAACAAATCCATGCGGCATTAAGCAAGAATGAATATGTGAAAACTCATTCTGAAGGAGACGAGCCTTATCGTTATCTAGTAGTAGAACCTGTAAAAAAACGATTATAAACACTAAAAGAGTTTGCTTCATTAACAAATGCTTGTTAATGAAATAATGCTTGATAAATAAGAGAAGTTTAAATCAATGAAGTAGCGAAAAAGTAAACTGATTACTTTTTCGCTACTTTATTTTTGTTGTGTTTTGCAAGAAATCTTTTTTTCTCTGTTTTCTAAAAAAAAGTTTCTTTCTCCAAAATAATCTATGTTACTGTGAATACGACTGGGGGAAAAGGAAGGGAAAAATGGAAGAGAAAAAAAGAAAAAAAATGATAAAAGATATCGAAAAAGCTCGTGAAAAATATGTAAAAAATGAACAAAAGTATCTTGCAGAAATGTCGCATGTCTTTAATCAAAAATGGAATTGGACTTCCAATATGCTGGATAATGAGGCTGGAGTAAAATATGATAACCTTATAGAGTATATGTATTTGTATAAAAAGGTAGTTGAAAAAAATCCTGAACAGTTTACAGAAAATGGTAGAGAACGAAAGAACTTAATAAACTCTTTAAACGGTAGTATAGGATGTAGTTACGATAACAAATATTTTAAGCCATGCATGAAAGACTTGGTAAATAATGATCCGGATAGTTTTTTAGTTATACCAATCATGTATAACCGAAGAGCAGGCGATGTTCATAGTGTCAGCCTGCTTATTCAAAAAGAAGACAATAAAATTAAAGTGCGCGTTTGTAATAAAGGAGGTCAACTTGTACCTAATGAAGCGCCAAATGTTGATGGAAAAATTTCTCTTGAGCATTTAAATAAAATAGCGTCGTTTTATCAATGGGAAAACTGGAATGATTTTTCCGATAAAGAGAAATTAGACCTTTGGAAAGGCGTTAGTAAGGAGGATAAAGCAGAATTTGTAGAGAGTTTCGCAGCAGTAGAAAAATTGTGGGTAGATCTGGATACCAAACAATTAAAATCAATCTATGTATATGAGTTTGAAGAATCAAAAGAAAACATAGAAGCCATTTCAAAAGCTGTTCGTATAGGAAGATATGCTCCTACATGGCGAGATTTTTTAAGTTTGTCCCGAAAAGAAGGTGTGAGCTTTGGAAGCTTTTTTCAAGATAAATATAATTTGTTTTTTCATAAGACAACAGAATTTCCGTTAAAAGAGCTTCATCATCATGCATCAGAATGTAAGTTTGAAAATTATGTTGCAAGGTCACAAATGACAGGGGCATGTATCGTAAAAAATATAGGATTAGCATTCAAATATACACTAGGTTATAAAACTAAGGCAATTATTAAAGACAAAGAGTATGATCAATGTAAACAAATTGAGGGTATGGATGAAATGCTGCTAAAAGTTGCTAAAGATGAGGTCAAGAACCAGAGTTATAGTGATTTACTTGATCAGAATTACGCGTTTTTTCTTAAAAATAAAAAAGAATTGGCGCAAGAGACGCCAAGCATGAAAATAGTAAAAAAAGAATTGTTAATAGATGTTGTAAATGAAGCTGGAGAAAAAGTTGGAGACGTGCTTACAAACCAGTTTCTTATAAATCAGAAAGATGTTAAAAACGAGTTACATAATAGAAAAACGGGTGAAGAATACCTGAGAAAAGTTGCTGCTGTAAATAAAAATGAATCAAAATCTAGTCCTGAAGCTAAGAAAAGAATTAATACTATAAATAAAAAAGTTTCAAAAAAGAAAAAAACAGAAAGACCAAACTCTGGATTGGAAATATCAAGTTCTGGATTAGAAAGATAGAGGTAAACCCTCCTGAATAGGGATAAAATAAATGTCGTTTTATCCTATAGTTGAAAATTCATTTAATCATTCATAGAAGATCGGTTATATTGAGGAAAAAGCAAAATTTAAAGGTTGATATGCGTGGTTGTTTTTAGGAATCACATTGACAAACTTTTTTAAACAAAGTATATTTTATTAGAAATCATTCTTATCGGAGTATACGATGCTTAAGTAGTCTTACTTTGATAGAAAAAGCACATGGAGGTTAGCCTTCGTGTGTTTTTTTGTAGAACTGAGATGAGATAGCGATTTGTTTTGAATGGCTATTTTTTATGTTGAATAGTCGTGAAAAGGAACGCGACGATACAAAGGATGAAATAAAAAGAATGTACAATATCCTCAAATCAGAATGAATGTATAAATGAAAAAAATTTTTACGATATTGTAAAAAAGAAGAAGTTGTCAGAGTTCTCTATTTTCAATACTTGTGTCTTGTAACTAAATATGATAACCTATGTTCAGAATTTAATCATGGACAAGCAGTCAAAGTGCGAAGTTCACCATTTATTGTAAAGGGTGAAGTGGGCACTTTTTTTGTGCGTAAAATTAAAAAGGGAGTGAAAAAATGGCTGAAATTACTTTAGAATTTGATACGATTGCTGCAATTTCTACCCCACCAGGAGAAGGAGCGATCAGTATTGTTCGACTTAGTGGAGACCAAGCGGTAGCGTTAGCAGATAAAGTCTATCGTTGTGGCAAGAAAAGCTTATTGGAAGTACCTAGTCATACGATTCATTATGGGCATATTACTGATCCGAAGAATGAACAGATCATTGATGAAGTTATGGTTTCTGTTATGTTAGCACCTAAAACATTTACTCGTGAAGATGTCGTTGAAATCAATTGTCATGGTGGGATCGTAGTCGTAAATCAAATTTTACAACTGCTATTACGAGAAGGAGCAAGACTAGCTGAACCTGGAGAATTTACAAAAAGAGCTTTCTTAAATGGTCGTGTAGATCTTTCTCAAGCAGAAGCCGTGATGGATTTAATTCGGGCGAAAACGGACAAAGCAATGGGCTTAGCTTTAAATCAATTAGATGGCAATCTTTCTTCGTTGATTCGTTCATTAAGACAAGAGATCTTAGAAACATTAGCACAAGTAGAAGTCAATATCGATTATCCTGAATACGATGATGTGGAAGAATTGACTACACGATTATTGCTTGAAAAAGCGACGATGATCCAACAAAGGATCCAAGCTTTACTTGCTACATCGAAACAAGGAAAAGTCTTGCGTGAAGGATTAAGTACAGCTATCATCGGTCGTCCAAATGTCGGAAAATCAAGCTTGTTGAATCACTTATTGCGAGAAGAAAAAGCAATTGTAACAGATATTGCGGGAACGACACGAGATGTCATCGAAGAATACGTGAACGTTCGTGGTGTACCATTGAAATTAATTGATACAGCTGGAATCCGCGAAACAGAAGATCTCGTTGAACAGATCGGGGTAGAAAGAAGTCGAAAAGCATTATCTGAATCGGATTTGATTTTATTGGTTTTGAATCAAAGTGAGCCACTGACCAGAGAAGACGAGCAGCTTTTAGAAGCTACTAAGGGTTTGAAACGGATTGTACTTTTAAATAAAACAGATTTGCCGCAAAAGTTAGAAAAAGAAGAACTTGATCAATGGTTAGAAGATGAACCGGTGTTTGCCGTTTCTGTGGCTAAAAATGATGGTTTAGATCAATTAGAAACAGCTATCGCTGATTTATTCTTTGGTGGGCAAACCGGTGAAAGAGATGCTACGTATGTATCAAATACCAGACATATTGCTCTACTTGAAAAAGCATCAATTTCATTAGCAGAAGTAGTTGCTGGGATTGAAGCAGGTATGCCTGTAGATCTTGTTCAAATCGATATGACACGCTGTTGGGACTACTTAGGGGAAGTCGTTGGAGACAGTGTACAAGATGAATTAATCACTCAATTATTCAGTCAATTCTGTTTAGGAAAATAAAAGGAGGAAATGTACTTGAATCATTATCAAGCAGATACTTATGACGTCATCGTTGTAGGGGCAGGACATGCTGGTTCAGAAGCAGCGTTGGCTGCAGCCAGAATGGGCTCAAAAACGTTATTACTAACTATCAATCTAGACATGGTAGCGTTCATGCCATGTAACCCTTCAGTCGGAGGACCAGCAAAAGGTGTCGTAGTGAGAGAAATCGATGCTCTTGGTGGCGAAATGGGTAAAAATATCGATAAAACGTACATTCAAATGAGAATGTTAAACACAGGAAAAGGTCCTGCTGTGCGTGCTTTAAGAGCGCAAGCAGACAAGCATGCTTATTCCGCAGAAATGAAGCATACGATAGAAAAAGAACCTAATTTGACGTTGCGTCAAGGAATCGTCGAAGAATTAATCGTCGAAGAGGGTGTTTGTCGAGGTGTGGTGACATCAACTGGCGCTTGCTACCAAGCGAAAGCTGTCGTCATTACTGCTGGCACAGCTTTACGAGGTGAAATCATCATCGGAGAATTGAAGTATTCATCTGGACCCAACAATTCACAACCTTCTGTTGGATTAGCTAATAATCTAAAAGAATTAGGTTTTGCGATTGATCGTTTCAAAACAGGAACACCTCCTCGGGTTAAATCAAGTACGATTGATTATTCAGTGACTGAAGAGCAACCTGGCGATAAAGAACCAAATCATTTTAGTTTTAGCACGCCAGATAGTGCGTACAACTTAGAACAAGAATCTTGCTGGTTGACTTATACCGGTGAAACGACTCATAAAATCATACGTGATAACTTGCATCGTGCACCGATGTTTACTGGAATCGTTGAAGGTGTGGGCGCTCGCTATTGTCCATCGATTGAAGATAAGATCGTACGTTTTGCAGATAAACCAAGACATCAATTGTTTTTAGAACCAGAAGGCTTGCATACGGAAGAAGTATACGTTCAAGGATTATCGACTTCATTACCAGAAGATGTCCAAGTGGATATGCTACACTCTATCGCAGGACTGGAAAAAGTTGAAATGATGCGTACGGGATATGCGATCGAATATGACGTTGTCGAACCCCATCAATTACGTCCAACGCTCGAAACGAAAGTCATCGAAAACCTTTATACTGCAGGTCAAACGAATGGGACTAGTGGTTATGAAGAAGCAGCGGGCCAAGGGCTGATTGCTGGAATCAATGCAGCGCTCAAAGTCCAAGGAAAAGAGCCTTTGATCATCAAACGCAGTGACGGTTATATTGGTGTTATGATTGATGACCTAGTGACTAAAGGAACCAATGAACCTTATCGCTTGCTCACTTCACGTGCTGAATATCGTTTATTATTGCGTCATGACAATGCAGATCTACGTTTGACGGAGATGGGACACCAAGTAGGTTTAGTCAAAGAAGACCAATACCAAGCTTATCTGAAAAAGAAAGCTGCTGTTGAAGCAGAAATTAAACGTTTGATGACTGTCCGGATCAAACCGACAGAAGAAGTCCAAGCATTTTTGGCAACTATCAATGCTGCGCCATTAAAAGACGGGGTTTTAGCGAGTGACTTTTTGAAGCGACCTGAAATTAGCTACAGCGATTTAATGTTGTTTATTCCGGAAAATGAAGCATTGACAGCGAAAGAAATTGAACAAGTTGAAATTCAGATCAAGTACGAAGGATACATTAAAAAAGCACTTGAAAAAGTAGAAAAATTAAAACGAATGGAAGCCAAAAAAATACCAGAAAATATCGACTACGCAGCAATTAATGGATTGGCTACAGAAGCAAAACAAAAACTACAAAAAATCCAACCAGAAACCATTGCTCAAGCTAGCCGTATCAGTGGTGTAAACCCTGCTGATCTAAGTATTTTGATGGTCTACATCGAACAAGGGAAGATTGCGAAAGTGGAAAACCTCTGATTTACGGTTTTCCATAAGTAGCTCTAAGAAATTAGCCGAAGATTTCAAAAAATAGGAGGAACTATTTTTGGATTCTCCGGCTTATTTCTTAGAGCTAGATACTCCTGTTGGAATCTCTAGAAGATAGTTTTTTCGTCTTTTTAGCAACGATACCAGTAAAGAGAAATCTTAGCACCATCAATGGACAGGAAGTATTTTGCTTTTTGTCCATTTTTTGATGGCGTAAATCTCCTTTTTTCAGGACACAATTCAATTGGGTAGGTTGAGCTAGAATTGATGGGAAATTACCTCGTAATTCTCGAGTCCCTCCTATTTATAGATTGAGCCAAAAATTTGAGAAGCATCAAGTAGGTAACAATCAACAGCAGAAACTAGTGTTTGTGTTTTCTGTCAATTTCTGGAAATTCTTTCTTCTTTCTTGATGCTAAACACTTTTGTCTCAACCCCCACTTATTTTTTATGAAAAATAAAGAAATTGTTGTTATACTAAATGATGTTGATAGAAACGAGAGCGAAACATTGGAGCCTCAACATCTAAATAAAGATAGAAGAAAGGAGCGATTGGTTGTTCAAAACTTATTTTCGTTTTAATAAGATTCAAGATAACCCATTTCGTATCATGAACCTTATGCTATTGATTTTTATCGTACTATGGTTAGGATACATAAACCAGAATTTCTTGATTTCAAGTTTTTCTTCATTAGGGATTTTTACTTTTTTCTATTATCAAAATATACCCATGAAACATTTAATTAAGCGCATGTTTTTCATTGGCTGTGGACTTTTATTTGCTTTTGTATTAGGAATGTTATCAACCTATGTTTTATGGTTGGAACCTTTTGCTGTAGCTGTAGTGGCTTTTGCCAGCCGGTTTATTTTGCGGTTGTTCCATATTTCAAAACCAGGTGGCTTATTTTTTGCGATGCTTTCGGCGATGGGAACAAGTATGCAGTTACCGATTGATCATTTGCCAATGGTTTCTCTTTATTTTTTCATGGGGGTCATGTTTTCATTGATCGCTGCAGTTATCACCAAGTTACTTGATTCACGTCCAGAACAAGCCATTGAACAAATCTCTTTAAAAGAGAGATTCCAAGAAGAACCGTTAGTGATTATTGATTCTGTTTTCTACAGTGTTGCTTTATTTCTTTCCGTCTATATTAGTCACGGATTGCAGTTGCACAATCCTTACTGGTTAACTCTTTCTTGTGCTTCTATTCTTTTAGCTGAGAATTTGGATGCAATGAAACATCGGCAAGTACAATATTTGATTGGTTCCATGGGGGGCTTATGTGTGTCGGCTGTTTTATCCTTTGTACCATTTACTCAGTTACAAACGATTTTTCTGATCACTTTTCTTTACGGTATCTCACAATTTTTGGTTGCTAGAAATTATGCGGTTGCCAACATTTTTCTTAATCCGATGGCACTGATGTTATCGACACTAATTCGTGGGGCCTACTTGATATCCTTGATCGAATATCGCTTTTTGGGAATCGTGATCGGAAGTTTTATTGGTTTAGGTGCTGCATGGGTCATGACCGTTGGGTTACAGCACTATCTCAATGTTGTGCGAAGAAAATTAGAGACAAAATAATAAATATAAGTATATACAATAAAAAAACCAGTTCGTTTTTGAAGTAAGAATCAAAGACGAGCTGATTTTTTTAACCCATACATTTGATATGTGTTCATTTTTTGTTTAAATTTGAATAAAAAATCAACTAGCGTTAAAAATTAGAGATAACCTAGTTAAGGCATTTATTTTTTTTAATTACTTACATATAGAAGGATGTGTACTTCCTAGTGCTTCCTTTTTAATTTTTTAAAACCTCCTATAAATTTACCGGTAGAAAGATTGCAACTCGGTTCATTTTGCGTTAAAGTAAAAAGAGATTTCGTGAAACAATTGCTGTTTCACAATGAAAGGATTAATTATGACACCAGAAGAATTTCGTCAAGCATTGGCAGATAAAGACATCCATTTATCTGATCAACAAATGAGTCAATTTGAACGTTACTATCAGTGGTTAGTTGAGTGGAACGAAAAAATGAATTTAACAGCCATCACGGAAAAAAATGACGTTTATTTGAAGCATTTCTATGATTCATTAACGTTAGCTTTTGAGGTGGACTTTTCTCAGCCTCTTTCACTTTGCGACGTAGGTTCAGGCGCAGGTTTTCCGAGTATCCCACTGAAAATTGCGTTTCCTAACTTACAGATCACGATCGTTGATTCACTGAATAAACGAATCAATTTCTTAACGGAATTAACAAAAGAACTTGGTATCACAGCGGCACTTCATCACGATCGTGCCGAGACATTTGGTCAAAATCCTCAATTCCGAGCTTCATTTGACTTAGTGACTGCTCGCGCTGTAGCAAGATTGAATGTTTTAGCAGAACTATGTTTGCCTCTAGTGAAACAAGAAGGATACTTTTATGCACTGAAAGCTGCAAAAAGCGAAGAAGAACTAATAGAAGCCAAGCATGCGATCGCAATCTTAGGGGGAAAGTTTATCAAAGAAGATGCGATAGAATTACCGAAAATATCTGACAAGCGACATATTTTGGTAATCCAAAAGAAGAAAGTCACCCCGAAAAAATACCCAAGAAAACCTGGTATGCCAAATAAGCAACCAATCAAGTAGGAGGAGAAGAGATGGCACAAATAATATCTGTTGCAAACCAAAAAGGTGGCGTAGGTAAAACGACGACCACTGTTAACTTAGGTGCTTGCTTAGCTAGTCTTGGTAAAAGAGTCTTGTTAGTGGATATGGATGCACAAGGCAATGCCACAAGTGGTGTCGGTATTCGAAAACCAGATGTTACTCAAGATATTTATGATGTCTTAGTCAATGAGCTACCGATTGCCGAAGCAACTCTTGTTACCGAACATGAAAATTTGAGTATTGTGCCTGCCACTCTTCAATTAGCAGGAGCAGAAATCGAATTAACTTCAATGATGGCCAGAGAGTCTCGCTTGAAAGGTTCTTTAGCCGAAGTGAACGATCAATATGATTATATTCTGATTGATTGCCCACCTTCATTAGGTCATTTGACTATTAATTCATTTACAGCTAGCGATTCTATTCTGATCCCAGTGCAATGTGAATATTATGCATTAGAAGGATTGAGTCAATTACTCAATACAGTTCGTTTAGTTCAAAAGCATTTCAATCCAGAATTGGAGATTGAAGGCGTCTTACTTACAATGTATGATGCACGTACGAACTTAGGAAATGAAGTCGTGGAAGAAGTCCGAAAGTATTTCCGTGAGAAGGTCTATGAAACGATTATTCCAAGAAATATTCGTCTTTCAGAAGCACCAAGTCATGGAATGCCGATCATTGATTATGATCCACGTTCTAGAGGAGCTGAAGTTTACCAAGCATTGGCAAAGGAAGTGGTTAACCGTGAAGAAAAGTAAAGGATTAGGACGAGGGATCGATGCGTTATTTCAAGATTTAGAGAATTTAGAAACTGTGGATGTTGAAGATGAAACAGTTGTACAATTACCACTAAACGAATTACGCCCTAACCCTTATCAACCACGTAAAACATTTGAAGAAGTCTCGCTTCAAGAATTGGCAAACTCCATTGAGCAATCAGGCGTGTTTCAACCGATTATCGTCCGTCGTTCGGCAGTAAAAGGATATGAAATCATTGCTGGTGAACGTCGTTTCCGAGCTTCTAAGTTAGCAGAAAAAGCGACCATCCCTGCAATTGTTCGTGACTTTGATGAAGAAGCAATGATGCAAGTCGCTGTTTTGGAAAACTTGCAACGTGAAGACTTGAATCCATTAGAAGAAGCTGAAGCCTATGATATGCTGATGAAAAATCTTAAACTTACGCAAGCAGAAGTGGCGAAACGTTTAGGTAAAAGTCGTCCATATATCGCAAACTATCTCCGTCTGTTAACGTTACCTGATTTAGTGAAGGAAATGGTCCAAGATCAACGATTATCGATGGGACAAGCTCGTACCTTATTAGGTCTAAAAAACAAAAGTTTGATTCTAAAATTAGCGAATCGAGCAGTTATGGAGAATCTAACGGTTCGTCAGTTGGAACAAATTGTTTCGCAATTAAATCAAAACGATGGGAAAGAAAAAAAGAAAATCCCTCGATTAGCAAAAGAAAAGCCTTATTATATACGTGAAAGTGAAGACCGCTTGATGGATAAGTTTGGTACAAGTGTTGCTATCCAAGAAAAAGACGGTAAAGGAAAGATTGAAATTGAGTACCTTTCGCAAAATGATTTGACAAGAATCCTTGATATCCTTAATATTCAATTCGATGAAGAATAAGTAATAGGAAAGAAGCGTTCAATTCAGACCAATCAACCTTAATTTTTACGATCACTATATGAATATCAAAAAAGACGTGGGAACCGTTCTTAAGAGAAATGACTAAAGGAGGGGACTTTTATGTACGACTTACATGATATTGTTGAAATGAAAAAACCTCATGCTTGTCAGACTAACCGTTGGGAAATCATCCGCATGGGAGCGGACATCAAAATCAAATGCGTCAATTGCGGGCACATCGTTATGATGACTCGTCGAGAATTTGAGAAAAAATTAAAAAAAGTACTTGAAAAAAATGCAGAGAAAGAGTGAATAAATCTATGGCATTAACTGCTGGAATTGTTGGATTACCCAATGTTGGTAAATCAACTTTATTTAACGCAATCACCAAAGCTGGAGCAGAAGCAGCAAACTATCCTTTTGCAACCATTGATCCGAATGTAGGAATGGTAGAAGTTCCCGATTGGCGTTTACAACGCTTAACTGAACTTGTTCATCCTAAAAAAACCGTGCCAACAACATTTGAATTTACGGATATTGCAGGAATCGTTAAAGGTGCAAGTAAAGGGGAAGGCTTGGGAAATCAATTTCTAAGTCATATCCGCCAAGTTGATGCGATTTGTCATGTGGTCCGTTGTTTCGATGATGACAACATCACACATGTTGAAGGACGAGTTGACCCATTAGCGGATATTGATACGATCAATCTAGAATTAGTATTGGCAGATCTGGAATCGATCACTAAACGCTATACTCGAGTAGCAAAAATCGCAAAAACGAAAGACAAAGATGCAGTTGCTGAATTGGCTGTTTTAGATAAAATCAAGCCAGTCCTGGAAGAAGGACGTTCAGCTCGCTCTATCGAATTTACAGACGAAGAACAAAAAATCGTTAAATCATTGTTTTTATTGACTACCAAACCAATCTTATATGTAGCAAACGTTGCAGAAGATGAAGTAGCAGATAGCGATACGAATCACTACGTTCAAGCTGTACGTAATTTTGCTGCCGAAGAAAATGCAGAAGTTATCGTAGTCAGCGCACGTGCAGAGGAAGAAATTGCTGAACTAGACGAAGAAGATAAAGCAGAATTCTTAGAAGCTTTAGGAATTGAAGAGTCTGGATTAGATCAATTAATTCGTGCAGCTTATGATTTGCTAGGATTAGCTACGTACTTTACAGCAGGAGAACAAGAAGTTCGGGCTTGGACATTTAAAAAAGGCATCAAAGCACCTCAAGCAGCTGGGATTATCCATTCAGACTTTGAGCGTGGATTTATCCGTGCGGAAACTGTTTCTTTTGAAGATCTAGATCATTATGGAAATATGCATGCTGCCAAAGAAGCTGGCCGTGTTCGTCTAGAAGGTAAAGACTATGTAGTCCAAGATGGCGACGTTATGTTATTCCGTTTTAATGTATAAAAGGGCTATCAAACGATACGTATAGTATGTTAGAATGTCTTTTGTGACAACCGTTAAAGTAGCGGCTAAGGAGGACTATTTAGATCATGGAATCAGAACAATTACGTGAAATTGTAAAAGAAAACAATCAATTAGAAGAAAAATTAACTAAAAGAAACCAACAATATATTTTTGACTTAAAAAAATCTTTAGAAGCAGCTAATCTATCCGAAGAGGAAAAGGTAAAAGCACTTCATGACATCCTTCCAACCTTAGTGTCTGAACAAAAAGGTGGAAAAACAGCCAGACAATTATTTGGAACTGTCTCTGAAAGAACTGAAGCAATTATCAACAAACCAGTTGAAGCAAAGGTAAATTCTAAACCACTATTGATGTGGCTAGACAATACATTCCTGTTATTAGGTTTGTTGAGTATCATGATTGCTATTACCGGATTGTTTTCACGTGGAACAACGCCAGCTTATGGAATCACAACTTTGGTCTTTGGATCAGCTGTTGGTGGTTGGGTATTTTACCTGATGTATAAATACATTTATCAATATGAGTATCCGGGAGCAGATCGTAGTAAAAAGCCAGGTATGGGTAAAACATTGTTGATCTTAACTGGAACTACATTGGTCTGGGTGGTTGCCTTTTCCGCTACCACACTTCTTCCTCCAGTACTGAATCCGTTGTTAGATCCAGTAGTTATCATCATTATTGGGGCTGCTGCACTAGCTTTGCGTTATTACATGAAGAAAAAATATGGAATCGTTGGAAGTTTATCTGTACCTAGAAGATAATTCGTTAAAGTACGATTCGATGTATATCAATGATGAGGGATCATTATTTGAAACAGTTGTTTGTTTTGAATAGTGGTCTCTCATTTTTTATGGAGAAATGGTTAAAACAGAAAGAACAAAGATTTGAGAAACTTGGTAAATTTAATCAGTAGCTTCTCTTAAAAGAGTTTCTCGTTATTAACCATATATGACTTGTAATGGAAGCGCTTATAATAAGGATATTCTTAGAAACAGTCCGGATTATGGGAAGACGGTTGACTTAATAGAAAAAATCGATTATTTTAATAGATAAACTAAAAACTAGAGGAGTGGTACTAAAAATGTCCAACTGGGAAACAAAGTTCACGAAAAAAGGGTTTACTTTCGATGATGTCTTACTGATACCAGCAGAAAGTCACGTGTTACCAAACGAAGTGGATATGAGTGTACAATTAGCAAAAAATATTAAGTTGAATATCCCGATCATCAGTGCAAGTATGGACACTGTAACTGATAGTAAGATGGCTATTGCGATGGCTAGACAAGGTGGATTAGGTGTTATTCATAAAAATATGACAATTAGTCAACAAGCAGACGAAGTGCGCAAAGTCAAACGTTCTGAAAGTGGTGTGATCATTGATCCATTTTTCTTAACACCGCAACATCTTGTAGCAGATGCAGAAGAATTGATGAGCAAATATCGAATTAGCGGTGTACCGATCGTTGAGACTTTAGAAAACAGAAAACTTGTTGGTATTATTACGAACCGTGACATGCGCTTTGTAACTGATTATCATATGGAAATCAATGATGTGATGACCAAAGAAAACTTAGTAACAGCCCCAGTCGGTACTTCTCTAAAAGACGCAGAAAAAATATTGCAAAAACATAAAATTGAAAAATTACCTATCGTTGACAACGATGGTTGTTTAAGTGGATTGATCACAATCAAAGATATTGAAAAAGTGATTGAATTTCCCAACGCTGCCAAAGATGAACATGGACGTCTACTTGTAGCTGCTGCTGTTGGTGTAACAAGTGATACATTTGAGCGTGCAGGTGCCTTGTTGGAAGCAGGAGCAGATGCGATCGTTATTGATACAGCACATGGTCATAGCGCTGGAGTGATTCGTAAAATCCAAGAAATTCGTTCTACCTTTAAAGATGCTACTTTGATTGCCGGTAACGTAGCGACAGCGGAAGCAACAAAAGCATTATATGATGCGGGTGTGGATGTCGTAAAAGTCGGTATCGGACCAGGATCAATTTGTACAACACGTGTGGTTGCCGGTGTAGGTGTACCACAATTAACAGCAATTTATGATGCTGCTTCTGTCGCACGACAATATGGCAAAGCAATTATTGCTGATGGCGGAATCAAATATTCAGGTGATATCGTCAAAGCATTAGCTGCTGGAGGGCATGCCGTCATGTTAGGTAGTATGTTGGCAGGTACAGATGAATCTCCAGGTGAATTTGAGATTTTCCAAGGCCGACGTTTTAAAACTTATCGTGGTATGGGTTCATTGGGCGCAATGGAAAAAGGTTCAAAAGATCGTTATTTCCAAGGTAGCGTCAATGAAGCGAATAAATTAGTACCAGAAGGAATCGAAGGACGTGTGGCCTACAAAGGAAGCGTTGCGGATATTATCTTCCAAATGATCGGTGGATTAAAATCTGGTATGGGTTATGTTGGGGCAGGCAACTTGAAACAATTGCGTGACGAAGCACAATTCATCCAAATGAGTGGCAATGGGTTGAAAGAATCCCATCCACATGATGTCCAAATCACAAAAGAAGCACCTAACTATTCAGTAGAATCTTAATCAATTAAGGGAAAAAGACTCAACATATTCCGCTTTAGGAGTCAAGTGAATATTCGAAATAAGTAGAATACTTAGAGCATTGTTTTTAAAGTAAAAAAGTCGTCAATCTTAAAATTTGTTTTTCTAAATTTTAAGATTGATGACTTTTTTTCGTCTGACTATGTTGTTTTTGCTCAATATCCAAATAAGAGTGACCACTAAGCTGCTGTTGTATAAATTTAAACCCCTGTGAAGTTGAGCGGTTAAGGAGCTAATAAGCATTTTTTACGATAAATTTATTAAAAAAATTATGTTTTAATAACAAATTTTTGTTTTTTTTAGTTAAATTACTATATAGTTAAGATTTTTTAATATGTTAGAATATATCTGAGTTATATTTATATTTTGTTATTTTATGATAGTAAGGAGTTTATAAGATGATAAAAAGAGTAGTTATAACTGGAAGGGGAACTATCTCTTCTTCTGGAAAAAATGCAGAAGAGTTATGGACAAATGTGAGTAATGGTATTTCGGGGATAAAAAAGATAGAAGCAGAGGAATTTAGTAATTTAGAAACAAGGATTGGTGGAGTTATTTCTGATTATGCGATTGACCAGTATCTTAATCAAAAAGAGATCAAGAGAACAGATCGTTTCACTCATTTTTCAGTAATCAGTTCTATGCAAGCGCTATCTGAAGCGAGTTTTGATCATAAGGATTTTGATTTGGAAAAATGTGGCGTTATGATTGGTACAGGAATAGGTGGTATTCACTCTTTAATTGAAAATCAAAACATTATGGAAAAGAAAGGAAGTAATCGTGTTTCTCCTTTAGTAGTTCCTAAGTCAATAGGCAATATAGCGGGAGGTTTCGTATCAATTAAGACTGGATTTAAAGATGTGACTTTGTGTCCTATTTCAGCTTGTGCTTCGGGAAATCAAGCGATAGGAGAAGCATTTCTTAGAATTAAATATGGGCTAAGTGAAGCAATACTTGCAGGTGGAGCAGAAGCTTCGATTGTACCTATTGCTTTTGCTGGGTACAACCAAATGCAAGCTTTATCTACGAGGAATGAGCAACCGAATTTAGCTTCGAAACCTTTTGACAAAAATAGGGATGGCTTTGTCATGTCAGAAGGAGCTGGGATCGTTTTTTTAGAAGAATTCGAACATGCAAGATCACGCGGAGCGAAAATTTTAGGTGAAATTATCGGATACGGGATGACTTCAGATGCTTATCATATGACTACACCTCATTCAGAAGGAGCCAGTCGTGCCATCCAAAAAGCACTTGAAATGGGGAAAATTAGTGCGAATGAAATTGATTATATAAATGCGCATGCAACAGGTACTAAAGTTGGAGATATTAGTGAAAGTCGAGCAATCAAAAAGGTTTTTGGAAAGCATGCTGAACAATTATTGATTAGCTCTACAAAGTCCTCAACAGGACATCTATTAGGTGCAGCAGGAGGCATTGAAGCAGTGATTAGCTTGAAAGCGATGGAGTATAATATTTTACCACCAACTATTAACCTGACAGAACCCGATGAAGATTGTGATTTGAATTATATTCCCAATAATAAAATTCATCATCAAGCAAATATTATTCTTTCAAATGGTTTTGGCTTTGGTGGGCATAATACCTCTATAATTATAAGAAAATTATAAAAAAGCCGGTAAATTACAGAACTTCTGAACAAGAAGAGAGTGGGGCAATAGTCCTTTTTAAAAAGAAAATAAACATATTAAGATTAGTGAGCCTGGGACAAAACTTGTCTCAGGCTCTTCTAGTATCTCTAAAAACGAATAAACGGCGTTCAAGAAGCAACTCCTCAACAATAAGCGAGGAGCTGACCGCTTATTTCATGACCTCTTTATATAAATAAGACAAGGTGGTCTACTTTATCACTTTTAAATTTCCCATGTAAGGAACTAATACTTCTGGAACAGTCACTGATCCATCTTCATTTTGGTAGTTTTCAAGGATCGCTGCGACAGTTCGGCCGACTGCAAGTCCTGAACCATTCAGTGTATGAGCATAGTGGATTTTTCCGTCTTCATCACGGTAACGGATCATTGCGCGTCGTGCTTGGAAATCTTCACAGTTTGAACATGAGCTGATTTCACGATATGTTTCTTGTGCAGGGATCCATACTTCTAAGTCATATGTTTTGGCAGCAGAGAAGCCCATATCTCCAGTAGATAATGCTACTACACGGTAAGGTAAATGTAATTTTTGTAGAATATCTTCAGCATCGGCTGTCATTTTTTCTAGCTCATCATAAGAATGTTCTGCATCAGAGAATTTGACCATTTCTACTTTATTAAATTGGTGTAAACGAATCAATCCTCGGGTATCACGGCCGGCACTCCCTGCTTCCGAACGAAATGCGGGACTGAGAGCAGTGAAATAAATCGGCAAATCTTGCCCATCTAAGATCTCATCGTTGTAATAGTTTGTTAATGGAACTTCCGCTGTTGGGATCAATGTCAAATCTGTATCTTCTAATTGGAAAACATCTTCTTTAAACTTAGGAAATTGCCCAGTTCCGAACATAGCCCGACTATTTACGATATAAGGAGTAATCATTTCTGTATAGTCATGTTCATAGATGTGTTGATCTAGCATAAAGTTATAAACGGCACGTTCTAAGCGAGCGCCTAATCCTTTATAGTAAACAAAACGAC
The DNA here is from genome assembly GCF_040887165.1 of Enterococcus sp. C65. NCBI lineage: Bacteria > Bacillati > Bacillota > Bacilli > Lactobacillales > Enterococcaceae > Enterococcus > Enterococcus sp. C65. The sequence goes on along the minus strand of NZ_JBFOFG010000002.1, from coordinate 3,196 downwards.
TTCCAGAAACTTTTGCCCCTCTTTCAAAGTCTAAGATACCTAAGTTTTCAGCGATTTCCCAATGTGGTTTCGGTTCAAATGAAAAATTACGAGGCGTGTTCCAACGACGAACTTCCACGTTGTCCTCTTCGTCTTTTCCAACAGGTACAGAATCATCTGGTAAATTTGGTAAGGTAGTCGCAATTTGATGTAACTTTTCATCTACTTGCGCTACTTCTTCATCAAGGGCTTTAATGTTGCCCCCAACTTCTTTCATTTCATTGATTTTAGCTGTTGCATCTTCTTTGTTCCGTTTTAATTGTGCAATTTCTGCTGAAACATCATTACGATATTTTTTTAATTCTTCCGTTTTAACAAGTAATTTTCGACGACTTTCATCTAATTCCATAAATTCAGCTAAGGTTTCTTTTTTGACCCCACGAGTCATTAATTTTTCTTGGACATAATCAAAATTTTGACGCATCATTTTTACATCTAACATTGCAATTCCTCCTTAAATATAATAAAAAAAAGACCAATCCATCCCTCAATTATCTTGGGACGAATCGGTCTAACATTCGCGGTACCACCCGAGTTCAACATATAAATATGCTGCTCTTGTTAACAGATAACGGCTGTTTTACCGACCTTTCTTATTTCGAAAGGTACACATCAAAGAACTGGAACTTCCAACTTATTTTTTGCTGATTTACACCATCCATCAGCTCTCTTGAAAAAAATAAAATGTACTGGGTTCTGTGCTATATAGATATGATATATAGAAATGATTGTAATAAGAATATCGGATATTTTAATTTTCGTCAATATGTTCCTGACTTTTGATTGGTAATTTTTCATTTCTTTTTATTGGAAGATGCATGATGAATGAAGTCCAGTGTTTATCAGATTTAGCATAAATATAACCACCATGTAAAGCAACGATACTTTGAGCAATGGCTAAACCTAAACCTGTCCCACCGGTTTCTTGTGAACGAGACTCTTCTACTCGGTAAAAGCGGTCAAAAAGATTATCAATTGATTCTCGAGGAATCATAGCTCCATTGTTTTTTACTGTCGCAACGACTTCTGAGCCAACTTTTTCGACTTCAATGACAATTTTTGTAGCGCCTTTGCCGTATTTTAAAGCATTCGTCAGTAAATTATTAAAGACACGAACTAGTTTTTCGGTGTCCCCATCCATAGTTAATGATGGAACCTGTGATGATACAAGGATTTGGATATGCTTTTTTGATGCTTCTAATTCAAAATCAGCAGCTAGTTGTTCAATTAGCTGGATCAGATCAAAAGCCGAAAAATTGACCGGAACAGCTGGTTGTCTGACTTTAGTATACTCAAAAAGATCATCCACTAGTAATTTCATTTGTTTTGCTTTGATATAAGCTGTATGGGTATACTTCAAAAGATCCTCTTTTGTTTGATACTGGCCATCTTCGATTAATCCTAAGTAACCAATAATAGAGGTTAAAGGGGTACGGATATCGTGACTCACATTAGTAATCAATTCATCTTTTGATTTTTCAATTTTCCGTTCATCTTCGATCGCAGCTACTGTACTATCGACTAAACCATTAATGCTTGTTACTACACGACTAAGATCACCTGTTAATTCAAAAGGGATCCGATGGTCATAATTACCATTAGCGATATAGTGAAGCTCGCTAATAATATGACGTAGTTGCATTTGTCGGTAGCGACGGATCAACCGCCAGTATAATACGCCGATATCTAAAAGAAAGAAAAGGGGAATCAGAAAATTTCGGCCGTTCCAAAATAAATCACTATTCAATCGTTGAGCAAAAATATTTTTTGAATCCCAAATCGCATTAGTCAATGAAGGGGAACTACTAATTATTGAAGTAAGGACAACCAAAATCGCAACATTTAATAGTAGAAGGAGAATCACGGTGATAATACCTTCTGCTAATAACTCACTGATTTCCTTAGAAGTTAGATTGATTCGTCGCCGTTTTTCTGTTCCTCTTTTTTTATCTTGCATCAATTTTATAGCCCACTCCCCAAACGGTTTGAATGACTTTTTCTCCACCAGTTGCTTCTTCGATCTTATCTCTCAAATGACTAACATGGACCATAACAGTTTTTGCGGAAACAATACTTTCTTGTTTCCATACACGCTCAAAGATTTCATCTGCACTGAACACACGATTAGGATGACTTGCTAATAAGTATAGAATCCCAAATTCTAATGCTGTGAGCTGAATCTCTTTCCCATCAATTGTTTTTACTTCATGGGAATCTTTGTTAATAATCAAAGAGTTTACTTCTAATATATCCGGTTGATCCGGTGTGATTTGCATTTTTGTTCGACGAAGCAAAGATTTTACGCGTGCCATAACTTCTAAAGGATTAAATGGTTTTGTAACATAATCATCAGCACCAGCAACAAGCCCTTTAATTTTATCCATATCGGTTGTTTTTGCTGTCAACATGATAATCGGGATTTGCGATTCCTTTCGTAATTCTTTAACGACCTGCATGCCATCCATTTCAGGCATCATAATATCCAAAATCAATAACTCAATATCAGGTATCGTTCGAATCTTTGATAATGCTTCTTTCCCATCATAAGCCTTAACAGCTTCGTATCCTTCATTGTGAACATAAATACTTAGTAATTCAACAATTTCTTTATCATCATCAGCAATTAATATTTTCATAGATTGTTCCTCCAGAGTTAGAATGATACTATTTACTATTCATTCTAGCAAAAAAATGTCTAAATAGATAAAAGCAACACTTTGTTAAGGAAAATTTTAGAAGGTAAGAGCTAAGTGAAGTGGCTCATTAATAGAAAACTGAACAATCGCAATGCTGAGAAGGCTATCATTAATGAAAAACATGTTAAAAGCGAACGTTTCTCACTTATAGGATTAGAACGATCGATTACGCTAAAAATGTTGATAAAACAGCTTTTTTCTTATTGACTTTTATTTTTGCTGTTGGTATATTATTATTTGTTCGAAAGAGCAAAGATCGCTAGTGAAAATAGTTAAAATAAACTGTTGACAGAGGGATCACACCATGATAAGATAACTGAGTCGTAAAAAAACGACAGCTTACGAAGCTTGCTTCTATCGAAAAAAACTTCAAAAAAAGTTGTTGACAAATAACAAACGACGAGTTATGATAAATGAGTTGCTGAAACACTTCTGAAAAACGAAGTCAAAAAAACTTTTAA